>CAKZMO010000036.1 GCA_937128595.1 uncultured cyanobacterium | reverse complement strand
CTGTCCCGTAGTATCCCGAATCGTTTGCTCCAACAATAAAACATCTTGCCAAGCGATCCCCGTTTGAAGCAGGGTTGAAGTCAGTCGCGGATAGCGCAGTGTCAGCACGGTCCCTGATGGAATCTGAGCACCTGAGCGCGCGGCAACAACCAGTTGGCGATCGCCCTGTGCCGGAGATTGGATCGGCAGTTCTTGTGAGAAATCCGGCTCTGGCTCCGTAGCATTCTCAACGGGCTGAGGTCGTGCGATCGACGGAGACGGCAATGCTGCTGCGGAATCAGAAGATACGGACGAGGGAAGAGTGTTCGAAGATGGTGCTTCTCGACTCGCTTCGACTTCTATATCAGCCGTAGAAACCTCGATCTCATCAGCTTCTATGTCGTCAACTACTATGTCATCAACTACAATAACGTCGGCCTCTGCATCATTATCTTCTGGCGCATTCACTTCTGTAATATCGCTTTCAGCTTCCGTCTGACCTACCGATTGAACAGCAGAAAGTTCTTCTACTTCGAATTCGTCCAAGGCTGGCACTGTTACCGTCACAGACTCATCAATATCGTCAATCGCTGGAGGCAGGTCTTGTAAGGCTTCGGGATCGATGGCAGGTGCAGCCGCAGTCGCAATCTCATCTTCTGGAGAGGGAGAAATCGTCTCAGAAGAAGCTTGGGGATCGTTTCCAGAAGCGTCGGGCACAAATAATTCAACTCCGGTGGCGATCGCCTCGTTTTCTTCCTCAGAAGAGTCTAATTCCATAGCATCAGATGAAGGAGAAGACTCAGGTTCTTCTTGGCTCTCTTCACCCCCCTCTCCTATTCCGATTGGTGCCTCAGTATCATCTCGCTCAGGCTCTGTGGGTGTACTCTGAACACTTGGCGCAGCCGTGTTACCCGAGGTAATTTCATCCAGCACTCGCTGCAAATCTTCAGGAGAGGTGACTTGAACCCGTCGAGTCGAGCTATTCGTTGAATGAGCAGTTACGGCATTGGAATCGGCTACACTATCTTCTGAACTAGCAACCTCAGTGCTCAAGTCGTCCGATTCTTCTTGTCGATTAGCGTTCTGACTATCCAAGTTTGGAGAGGGGGCTCTCTCGACGTTCGATGCCCCCGTATTTGCAGAGGCGGCACTACTCTCCGTTACACTCGCCGCTTCTTCGACGGCTTCGGATGGAGCGATCGCCACTGGAAGATTGATCTCTGAGTCTTCGCGAGAGGACTGAGCCTCAGCAACGCTTGATCCCTCAGCATTCAACTCGTTCCGCTCTGAATCGCTATCAGCATTGGGGTTAGAAAGTTCGGAATCATTTAGTTCAGGCGGCGGGATCACGACTGGAATTTCAAATGCTCCTGGTTCCAACGGAGGTAGTTCGGCCGTCTCCCTTGCCAAGTCAAACTCTGATATTTCTGTTTCTTGTTGCGTGTCTGTTTCGGGAGCCTCATCAGCTTCTGGTACTTCACTCGTATTGGTTAATTCGCTCGAATCAGTTGCCTCAGATTCCTCAAAAGCGTTTTGACTGGCGATCGCCCCCTCTTCCGAGGCGTCTGTATTGTCAGACGGCTCAAACACCACTCCTTCGGGTTCAACCTCAGCGGGCTCATCGATCCCCTCAGGAGCAAGCGTTGAAGGCACAGGCTCAATGGCTGCGACAGGAGCGTCTCCTGCTAGCAGGGGACGTAGAACCCACTGTTCTGAGCGTCCATTTCCTGTGGAGCCAACATTTCTGAGTTCGACCTGGGCAGGTGCAAGCACCGCCTCTGACGATAGTTCAATGACAATACGCGTCAGTCCGGGTTGAAACTGACCGACTCGAATGTGACGCACCATACCGCTGTAGCGTCGCTCTTCTACAACATTGCCCACCACGGTGTTGGGCAAGTCGAGCACGATGCGAGCCGGCTGCGCCAGTAAAAAATAGTTTGGAGTCGTCCCCCCAGGAACTCTGACTTCGAGCTGACGCGTTTCCGGGTCAAAGCTCCATTGAGTCAACTCAGCGGCATCGGCTGGAGCAACAAGAATTATGGGGGCGATCGCCACACCCAGCAACAGCCCTCCCCGTTTTGTCCAGTGAGACGATCCAACGGTCGTTTGGCTCACGCTTCGACAGAGCAGAGCAGTAAACAAAGAAGATTTTGGTCTCATTGTCATTCACCTCGTGGAGGGTCAGACCTAGCCTAAGTAGCCCTCAAACCGAAAGCATAGCGGATGCGAGAAAGATCTTGCCAATCTGTCACTATCGTCACAGAATTCCTTTGAAGAAAAAATGCGCAAATATGCCACCCCAAAAATCGGTCATCCTTTACTGGATTTAGATTTTGGGCTTTTTAGGTTTTGGGCTTTGAAGCCGTACTTAGAAACTCATCCAGTTCCTCAAAGGTTCCGGCATACGTTTTTGTAGGAGCGTCGTAACCTTTGAGATGAACGATATGTGGCCTGAATAGATCTGGAGCATAGGTAGCAGAAAGATATTGGTAAGCTGTTTCGCCTAGGGCAATATCAAGGCCAAGCTGCTTCGTCGAAGACTCAAGCCGAAATGCTGCATTGACCGTATCGCCTAAAGCGGTGTAGTCAGGGCGATCGCCTGTTCCTGTATTGCCAACCATGGCGTAGCCTGTGTTTAGCCCTGCTCCGACCCGGACAGGAAACGGCAAAGGATACTGCTCATGGAGCTGTGAAGTCATTTTGTGTAAATCGCTAAGGGCTCTAGCAATCTGAAGCATTTCTTCGTGACTAACCGTCTCTTCTCCATGGATCCAAACCGCCATGATCGCGTCGCCGATATATTTATCAACCCAGCTCCCATATTCTCGAATAATGTCGCCCGACTTTCGAAACCAGGTGCCAATAGCTTCTGACAAGATTTTCTCGTCGAGCTGGCGTGTCATCCCAGTGAAGTTTCGAATATCGACGACCAGAATTGAAATTAGCCGACGCACATGCAGCATTGCTGTCGCCGTAAAATCTTGAGAGTCCCCGTCTCCGTCTGCAGAGAGATCTGGCCGCATGTCAGTATCTGGGCAGTAAAACTCAAGCTCAGTCTGCCCAAATGTTAAATGATCGCTGTTTTTGAGTGTGACTGGAACGGTCACTCGACGCCCACCCACAAACGAACCATTCCGACTGCCTAAGTCAATCAGATAAAATTCGCCCGTCTCCATCCGCTGTAGCATGGCGTGGTTTCGAGAGATCCACCGATCAGGCAAAACAAAGTTGTTGTCATCTCCGCGCCCGATTGTCCAACAGGTACTACCAGCGAGCGACACATATCGACTCCCTGACTCTGTTCGAAGTATTAAGTGGGGAACAGTTCGTGAATTCACCACAGGCTAAGAAACCGCTGAATATTTCCCTTTTCCCAATGATGCACCCTAATGCTCCCATTCTCCATCCGTAAATCAAAGACGGCAGCGAGTAGCCAAGTGTGCCTGCCGATAGCCTCATCCTAACTCTGCAATCGACCAATGCCATCCAGAGTACAGTCAGATGAGTGGATTCACCAAACAACAATCTACAGGCGCGCACTCGATTTACAGTTTTACTTGATTTGTGAAATCCAAAATGCTTATGGTTCTCAAACCGCGACTCAAGCGCGAGCAGAACAAAAAGCATAACTTCTTCATTTAAATCAAAAAAACGAACAGAATGCTGACTTATGGGTGCCTTCACAGGTATATGTCACAGAGCAGCTGTACCGAGAAAGTACATACTGATGTTTCCGACTACACGCACAAAGTTGCGCTATCAGGAACATCAGCTTGAATGACACGAGTGCAACGTCAATCCGAACAGGATAAAGGATAAAAACTGCTCACTCACTGCCATGACACAATCCTGATCTGACGATTACTGAACGTCAATTGGCACTAGTGCCATAGGGATATTTTAAGCCGATACTAGCAGCGATTGCAGACTGTCGCACTCTTCTCAAAAATAATATCCCCGCTTATGCAGAAGATGCGACTATCCAAAACAATCCATCTACCAATACCGTGCTCAGTACGGCTCCGCTGAATACACGCCAGTGGATATGGGGCGATCGCAGTGGAACCAACCCAACGATGAGGAGAATAGTAACAATGGCGATCGCCAAAGCGATCCCCGTAGGAGTCTCCATTCGCATCACTGCATCCTGAAAAATAGGCGTCGCAAGGGACGGGTCAACCTGCATCAACTGTCGCCAATGGGGAATCAAATCTACTAGGTAAAAATACAAATCTGTCATACAGGTTCCAAAGAGAGAACCGATGTAGAACCAGTTGCCAATTCTGTTGCGTTGAGTGAGCAAGCAGGCTAGGGCAAATGGCAGACCTATTGCTTCTACAGGCAAATGCAGCAACGGCTCATATCTGAACCATCCCCAATAAATCGATCCTGCGAGCCAAGTCCATGTGAACCCAACTATTAAGTCACCTGAGCGATGGGTGGAGGCTTCAGCTTGAAGGGTGCGCCCCAGAGCCAACCATCCCGGCGTGAGCATCAAGCTCAGAAGTGGGTACGCTCTTACCAAGGGAGCTTGGAAAAATACGGGAACTGAAACCAAGAATACTGCCGCAGCCCAGAATTTCCACTGATGCTTTACTGCGGATTGAAAAGGGCTGTAATGCAGATGTGGTTGAGCCCCGATCAATTCAGGTTTCACTGTAGATGGAATGTAAGCCAAAGGATTTATGAGTTAGGTTCAACTTTCTTAACATAACACGACTCCTTCGAGAGAGTTGGAAAAACAACGCTGTGACCGTTCGTGGATGTAGGGCTTTATGAATCTCTTGTCCAAGAGGCCAAATGAACTCTACAAAGCGGTTTCAAGAATTTTAGGAAAAGTATCAGTTCATCCTTTCGAATGGCACCCCGCTGGAGAGAAGATATGACTTATGACTGTAAAGAACGGCCAATTATTACTGCGTAAAGGATGAATCTATGCTGAGGTGAAAACTTTTGGGATTGAACGAAACCTAATCTCTACATAAGCTAGGGGCGACAGGCTGTTGCTTTATTTGATATCCCCTCCAGGGGGTATTGGTACCGATACCTGATATCTAACCATGTCACAGAGGAAAATGAGAGGGCATAGAGCGGAATGAATAATATCTTAAGCATTGATCTAATGCCCCTGCCATTTGCAGAGATTCAGTCTGCAAGAGTAGCCAGTGCCGGAAGCAGCGATATCAGCTTAATAGAGTCTATTGTGCTGGGGCTCGTACAGGGCGCGACTGAATTTTTGCCTATCAGCAGTACGGCACACCTGAAAGCTGTGCCCGTGGCGCTAGGATGGGGGGATCCGGGCGTGTCATTTACCGCTGTGATTCAACTGGGTAGCATCGCGGCTATTCTGTGGTACTTCTGGGCAGATGTCGTGCAAGTTGTCACCGGAATGCAGCGGGCGATCGCCAAATCGGATTATCAGTCCCAAGATTTTCGTATCGGCATGGGAATTATCCTCGGCACCATTCCAATTTTGGTTTTCGGCTTAATGCTGAAAGCACTGGTTCCTGATTTGGACAACTCCCCCATTCGCAGCATGGCTTCTATCGCCATCGTGTCGATTATCATGTCATTGCTTCTGGCCTTGGCAGAAAAGGTGGGGAAACGAGAGCGCAATCTCGAAAAGCTGGGTATGAAAGACGGCATTTTGATGGGAGTGGCTCAAACATTCGCTCTGATGCCGGGGGCGTCTCGGTCGGGATCAACCCTCACGGGTGGCCTGTTTATGGGACTCGAACGTGCTACGGCTGCCCGATTCTCCTTCCTACTAGGGATTCCTGCCATTACACTGGCGGGGCTTGTGGAGATGAAAGACTTGTTCGACACAGGCTTGAGCAATGTCGGCCTCGTTCCTCTAATTGGAGGGTTGCTTGCATCTGGAATCTCTTCCTACATCGCGATCGCCTGGCTGTTGCGCTATCTTCAGAATCACAATACTTGGGTATTTGTCTGGTATCGTCTCGGCTTTGGCATTGTCATTCTAGGGGCGATCGCCTTGGGGTTAGTCGAGAATAGTTAGGCAAGCATAAAATCTCTCTCTGGCAGAATTCTCGACTGCTGGCACAATAGACGAAGGAGGCATGAAAAGAGCCAGTGTGGAGCTAGATCCATGCGGCTTGCTTTTTACCTCCTCGGGTTTGCCAAGATTTTTTAGTCGAAATTTCATGAGTGATGCAACTGTTCGCCCTGCCCTAATTACCCGCGTTTTGCCTGATTCTATTGCAGAAGAAATCGGCTTCGAGTCGGGCGATCGCCTTGTGTCTATCAATGGCGAACAACCTCGTGATCTGATTGACTATCGTTTTCTCTGCGCCGATGAGGTATTAGCACTAGACGTTCTCGATACCAAAGGCAAGGCTCATCATATCGAGATTGAAAAGGACTATGACGATGATTTAGGGCTGGAGTTTGAAACCGCTCTCTTCGATGGTCTAATCCAGTGCAACAACCGTTGCCCATTTTGCTTTATTGACCAACAGCCTCCTGGCAAGCGTGAAACTCTTTACCTAAAAGACGATGACTATCGTCTCAGCTTTCTCTATGGCAGCTATCTGACTCTGACCAACGTGACGCAGCGAGAGTGGAATCGAATTGCTCAGCTACGTCTATCGCCGCTCTATGTCTCCATTCACGCGACGGAGCCAGAAGTGCGATCGCGCCTCTTAAAAAACGACAGAGCCGGACAAATTCTCGACCAGCTGGCATGGTTTCAAGAGCATCGACTCCAAATTCATGCCCAGGTCGTGGTGTGTCCTGGTATCAACGATGGTGAGCACCTCGAAAAAACGTTGCTGGATTTAGCACAGTTCCGGACAGCAGAAGTGCCCGCAGTTGCCTCTGTTGCTGTGGTTCCTGTGGGGTTGACGCGATTTCGTCCGGCAGAAGACGAACTTGTTCCAGTTACCCTTGACCATGCTCGTACTGTGATTCGCCAAGTTCAACGCCTTCAAGCTCGATTTCAAAAGCAGTTTGGGTCAAGCTTTGCTTGGTTAGCCGATGAGTGGTTTCTCATTGGACAGGTTGATCTGCCACCTGAATCTCATTACGAAGACTATCCTCAAATTGGCAACGGAGTCGGTTCCATTCACTTATTTCTCCAAGAATTTGAGGCCGCAGCGATGGGCTTGCCCACCGAGGTAAAACCGTCACGGGAACTAACGTGGGTCTTGGGCAATTCAGTGGAACATGCATTTCAGCCAATTCTGAACCGACTAAACCAAGTCGAGGGATTGACGGTTTCTATGGCAGCTCTCAACAGTGTTTATTGGGGACAGGACATTACCGTAACGGGGTTGTTGACCGGGCAGGATTTGCTTCAGCAGTTGTCAGGCCAATACTTAGGTGATGCCATTGTGCTGCCATCGCTGATGCTCAAGCACGATGAGGCCAAATTTCTCGATGACATGACCGTTGCAGAATTGGAAAAAGCTTTGGGTGTTCCAATCTGGACAGTAGGCAGCGTAGATGAGCTAGTTGAAACCGTAAGTCAGCCTTCTTCTATGGCCGTTGTGTAGCGATTCAGAAAATCACTCAATAATTTAGACTCAATAATTTAGACAGATCGATGACCGATCCGGATCAGTTTGATATCCGATCCGGATTATTTTGTCAGCGCGTGTAATTTTTACCAGGTGATGTTGACGCGCGATCGCCCGAGAGGTTCCGCCGTCCGCGTCCAACGATGAATTCAAATCAGTGAATTGAGGAATTGTCATGGCGGCTCGTCCCCCGAAGCGATCGCGGAATGATTCATCCCGAACCGTCTTAGCAATTGCTGGCGGTTCTGCCGCTATTATTTCTACTGGGTTCGTCTATGGCTTGGCGATCGCCTCTTCAGGAACGTCTGCATATGAAGGGCGTGTCCAGGTTCGCCTCAATGGCGTTCTCAACTCTGAAAATGTATCCTCGCGACAAACAACAAGCCAGACACAATCGCCTGAGCCACAATTGGCCGAGATACAAGCAGCTACACAGGCCAATCGTTCACCCGCATCTGGTGGCGTACCTGAAAATTTCAGTCCCGAGTACTCAAACATTGAGATTCAAGCGACATTTCTCAGTAGTCCTGAGGTCATCAAACCCGTCTTGGCTCAGTTGCGAGAGCAGGATATTCATCTCAGCTACGATGACTTCGCCAAAAACTTTGTGCTCCAACCCACCGATCGCCATACCTTAGAGGCTGTCTATTCCGGTCAAGATATCCAAGTCGTGGCTCAGGTTTTGGAGGTGATCGCTCAGACCTACCTCCAACACGGGCACAATTGTCAGGTGCAGGTATGCCAAAACTTTGACTATATAAAGGTGCAAATGGAGCAAGCGACTCAGCGCTTAACCCAACTGCAGTCAGACCTCTCTCACTTTGAACAACAGCACCACCGTTCCGCTTCTGCTGATCAACAAGTTAATTTGGGTCATATTGCCGACTCACTCAGCCGACAGCTCCAGTCAGCTGACGAGCAGCGGGCCCACAGTTCTCAGCAGTTTCGTGAGATACAGCGGCAGATAGGTCTTCCCAATGACCATACAGCAGCCTTTGAGATTTTGGCGCGATCGCCATCCTATCGATCGCTCATTGAGCAGTGGAAGCAGATGGATCAGCAGTGGGTAGACGCCAAGTTCAACTTAGACAACATCTCGTCAACCGCTCACCGCTCAGATATTCACGCCCAGGCTCCATCTTCGGCATCGATAGAAGATTTGGAAGAGCAGCATAAACAACTTCGACATCAGCTGAATGCCAATGTGGAAGAAAGGCTGAGGTCATTGGGACTAACTGAAATGCCTAACGACTTAAGAGATGCTGTGGTCGATCGCTCCCAACGACTGGATTTACTGAAACCCTGGTTGCTCCGAGCCCAGCAAACGTATCTCCTTCAGGCTCGACAACAGCATTTAACAGACGCAGCCGAGATTCTCCAGCCCCAGGTGATACAGTGGCAAGCCACAGAGAAAAAGCACCAAAGTCTGCATCAACAGATTCGTCTCGCAACAGAAACGCTGGAACGCTATCACCATCAGTATGCGGTGCTATATCCTCAAGTGATTCCCCGACAAACGGTCTGGCAACTGGTTTCCACTCCAGAAGTTGCTCCAGCAAATCCATCGGTTGCTTCCCGAGTCATTCACTGGCTCCAGTCTCCCTTTGCCTTTTCTGAAACGTCTAAGGCTAATGCCGGATAGAGGTTTCCCAAAAGCCGCTATTCAGTCTGACCTGCCACTTCGATGATGCCACAGGCAAGTCGTCCACCCGCATTTCCCGTCGGCTGACCAAAATCATCTCGTTCCGCATGAAGAATCACTGCATGTCCGGCGATCGCCAGTTCTCCCTCTGCCAACGGCATATCTGGAAGCGTCTCCTGAAGAGTCCCAGAGCCATCAGAAAAGATGAGAATGTTGCCCAAATCTCCAGCATGGGCGTTGTTTAATCCTTCTTTCGGTAAATAGCCATGCTGAGTTTCTAATGGATTAAAGTGTCCGCCTGCGGCTGAGCCTCCGTCATCACAACTCCCAAATTCATGGATGTGAAAACCGTGATAGCCAGAAGGAACATCGCTCAAGGTCACGTTGACTTGTAGCTCGTCATCCATGGGTACAAAGGTCGCATTGCCTAATAACTCAGGGGATGCTTCCGTGCTGTAGATTAAGACCTCTCCGCGCGATGCCATCTCCTCGTCTGCAATCGCGTTTGATGTCCAACCAAATATAAGTAGACTAATCGAGCAAATGCAAGCGATCGCCCATATGTTCCATCTCACAAACGGGTTTTGCATATTTCGTTCTCCCATAGCTTCGGTAACGATGCTCTTATCCTATCGTGGTGCGATCGCTCTCTTTTTAGTCTATTTCTCTGACTGAGACTTCATTTCACTCATTTGGGAATTGCTAGGTCGATAGGAAGTTAGTTCAATGTGATCGTAAAAACAACAATCTAAGATGAAGTGCGACCGCAATGTCTATCGCAACTTTCTTAAAGGCGCTACACTGTCAGTAATTTCATTCCTTTGGTGAATCGTTTGGGGGAGCTTTGTCTCCCTTTTTTTATGGCTTGTAGTAGATTTTCGGCTTGCCGTCATCTTCCAAACCGTGTTTTCCCTCATACTAGAGAGGAATGTTGCATTCACTCGGGAGAAGAGACGCCGTGCTTTCAAAAGGTTTTGAAGTTGAGATGTACACAGGTACGTCAGATGGAGACATTGTTGGTCTCTCTGACAAAATCGTGGCTGACCTCAATGGATTTGTCCGCGAACCCGATGCTCGCAACGTAGAATACACGACACCGCCACTCTCCCGCTACGAACGACTGTTGTGCGAACTGGTGCGTCCTCGCCAACGACTGCGTACTTATCTCCAAAATCTGGGCGAAAACGTAGGCGGATACACCATCATTCCCGGCAGTACCCTATCACTTGGTGGGAGCGATCGCTTCGTTCGTTCCGATCCCCAAAACACCTATCATGACTACATCGAGAAAACCTACGGAACAGATGTCGTCACAGCTAGTATCCACATCAACATTGGCATCAGCGACCCAGAAGCGCTGATGCGAGCCTGTCGGCTGATTCGGGTCGAAGCGCCTCTATATCTTGCATTGAGCGCCTCATCTCCGTTTGTGAATGGCACTGCCACGGGCTATCATTCGAGCCGATGGAGCGTCTTTCCAAAAACTCCTGTTCACGTTCCCCTATTCGAGAGCCACGCTCACTTCATTCAATGGACAGAGGAACAGCTAAAGCTCGGAACCATGCAAAACGTTCGCCATCTCTGGTCATCAGTGCGACCGAATGGCGATCGCCGTCCCTATTGCCTCAACCGTTTGGAACTGCGCATTTGCGATCTTGTCACCGATCCCATTGCACTGCTTGCTATTGCGGCGTTGCTCGAAGCCCGCATTCTACAGTCCCTAGCTGACCCCTCACTCGATCCCCTCGTTCGAAGTGAAATTTCTAGTACCAACCGAGCTGAAGAGTTAACATCACTCACCGATGCTAATGAAATGGCCGCCGCACAATCGAGCCTCGGAGCTGAACTGCACCATTGGCAAGATGGACGTCCTATCTTGGCAAGAGATTGGATTGAATCTATCTATAAAGAGGTGTGGGCGATCGCCAAAGCAGAAGGATTTAGCTGCTTCCTCCTGCCCGTTAAGAAAATTTTGCGAGAGGGCAACGAAGCTCAACGCTGGCTTTCTCTCTCCCATCAAGGGATTGATAGCCGCACGATCATACGGCAAGCCATTCAAACAACTAAAGAAACTGAACTGGCTCTAGCCGACGAAATCTGTCATTCTGCGACCGCTTAAGTGACTCGGCACTTGTGCAGTCTATATTTTCATGACTGTCTTCCTTCTAGCTTATTGTCTTCTTTTCTTGCTCATGCCACGCATCGTGCTCGTGAATCCTGAAATTCCGCCAAACACAGGCAACATCGCACGCACTTGTGCAGCAACTGGCACTGAGCTGCACCTGGTGGGGCCGCTTGGGTTTGAAATCAGCGATCGCCATCTCAAGCGCGCAGGCTTAGATTATTGGCCTCACGTTAATCTACATGTTTACGAAACACTGCAAGAATTCAAAGTCATTCACCAGCCTTTAGGAGGACGATGGGTTGGGTTCAGCACATCAGGCACTCAAAACTACATCCAGTTTCAATATGAAGAAACGGACTGGCTCTTGTTTGGATGTGAGACGCAAGGACTGTCTGCTCGCGTCCTACAAAGCTGTGACGCAACTGTTCATATTCCAATGTCGCAGGCCCATGTGCGAAGCCTAAACCTCTCAGTAAGCGCAGCATTAGGCTTATTTGAAGCACGACGACAGCTCGGTACTCTAATCTAATTTCTTCTGCAGGTTTCCTTCAGGGACACAAAACAAGGACAACTATATAGATGCAATCTTCATGTTTTTTCTGTGAGCTATCCTGACAAGAATCTGTATTTATCGAATAAAACAGAAAAGGGACGTCGCCAAACCGAAAAGAACATGTGTTCTAATACCAGAACTTCGGTTTTCTAAACTACAAAATGTTCCCCAATTGCATAAGAAATTTATATGCATGAATGACTCTAGATGATGTCATTTTTGATCTGCTGCGTGTGTACTGATTTTTTAAAAGCTAGGCTACGGTAGTCTCTCTCATCTTTCATTTTCAGCATCCGTACAACTAACGACTCAAGGGCATCTGCAAAGTTCTAAAGTAGTGAATACCCCTAGTTTTCTGAGATTTTCATGAATGTATTCAACTTCTGAGGTTGGCTCCGTTCGACTCTGTCCTTTTTCTCTCGAACAGGACACTCAAAGGTCTCAGAAAAGGTGTATTTCAGAATAAAAGGGCGCTTGGCTATTCAGATAGGGCTGATTTGAATCTTTAAATTGTGAACTGGTAACGAAGTTGAGCGGTTAGGGTAGACTGTATGCTTAGCCGTGGAAAATATTTCTCACAATGGCGGCAAGGGTGCAGACTAGAAACCAAGCCTGAAGCGGCAAACTCATCTGAGTTTTAGCCTGATTAGATTACGGTACTGTTGGGGAAAGATATCTTGTGTAATTTTCAAAAGCAAGGTAGTCTTACCTACGTCGAAAGACTTACGTCGAAAGACAGGTCAGAGTATTCATTCGGTTTTTGACGTTCAATATCATCAAACTTTGATTACAGGTGTGTATGCTTAGGCAGTTGAACGCTGAATTACTAGGAGGTCGTTCTTGAAACGGATATTTCAGCGAAAGGCAAGGCTAGCGTGTCCAATATCTGACGCGGCTACAGCTTCGAAAAGCGATGAGCGCATCTCAGTTGATGCATCGGGTTCATCTCGTAAGTCAGTAACCATGATTGGAATCGCCTTGTCTGTTGCGGCATCTGGTCTGGTTATTCACCAGCAGGACGATCAAGCCCTAGCGGCCGATCATCAAGTCTCGCTTCCATCTTTGGCAAAAGCAGGGGCTGAACCTAGCCCATCTGAAGTAGGCGAAGTCAACCACGTCGTTCGAGAAGGCGACACCATCTGGAGCATCGCTGATCGGTATCAAGTCAGTACTGGTGAGCTTATCTCTACCAACGTCTTGAGTTCCGAAGAGGTTCTCCGAGTTGGACAGGCGCTCAATATTCCTGTTGAAATTGAAAGACAGTCAGTTCCACAAGTTCCAAGCCCTGTTGTTTCGAGTGACTCGTCTTCTCAAGCGATCAACCGAAACCTAGCTCATCTACAGATTCAAAAAGCTTCTCAGTCTCTTGAAACAGATAACTTGTCGGAAGTTTCTGAAACTAGGGATTCTTCTGAAAGCGAAGCTTCGACTCATAGAGTTCCAAGATCTGGAGCAATTAGCCAATCCTCAATCGACCGTCTGAGAAATAGACGGGAAGAGTTGCGGGAACGTATGGCGGAGCTTCAGGCAAGCAAGCCTACAGCTATACTGCCGGAGACTGTCGAGGTCAATCAATCTGACGATGTCACAGCAGCTGATTCCTCTCAGCAATCTGATTCGTCCTCGACGCGACTCTCAGCGGCTTTGCCTGATGCTGGCGATCGCCTGAACAGTTCGGCTGTTCATTACGAAACTCAGCTAGGGGAAACCATTGAGTCTATTGCTCTGAACAGCGGAGTAGATTTACAAGCCATTATCGAGGTTAACGGTCTCTCTGACCCAGACGATATTCGGGCAGGACAGGTTCTCTTACTGCCTACTGATGGTCAGTCTACAGCCCAAGTCTCACCCTCAAGCGAAGTTGTTGCAGATGCTAGACAGTCCAACAGCGACTTGGCTTCTAGCGATGGCTCAGTTCAGGTTTCTGCCTTGCAAGATGAGGACTCATCGAGCGTTGATTGGTCTAGTGAGCAACCGACAACTCACCAGCTTCGCCCAGGTGAAACTTTAGCGCAGATCTCCAGACAGTACGGAATTTCTCTGCAAGAACTGATCGAGCAAAACTCGATTCGTAATCCTAACCGAGTTTTTGCAGGTCGAGTTCTCAACATCCCAACCTCTAGTCAACAATCAGCTATAACTGTACCGTCTCGGCCAACTGTGCAGTCAGATTCTGAGACATTGGTCGGGTACGCGACCGCACCTGGATCACAGTTC
>CAKZMO010000035.1 GCA_937128595.1 uncultured cyanobacterium | reverse complement strand
TGGCAAACAGTTGAGCCGTTACCTGCTCCAACACCTTTAGCCCTTGAAGAGAACCCCGCATCAGACGCAGAGCAGCTAAGGGTTGTCGCATCATACGCCACGCCAACGGCAGAGACCGCAGAGTTCCCTCCGGTGAAATTGCGCCATTCGCATCGGGCAAATCGTGAAAACAATCATCGCTAATCACCCGCACGATCGCACAAGCAATCTCATGTTCCTGAGCATATTCCAGCACGCCATAGCCTTCCATCTCAACGACAGAGGCTCCATACTTCTCGGCAAGCTGACGCTTTTCAGCCGCAATATTGACGAGGCGATCGCACGTCACTCCCTTTACCCGTCGTCCTGATTGCCCCAGTCGAGCCTGAAGCTTATCGATCAAAGCCCGATCGCCCTTGAGTTCAGACCGATCAGGTTGCCAAGTGGCGATCGCCGATTCTAAAAGGGCCACATCTCCGACACACAAATCTGGAGTGAGACTGCCTCCCAGTCCCATGAGCAACAATCCCGATGAGGAGCGAAGGGTTGAGTGGAGATGGGAGAGCGATCGCCGTGTGGGATCATAGCCAATCGGAATCGGCAAAACCACAGGTCGAGGAAAGGATGATACTGTGTGAAAAGATTGGTCTTTGGGAGAGCTTCGCTTCAATCCCCGAAGTACTGCCTGATATTCCGCCCCCTGGGGCACGAGAATGTGTTGAATAGACACAGCAAGATTCATTCAACAAAAATTATTCACCACTGACATGGCATTTCCATATTGATGTCACATCCATGTCACATGGGTTGCTTACTTTAGAGTCACAGGTGAATGAATGCACAAGGAGGGAGCCGACTTGCTTCCTCTTTTTTTTTGAAATATTTTCGGAAGATGTCTTTGGATATTTCTTCGAATACAGACGTGAACTCGTTTCGCCCTAAATCATCTAGGCCATCGTGGAATAATCGCGACTTCTCCACTGGGTCGGACGACTGACCGACGAGAGAAAGATGCGGTAAACCGCTAGCGGATCGGCTAAGGGAGAGAGCCAGAAGCTCCAACTTTCTCCCTCAGCGAGATTCATCGCATAGGACGGACGAATAGCAAACAGAAGTGCAAATCGAACGAAGAGCAATCCTGCATTCAGACCTAGAGCCAGCATCCAGAACAGGGGAACGGATGAGGTGAGCAGAGTGACTGCAGCCAAGAGCGGCGTCAAGATCACCGGGAATCCTTGTACTGCAATGAGCAGCGCCAGATCTCCCCATTTTTGACCCACAGAACTAGCGTCTTTGAGGTCGAGCGATCGCCCCCACCCCTCCCATGTATCCCGAAATCCTTCATACATTCGCACTTGCAGCACCTGTGCCCCATCCAGAAACCGGACAACTGCCCCTTGAGCTGCGGCCTCTCTTGCCAATGTCACATCATCACAAAAGGAATTTTGGGCAACGGTGTAACCTCCCATCTGTTCTAAGAGAGAACGACGAATCAAAAAACACTGCCCATTTGCCATCACCCGTTCTGCACTTTCAGAATCAGATCCGGATGGCCCAAAGCGATACACCAGAGTCATCAAAAGAGCAGGCTGAAGCCAAAACTCGTCCGCAGTTTTGAGGATAAATTGGGGGGACAAAGACACCACGTCGTAATGATGTTGATTGGCAAGAGCAACCAGACCTGCAACCAGACCCGGCTTCGGCACCGTGTCGGCATCAATTCCCAAAATCCACTGACTCTGGGGAGAGCTGTGGAGAAATCCGTTGTGCAATGCCCAAGGACGCCCCACCCAGTCGGTGGGTAAAGGATCGTCTTGGATCACTCGAAAGCGAGGATCTTGCTCTTGAGCTGCTTTTACTTGTTCAACTGTGCCGTCAGTTGATTGGCTATCTACAACGATGATTTCTCGCACTTCGTGACCTTGGCGAGTCATCCCGGCCAAGCAAGGGCCAATTCGTTCAGCCTCGTTGAGCGTGGGAATCACAACGCTGACAGTGTCGAGCAGATCCGGAGTCGTCTCAGCGGGCATGAGAGGATTCATTCTCCCCGGCCCGCGCAGGAGCCGAGCCATCAACAATGCAGCGGCTGGAGCCTGAATTAAAAGCAGTATCAGGGCGATCGCCCCCAGCCAAGTCTGTACGGTCCATTCGTTCACAATGGTGAATCTACCCTGTAATGCTCAACCGATTTTTACTCAAAGAGTCCTCGGAACTCCGACCCTGATTTTACTTGGTCGAGGCACTAGCAGGCTCAGAGGAAAGATGCGCTGTTGCTGTACCTTCTGCGTCGGACTCCAGACTCTTCGCTTGCTGCCAACACAACACCGCAGGCAACACCCCGAGCAAAATTCCGAGGCCGATAGGAACCCAAAAACCTGCTGCCATGCTCATAACCATTGCAAAGACAAAATTGCCCAAATAAACCATGAGCGGAATATGCAAGTCAGACTGGGGCATTGCAAGTGTACGCTTGCGCCAAGCGATCGCCGCTACAGCCATAAACGCAATTCCAGTCGCCATCCAGCCTGCAAAATTCTGATAGGGCATACCAAAAAACGCACCCGGTTGGTGCCAATACCAAAAAGGCAACGCTGTCTGACTCATGGCCGGATCAAGCACAAAGTCCCAGGAAGTGAGCAACAGCGCTCCCAAGCTGATTGCCCCGATTTGGCGAATCCAGCCCCAGCTCTGAGCGCGATCGCTCGTCTGAGCCGCGAGTCCCGCACGAGCCAATAGATAGGCAGACAGTCCTAGATAGAACCATGACAGCGGAATCGTAAACGGAACGCGTCCGGCAATCTTATAGCCTAAACCGCTGAGATAGCTGTATTCGCCAAACGGAAACCCTGTGCCCGTGCCCAAAAGCTCACTGCCCAAGGAAATGGCGATCGCGGCTCCCATAAACGTCAGCCAGCGACTGAGTCCTATTGTTCGATACGCATAGATAGAAACGGCGATCGTACCCAACACGATGTAGACGACGCCTCCACCTGCCATACTCCATCGAAACAGAGTTTGCCCAGCGGGAACATAGTCCAAAAACTCAGGATTGGGCATCACCAGCAGCAAACCTGCTAGCCCAAACGCCATCGATACCAAATGCCCAATGAGGCAAAAGCGCTCGACCTTCACTAATCGATCCATGCTGCAATCTCCAAATGTGCCAAGTGTGAATGTGCCAAGTGAGGCGAAAGAAAGCTCAGATAGTGTGAGCTAGACATGATGCACGAGCCGTAGGCACGGCTATCTCGCGAAAGAGTCTCAGACGAGGCGGTACGCTTAATGAAATGAGATGTATCACAGAAATATTACAAAAAATTAAGCACCTTGCTAAGCATCCTACTTCAGACAACAAGAGCTTTGCAATTAAAGCACATGAGAAATTTGTTTCTCTTAAGTATCAGAAGTCAGATGCTGGTCTATGAAATAGCGATCTACGGTTCAGAAGCCTCATCCATACAGAGGGGATCTGAGTCGAGCAACCGCAATATATACCGCAATATATAGAGTGGCGATCGCCAGCCCACAGCTAAAAATTTGCCAACCTACAAAGCTCTCGAACGTCTTGTTCTGTCCTCAGATGAGTCAGTGTAGGTACATTTGTCGAACCCTGCTTTTGTGCTTGGGACTCTCCTTTGAGAGTGAAGCCCAAGGCCAGCGACGCCTTCATTAAGATTTGTCAGTATCAACTGAACCTGCATGGTCAGCTCTATTCCCTCACTAACAAGGAATTTTTATATCAATGCGCAGATAGGTTAGGACAGATATTGATGGAGAAGCCGCGCATCGCGTGGCTTCTCCATCAACCATTGGTTTTATATCAGCGCGTAGCACTATATCAGTCCAACCAAGAGGAGAAGGTCGTCAAAGTTTCACTCCATATTACGCAAAACTTAAGATTAAGTTTCGTTGAAGGTTTGATGACATAAGGAAAAAACGGTAAAATTAGATACAGAAGATAAAAATTACTGACGTTGCCAATTTCATTTCTTCTCTAAAAGTCGAACTTAGGAAACTGGGTTCTTCTAGTCGAGGTTTTCTGAGCATATCAGCCTCAACAAGACGGTTGGATTAACCGAATGAACTCCAACCCAACCCAACACATTCTTGGCATCGTTGGATTCATCATCCATACGCTGAACTTGATCAGAACCAAATTGTAATTTGACGTTCGGTTCAATTCGTTTAGATGCAATCACTTCAGTACACGCATTTTCAATACATTGGGAGTTAAATAAATGATGAGACTGACTTATCGGGGTTTGCCTTACAATCACGAGTCGGCAGTGGTTGATGAAGTGGAAACTCAATTAAGAGGCCGCTATCGAGGTCAAAGTTATGCGCTAACTTACCCTCGCCATATCCCTGTCCCCCAACCTGCTCTCGACCTGCAATACCGGGGTATTGCCTACCGCACCAAAACAAATGGCGAGATCGAATCGCGGGAACCTGTGACTGCAAAGACCTCGGCAATGGCTCCGACTCTCTCAAACTCTTCTCGCAATGACCGTTCTACTGGCACTCGTCCTACTGGAAAACGCGCTCTGATGTTAGAGATGGGTCGCGTCCACCGAGAAAATCTTCAGCATCGCTTGCAACATCGTCTCGAAGTTGCAAAAGCTCAAGGAAACTCTAGCCTAGTGGCTCAGCTCGAAAGTGAAATGAGTCAAACGGCTTAGGAGCAAAGTCGGAGAGAGTTTAGAGCCGCCAAAGAAGCATTGTTGCTCTATACGGCAATACAAAACACACTTTGCGGCAACACAATCTACGACTCAAAGAGACAGTTAATACGCTCGATGATGTAAGTCTGGATGGCCTCTACTTTAGTGAAAAGGTAGAAGCTATCCAGATTTTTGCCGTTGCACATTTGCAGAATGATTTTCGTCGGAGCATCCAAGGTTGAATTTTGCCCAATCATTCTCGTGTCATGCAACGCCAGATTGTTACTTTCTGTCCCTCTTCTCACAAATCATTTGAGATTGCTATATGAAACGACTTATCGATAAGCTTGAATTGTTTCGATCGCGAGGCCAAATTCGCCGGGTTCAAAAGTCGGGTTAAGTTCGCCGTCATATTCGAACTTGCTGAGCATCACTTGAAATGCTCGTACCTGGCTGGGATTGACTTGCTGACCGTCCTCCATGATGCGCGCTCGGAAAACGGGCAGCAGTTCAGAAAAAGGGACCTGAACAGTCATCCAACTATCGGCAACCGTATCGAAAGACATGGAGTAGCCAACGCCATCCCAGCGGCTTTCATCCCGCAAGATGAATTTGTAGCGCTTGCCATCTCCTCTCACCCGTAGTTCGAGGCCACTGTAGCCAGACAAGTCGAGGGGAGGCTCAAAGTTTCTTGTCCGAACGGAAGCAAAGCCACCTGAGTTGGCTGTTGACACCGTTCCCGTAAACAAAGCGGTGTTGTCTCGATCCACCATTGCGCTTTGACTGACTCCGCCCATCACGACATCATCCACTGCACCCCAAATGTCTTGGATAGGGGTGTCAGTCTCTCGGAAATCAAAAATGGGGCGAGTCTGGGGCGAGGTCATCGTTTCTGTTCCAATATCTTTAGAAGACTGTGGGGAAGGAGGCGCACTCTGGGCTGCCGACCCGTAAGCGATCGCCTCTTGATTTGCGCTGGGATTAGGCGAACTACCGAGGAGATTTTGAAACCAGCCAACTCCACTCAGCACTGGAATGACGCCAAAGTAGGCCAAGGTTTTGGCGAAGCGACACAAATCCCATGAACCAGACGATTCTTTCTGAGGGTTTGAGCTGGAAGATTCGGTAGAAGAAGAACTCATAGAATACTCCGTGTCGTTTATTTCCGGGCAAAGAACTCTGACTCTTTAAGAATTTGAGAGAGGATTAACGACCCCACTTTTCCAGCATAGCGAACGTTGTAGCAGTGCATCGGGCGATCGCCATTGCGGAGGTGTTGGGCGATCGCCTTTCAGTCGTCGTGTCTGCGATTACAATCGCTTTGGTAGTGGTGCTGAGCTGCTGCTTCGATGGGCTAGTTTTGGTCGCGATCGCTAAAGTTCAGCTTGTAATACATGCTCTACTGTCAGATCAAGATGGGGGAGCAGCGGTGAGAGAAGGCGATCGCCCTCTTTGCAAAGCGACACTTCATACAGTCCGGCTACCAAGCTCAGCATCACAATATGCTTTCGCTTTGGGTCGATAATCCAATATTCTGCAACGCCCCTTGCCGCATATTCAGAGCGTTTGTAGCGGTAGTCTCGCTCCTCATGCTCTTTTCCTGGCGAGACGATTTCGACAATCAGGGCTGGGGGTGGCATGTCAGGTAATACGATGCTGCGATCGCATCCCGCCAAGGCTGCCTCTAACTCTTCCGTCAACACCATTAAATCTGGAACTCGGACGGTCATGCGCGCCCCACTGACCACGATCCCCGTTCCACGACGCAGATGTCGAATCGGAATTACCTGCGACAGCAACACGATGAGGTAAATGGCGATTACATTGTTCTCATCATTATCAGGGGACATCTCAAGCCACTCTCCGTTGACCAGTTCACAGCTAGCTTCTGTGCAGTGCTTGTCGGCAAGATAATCTGCCAAACTGAAAGGTTGAGACGTAGCCTTCATCTACGCGAGTCCAGACAATTAGGGGCT
>CAKZMO010000034.1 GCA_937128595.1 uncultured cyanobacterium | reverse complement strand
ATGTCTGAACTAATCGATTCTCGATCGCTCAAAGTTTTACTGGTCATTGAGTCCTGCAATCCCGACTGGTCATCAGTTCCACTGGTTGGGTATAACTTCTTTCGAGTGTTAGACGAGAAGGCTAATGTAACCCTGGTTACCCACATCCGTAATCGTGATGCACTCACGCGAAAGGGGCATCAAAATGTTGTTTATATCGACGAAAGCCAGCACATTCAGCGCTACTACGCATGGGTTAGCTCGATCACTCAGAAAATTTGGCCGCTCCACCACGCCATAACGTATCCAGTTTATGCAGAATTTAACCATAAAGTATATGTGCAATTTAAAGATGCCGTCTCGGCAGGGGACTATGACCTCGTTCACGTCATCACCCCGATGATTCCCCGTTACCCCGTAAAGCTTAGCCTAGCTTGCACCCAGACCCCTTTTCTCTGCGGGCCAGTCAATGGTGGCGTTCCATTTCCTGACGGTTTTAAGAATATAGCTCGAAAAGAATATTCTTATCTCAATTTTTTGAGAGCTTTCGGACAATTGCTCTTACCTGGATATGAAAAGACCTATCGACAAGCCGATAAGATTCTGAGCGGGTCTACATATACCCTCAAGATGCTACAAGAAAAGTTTGCTCTCCCAGATGAGCGCATTCAGCTTTTCTATGAAAACGGTATTGATCAGAAATTTCTAGATGCGGCCCATGAGCGCAGCCCTCACGAAACCATTAGACTCATTTTCGTAGGGCGGCTCGTTCCCTATAAAGGGGCTGATATGCTGCTCGATGCGATTGCCGCATTAGAACCTGCTGTGCGCGATCGCATTCATCTCACAATTGTTGGTGATGGACAAGAGCGATCGGCATTAGAGCACCAAAGCCAGCAATTAAACCTCACCTCAAACGTCACCTTTACTGGGTGGGTGCAGCAGCATGAAACCCTCGACTATTACAAGCAATCGGATGTGTTCTGCTTCCCATCCATCCGAGAATTTGGTGGAGCCGTCGTGATGGAAGCGATGGGAGCGGGTTTACCCTGCATTGTGGTCAATAATGGAGGAATTGGAGAGTACGTCACTGATGACACCGGGATTAAGATTGATCCCCATTCAAGGGCGCATATTGTGACGGAAATGGCGAAACACATCGCCGTGTTAGTAAAGGAGGATACCCGCCGACAGGCTATGTCAACAGCCGCCACAGAACGAGCCAAACAATTTGAATGGAGTCATAAAGCGACCGCAATGCTAGATATTTATCATGATTTAGTTCAAGCAACGTCAAAGACGACGGGGTAGTTTCGACCAATCCACTCAATCGCCTATGGCGATGAAGATAGCCTCGTTGGCCTATCCTCCTGCCATCTACGTTTGACCAATCCGTTAAGTTAGCACTATCCGCCTAAATTATTGGGGACAGATGAATTCAAAACAGATACCTAGCTCTCTCTTACAACGTCCAGAGTTCTGGTTAATGGGACTTAGTGGATTGCTAGTGTCCATTTTGCTGACATTAACGTGGCGCACAGATGAAGTCGATCATCTCGGGATGACCATTCTGTTTTGTTTAGCGATCGCAACGTTAATCCAAGAACGAAAAGAAACACTCATTTTCAAAAGTAGCGTCTTGCCCACTATTTTGGGATTCCTACTGGTGGCTTGGCTGCTGCTATATAGTTTGTCCACGCCAGAAGCCTATAGCGATTTTGTTCGGATCTATCCATTCGTTGCTGGTATTGGATTAGCCTTAATTGCATCGGGTTTCAACGGTCTTCGACAATTTTGGAAAGAACTCACTATCCTATTCTTTTTGGGCATCCCAAGAGTGATTGTTTCCTCAACCATTGATATTTCTCCCATCACTGCTAAATTTTCATCTTTTTTGCTCTGGTATGGCGGCTTCGAGGTCACCTTAGATGGGGTCTTCATTCGATTACCTGGCGGAGCCGTTGAGGTCTATGAAGGATGCTCAGGGCTGGAATCGATGAGCTACTTGCTAGGACTGTCAGTCATCACATTGATGATGTTTCCCATGCTCAACATTAAGCGAATTCTTTTGCCCCTTGTAGCGATCGCTACTGGATTTTTTGTGAATGGAATTCGCGTTTCACTTATGGCTGTTTTAGCCGCATCCCAAAATAAACCAGCCTTTGATTATTGGCATGAAGGTGATGGTTCCATGTTGTTTGCTGTCGGCGCTGTTTTAATTTTCGGATTCATCTGTTTTTTCTTTATGAAGCAATCATCCAAGCCATCCTTGACTGATGATCAAAGTAGCATTTAGTTCAATGAATTCCTGGAAATTGATGCGGTTGGCAACCCTTGTCACCGCTTGCTGTGCCTCGACGGCGGTTCTCGTTAGTTTAGTTATCGCGCCCCAATCAGACTACAACAATGTTCAGTCTGGCGAAATTCCTGACATCACTCCCCTTGAGGATTGGCAACCGATTGATCCGTCTTCGCCGCTGGATATCATGATTGATAGTGGCAACATCGAAAGAGTAGAAGATGAGGCTCAATATACCTTTGAAAAGGATGATCATACCGTTGATATTCATCTGCTCTACCTTCGTTCTTTTGACGGTAATATCACACAACTATTAGCGGATCATACAAATCTCTTAGACACAGAAAGTTCGTCAGTGACGATTCACACGACTGATGCAGATCAGAACTTTTATGCTGTGGTTACTGACGAAATAAATGAGGTCTTGCACTTCAGTGCCTGTGTGACAGCAAATGGCTATACGACGGCTACTCCAGAACAGTTTCAAGCAACCCGCCAGTTTGGAAAACTATCATTTCCTCAGCAGGTTGAATGGTTCTTGGGGCAGCGGAGAATTGAGGACTATCGGTGTTTATTAACGATCGCATCCATACCGTTAGGAACATCAACACCAGCAATTACGGAAGCTGAGCTTAAAGCCATTTGGCAAGAATGGCACACGGCTAATCAACATTTAATTGACCTGAATTGAACTGGAGTATGTCCTATTGCAAATCCTGAATTGCGCTTATTGTCCGCCTGATTGACGGACAAAAGTTCTCATGTAGGTTGGTGTTGAGCAACGCGAAACCC
>CAKZMO010000033.1 GCA_937128595.1 uncultured cyanobacterium | reverse complement strand
AATAACAGCGTTTTCACGGGGTCAAAAGAATTGTAATTAATGTTGTCAAACCTTCCAGAAGTTAAATTAGATGCCAGCAACAGATCGTAATCATCAAGCTGTCATTCGCAGTCTTAGCAAAGCAGGGTGGTCCGTTTTAAAGGAACACTATTCACTGGCCGTAGGGAAAACAGCAGATGATCTTCGGAGATTGTATATTGATCTAGCAGTGCAGTCCCCAAAAGGCCAAATGATCCTAATTGAGATCAAACTTATGGATCAGTCACCTGTTCATCAATTTATGATGCTGGTTGGTCAATATCTGGTTTATCGAAGCGCACTCGATTATCTAGGACAAGATATGCCACTATATGTCGCCTTATCCGATGTAGATTATAATACAATGGTCGAGCATCCGCTCGGGCAACAAGTGATGAATGAAACGTTACGAACACCAATTCCAATAATCATCTATGATGCAGCAAAGGAGGAGATTCTGCGATGGATACCGGAGCTATGAAACAGATTCTGCTCGAAGAGATGGAGAAATATACTGGCAAAGGTCTCAATGACTATGCCTATCTCACTAGCAATGAAGCTGATCAGATTTACACCGTTGTCGATATTGCCACCATCCGTGACAAGCGCATCGTGAGTACAGTTTTGGTCGCCCGTATTGTTGGTCAACAGATTGTAATTGAAGTCGATCATCACGACAAACAGCTTGTAGATGCCTTACTCGCCCATGACGTTCCCAAGGCACAAATCATTTTGGCATATCGTGGCGATGCTGTTCCGGCATAAGATGGGGATTTTGCATACTACCCCGAAAACGCCTAGTTGAAATGGTTTGAAGGATATAGATATTTAAACTAAGTTCAAATCGAATGGTTTTCGCTAAATTCTCAATTGAAGAAGTCTTTATGACTTATATGGTCTAAGGAAACTTGCGAAAAACTCGTTTTTGCTCAATGAGACATTAAATGAGAAGCGATTTTCGAGTGTTTCATATCATACACAATATAAGGCATGAGTTTAACTTCTGTGAAACGAAAGCTCACTAGATTAATGGAAGATGAATTGCGTATCCAGTAAGTTACATCCAAGATTCTTCTTGACAGATAAATTCAAGGAGAAGCAAGATGAAACTGAGCTGGACAGTCGAAGAGTTGGTGGAACATTTCACCCTACAAGCGGATGAGCGCGAATTTTTGGGTTTAAATAATCCTCACAATCATCTGGGCAAAGCGATTTTGCTGAAAGTATTCCAATATGAGGGACGTTTTCCTCAAGAGAAGGATGAACTTTCCGAAGTTATTATCGAATTTGTTGCCCAGCAACTGTACTTGTTGCCTGAAGTGTGGTCAGATTATCAGTGGGATGAAAGTCGAATGCGAGAGCATCGTCAACAGATTCGCAAATGGTTAGGATTTCGTCGTGCAAGTGTAGAGGATCAGAAGGAGGTTAGTGAGTGGGTAGTCAATGATGTTTTGCCAGATGAATTCCGTATGCCACATTTACGAGAGATAGTTTATCAATACCTGCACCTGCATCAATTAGCCCCGCCAAGTGAAGAACAGGTCGAGCGTCTCATCAATTCAGCTCTGCACCAATACCAAAGCAACTTTTTCCAGCAAACATACGAGAAACTGTCTCAAGTATCGCGTATGCGATTGCGAAATCTGCTGAGTGAAGCCTCAAGTTGGACAGAGCAGATGTCAGGTTATCCGTTATTGCATGAGATGAAGTTGGGGCCGGGGTCAGCCGATGTGAAACATATTCATCGAGTGTGTGAACGGTTGATATATTTGCAAGCCGTTGACTGACCATCACCCGCTATAGTGGACAGTAGCAAAGTCTCCTCTTAAAGTAGAAGAAGTTGAGGAGAACATCAAATGGGCAAGAACAATAAGTACAGCGATGAATTCAAGAAGGAAGCAGTTCGTTTGCTAGAAAGCACAGGTAAGCCAAAGACCACCATCGAGCAAGAATTAGGCATCACACATGGCTTATTAGGTCGGTGGCAAAAACGCTTCCAGATCAATGAAGCAACAGACGAATTGGAATTGAGCGATGTAGAGCAGCTCAAAGCAGAAGTGCGTCGCCTAAAGCGCGAGGCAGAGATTCTGCGACAAGAGCGTGACATTCTGAAAAAAACTGTGTCGATATTCTCGCGGGATGCAAAGTGAAGCGCTTTGAAGCTATTCAAGAGCAAGCTGATGAGACGCCCGTATCACGCTTGTGTGAGGTGTTGCAGGTATCGCGCAGTGGCTATTACGCATGGTGTGGACGTGAGCCGAGCCAACGCCAGCAAGAGGACGCTGTTTTGACTGAGGAAATCATTGAGATCTTCCATGACAATCGTTGTTGCTACGGATCACCTCGTATTCATGCAGCTTTGAAGCAAGCTGGCTATCGAATCGGGCGTAAACGAGTCGCACGTTTGATGCGTCAGGCAGGATTGCGCCCACCAAAACGCAAGCGTTATATACCTAGAACCACCGTTGCTAACCCTGAGCATCCTGTCTTTGCAAATCGCTTAGATCGTGACTTTGAGGCACACCATCCCGATGAAAAATGGATGGTGGACATCACCTACATTGACACGCACGAGGGTTGGATGTATCTGGCAGGTGTGATGGATCTGTACTCACGTCGGATCGTGGGCATGGCGATGGCAGATCATATGACGACTGATCTTGTTGATGCTGCCCTAAATATGGCTGTTGTCGAGCGTGATCCACAGCCCGGATTGCTGCACCATAGTGATCGAGGCAGTCAATACACCAGTGGCTATTACCAGCAACGGCTGGAAGACTTGAACATGCATGTCAGCATGAGTCGCACTGCTCAATGTCTGGATGCGGCTCCTATCGAGAGCTTTTGGGGAACTTTGAAAACGGAGTGTGTGACCTATCGCTTTGATTCACACGAGCAAGCACGCACCGAAATCTTCAGCTATGTCATGGGTTTTTATAATCGTAAACGACTACATTCAGCACTGGACTACCAAAGTCCACATCAGTATGAGCAACAATCAGTGAGACTTTACCACTGTCTATGAAAACGGGGCAAGATCAGTTCAGTACAGCGTATTATACTTCTGTAATTAGTGTGCTTATAGAATTCGTAAATTTTTCATGGGGTTAACGTTTAAATCTTTTCAGTGAAGATCTATAATGTTCTTATGTATCTAGCACTACCTATGTAGTGAACCCCTGAATTTGGACACAGGACTAAATGAAGTAAACTGTGTTCACA
>CAKZMO010000032.1 GCA_937128595.1 uncultured cyanobacterium | reverse complement strand
CCTTGCAGGACATCAGTTGTCGCTAAAATCATAGGCTCTATCGGTATTCAGGATCATTCGTCGGGACTAGGGGCGATCGCTGCCATAGCGAGCAATCAGCGCATCTCTGGCCTGTTCGCGATCGTCAAAATGCACTTTCTCGGTGCCGAGGATTTGGTAGTCTTCGTGGCCTTTTCCAGCGATTAGCACGCCATCACCGGGTTGCGCGTTGAGAATAGCCGTTCGGATGGCTTCAGCGCGATCGCAAATCACGGTTGGGTGAGTATCGGCAGGAATCCCTTCTAGGATGTCATCGAGGATGCGCTGGGGTTCTTCGGTGCGGGGATTATCCGACGTGACGATCGCTACATCCGATAATCGGGCTGCAATGCTTCCCATCTGCGGTCGTTTGGTGCGATCGCGATCGCCACCACAGCCAAATACGCAAATCATATTACCAGCGATGAATGGTCGAGCCGCATTCAGCAGATTTTCGAGACTATCGGGCGTGTGGGCATAGTCCACAATCACGCTGATGTCTTGGTGGGACTGCACCTGCACTTGCTGCATTCGTCCGGGCACACCAGGAAAATTGGGTAACGCTTGGGCGATCGCCTTCAGATCCATGCCGAGCGCTAATGCGGCTCCCACGGCGGCCAGAACATTCGATAGGTTGAACTGACCCACCAGGGGCGATCGAAAGTCAACATTCCCCATCGGTGTGTGTAAGATACCAGAGACACCATCGGGATTATAAGTAAGGTCACTGGTCCACAAATCCGCCGTGTTGTCACTGGTGCTGTAACGCCACACCTGCCCTGGATTTAGGCGATCGCACAGTTGTCGTCCGTAAGGGTCGTCAATGTTAACCACAGCCTTGCCCGTGAGGTAATCGGAACTGAACAGCAGCGCCTTGGCATTGAAATAGTCGTCTAAATCCCGATGAAAATCGAGATGATCTTGGGTCAAGTTGGTGAAGACTGCCACATCAAAGGCGCAGCCCAACACCCGCCCTTGAGCTAGCGCATGGGAACTGACTTCCATAACGCCGACCTTCGCCCCGGCGGCAACGGCATCAGCAAACTGCCGCTGGAGTTCCACGGCGAAGGGAGTAGTATGCACTGCCGTTTCTTGATGACCGGGCCAGCGGGCGTAGAGCGTCCCCAATAGGGCCTTGGGTTGCTCACCCAATAGCCACTCGATTAAATGGGTCGTGGTGGTTTTACCGTTGGTTCCGGTCACGCCGACCAGTTGAAGCTGTTGAGTCGGGGCTTGATAAAACGCTGTAGCGACCTGAGCGCACACGCGGGGCATATTGCCACAGGGAATCACGCAGGCTTGGGATATATCCACAGTGGGCGAAAAATCTGCCGTCGGAACCTGACGGGCCGCGGCCGATTGAGACACCAGCGCTGCGATCGCCCCCGATGCGATCGCCCCCGGCCAAAACTGCCCCCCATCCACCCGCGTTCCTGGCATTCCAATAAACACATCCCCGGGTTGTCAAGCGTGGGAATTGGTGGACAGCCCTTTTACATCTAAATCCAGTGCCGGATGATTCGGCAGTTCAGAAACCTCTGCGATCGCGTCTAATAAGTCCCGTAGCTTCATGTCAGCATTTCCTCACACATGATGCTCCTATTCTGCCTGATGATCGGGCTGAACTGTCTGTAACATTTGCTCCACTTGTGCCACTGATGCTCGAGGCGATAGGCGAGGGAGGCGCTGCGGCACGGCTGTTTCATCAGGCGGTACCCAATACAGTACCGGAATTTCATACTGAAAGGCTTGAAACCATTCCTCTTTCATCGTGATGTCACGAATATCGAGTTCCACTGGTAAACTAACCTGCTCAATTTTCTCCTGAAGCCCCTCACAGAGATGACAGCCAGGTTTGCTAAACAAAATGAGTTTCATGATTTGAGACCCCTAGAACAACGCGATCGCCCCTTCCTGAGTCCTGGTCGGGACAGATGATGCAATCGATCCAACGGAGGCGAACTAGGATAACCCACCCGTCATACAACAAAGCACCAACCACTACTAAACTGTGGCTGGCGCTCTGCCGAAGTATTCACCGGGATTTATTCTTAAGGTCTTTATCTAAGCTGACCTCATTTGAACTATAGAAAGGATGCCAGAAGACTCTCATGATGCGGCGACTCATAATGTTTTCTTCATATTTATTTCTATGGCGTTTCATTGTCTTTGGTGATGTAGTCGTAGGCACCGGCATGTATGGCTTCGAGTGTTGTTTCGAGTGATGCGTATCCGGTTATGATGACGACGAGTATGTTGGGGTTGACGGCGCGTGCATGTTCGAGG
>CAKZMO010000031.1 GCA_937128595.1 uncultured cyanobacterium | reverse complement strand
TCGGTGTCGAGGTGTTCGGCTTGGATGAGGGCTTGGATGCGATCGCCAATGATTGCTGTGCGGCTGGGGTCGAGTCCTTGGGCTTCGTAATATTCGTCGATCAGTCCTTCGAGTTTTTGCAGACTGCCGTAGAGTTCGGCGCGGGTCAGGGGGGGAGTGAGGTGGTCGATGATGACGGCCTGGGCACGGCGTTTGGCCTGGGCACCTTCTCCCGGATCGTTGACGATAAAGGGATAGAGGTGGGGCGTGGGGCCAAAGGCGACTTCGGGATAGCAACTATCGCTGAGGGCGATGCTTTTGCCGGGGAGCCATTCTAAATTGCCGTGTTTGCCGAGGTGGGCGATCGCCTGACTGTCAAAGTGCTGTCGCAGCCAATGGTAGAAAGCGAGGTAGTCGTGGGTCGGTTCGAGATCGGGGGCGTGATAGTTGAGCGAAGGGTCAAGGTCGTAGCCGCGAGAGGGCTGGATGCCGACAAAGACATTGCCGAGCTGAAGTCCGGCAATGGGAAAAGCAGCTTCAGAACCATCGGCATGGTGGGTTTGGGGCTGTCCCCAGCGATCGCCAATCTCTTGTTGGACTGAATTGGGCAAGCTCGCAAAAAATTCTTCGTAGTCTGCGAGGTCTAGGGATTGCCGGACAGGTCTAAGTTCTGCCGCCTCTGGATCGTTGGTCACCCCTTGAGTCAGCGCACGAATCAGAGTGTCGCCATCGGCAGGAATATCGCTGACGCTGTAGCCTGCGGCTTGGAGCGCCTTGAGAATTTCGATGCAGCTTGCTGGAGTGTCCAGGCCAACGCCATTAGCAAGGCGACCGTCGCGGTTGGGATAGTTGGCGAGAATCAAGGCAATGCGTCGTTCGGCCACGGGCGTTTGGGCCAGCCGTGCCCAGTTCATCGCCAGATCCGCTGTGAATTGAATGCGATCGCCCACGGGTTCATAGGTGACGACATCGGTTTCGAGGGCATCATTGCGATTTTGCACCGATTTGAACGACACGGCTCGACTGATGATGCGCCCGTCTACTTCCGGCAGCGCGACGTTCATCGCTAGATCACGGGGCGACAGGCCCCGCCACTGCTGCTGCCACTGTTCTTGAGTGCCGCCACTGAGAATCGCCTGAATCACAGGCACATCCAGCGCTTTCCATAGATCCAGGTTGAGAGTGGCGTCATTGAGCTGAGCGACCGAGAAGCTGGTGGTGTTGAGCAGCGCCTGAACTGGACTGCCCTCCTGGGGCCGCAGCAGATCCAGCACTTCGGCCTGCACCTCTGGGTCGCGTAAGGATGAGACAAAAATCGGTCGGGGTCGTCCGCCTTGTTGGGCGATCGCTTCGCATAGGGCATCAATGGGGGCGGTGTTGCCAGATAGATAGTGGGCGCGGTAGAAGAGGAGGCCGATGGAGGGGAGGAGGGAGTTAGGAGGGAGGTGTTGGGAGGGGGCACTCCAGAAATATTGACCGACGCGGGGAACGGCTTGGGGCGATGGCGTGGGAAAAGAGGTGCCCAGGGCTGTGTTGGAGAGAAATTGCAGGGCGTGGGTGCTGTTTTCGATGCCGCCTTCGGTGAAGTAGCGCCAGAGGGTATTGACCGCGCTGAGGGGCACGGTGGAGTGGCTCATCAGATCGAGGTCGGGGCGATCATCTCCGGGGATGACGAATAGAGTAATGCCGTGATCCTGCGCGGTTTGCTTTACCACTTCGAGGCCATAACTCCAGTAGGCACGGCCTCCTAACAGCCGCACGACAAGGCATTGGGCATGGCGCAAGACATCGTCGGCATACGTGTCAATGCTTAATTGTTGTTGAAGTTGCAGCAGGTTCACAACACGCACTGCCGGGGCATCAGATGGGAGGTGAGTGATGGCTTTGGCGATCGCCTGAATGTCGGTATCTGCGGCGGTGAGCACAACGATGGGAGCGGGCGTCTGGTCAACAAAAATCACGCCTTCAGCGTCGGGCGACCAGCCTCCAGGAGTGGCAGCTAAACGATGCAAATGAATGACCTCAACATGGACAATCAACTATCAGAAGAATCTTTAGTTTCGCAGGATTCGATAATTCCGCAAGATAGTATGTTTTGGCAGAAGTCTGCAGTTGATCTGTTTGCTTTACCGTTTTGGTTTGGGACGTCCTCTATCGGTCTATACAATGCATCAATCTTTTTCAATCCTTTGGTAACTGCTGACCACCGCCGCTTCATTGTTCGCTTTTATGGCTATGTTTTTCTTTAACCCTCGTCAGATCCTATCTTCTGACACGTTTGAGCAGTTAGGCGAATTGCTTCGAGAAACGATTGCTGTCAGCTCAATGGTTGGGACACCAGAAGTTCCACAGCAGGGAACTCCAGCCACATCGGCTGAATCTCAGCATTCCCAGGCTGGAGTCACGGCTTTGAGCGATCGCCCAAGTCCATCAGAGTTGGCGACTCACGTAGTGGCTAAAGCTGATGTAGCGAAGTTTCTCAACACGACAGAGCATAGTCCTATTCACATTGCGCTAAATCCTCGATTGGAGGGACGCGGCCACAAAAAAACGACCTGGCGATCGCTGCGATTTACCCTCGTTGCTTCTGATTCGTTTAAGGCACTCTTGCTCGGGCAGATGACCGGACAGGGCAAGGAGTTCGCTTCGTCTAGCTCACATCATTCACAGTCTGGACAGGCACAAGACGGACAAGCATTGCAGCTAGACTTGGCACGGTCAAACTGGTTGGCCTGTGACTTGTTGTTTGAGCCAGAGGCGATCGCCTCTTTCATGCACTGTCTACTTCTGCAAGTTGATCCGACAGCGCCTATCCATGCTCGTCTCGCTTGTATTTTAGAGAGAGTCAACAATGGCGTGCCCAACGATCCGGCCCTGCAAAGTCGGTTCACTCTAGAGCTGATGAATTACCTTCAGAGGTCTGCTCCGTCTCCGAAAGAACCGAGCTTCCCTCAGCAATCAGCGGTTCCTGAATCGGGCGAAATTAGAGCAGAGCTGACCCAGCGGACTCAAATCTTGCATGATGCGATGTTGGCAGCTCAGGCTGCGGATAAGGCCAAGTCTGAGTTTCTGGCTGCCATGAGCCACGAGCTGAGAACTCCGCTCACCTACATTTTGGGGATGTCATCTACGCTGCTGCGCTGGTCAGAGAAAGAAACAGATGGGGCAGACAGTTCTTCTATTCGAGAACGGCAGCATCGTTATCTGCAAAATATTCACGACCAAGGTGAACATTTGCTAGAGCTGATCAACGACATTCTTGACTTGTCTCAGCTTGAGTCGGGCAAAATGTCTCTTGATCTGCATGATTGCTCGCTCTCATTGATTGCGCAGCAAACGCTCAAATCCTATATGGACAGGGCAAAAGAGAAGCGAATTCGACTGCAGCTAAACCTTGAAATCTCTTCGGAACTCGACCAGTTCACGGCAGATCCGAGACGACTGCGTCAGATCTTGTTAAACCTGCTGAGCAATGCGGTCAAGTTCACGCCAGAATCTGGAACGGTGACGTTGCGGGTTACGTCTGATCCGGGCTCCGCTACATTTCAAGTGAAGGATACGGGCATCGGCATTCCCGACCATTTACAGGCCGATGTTTTTCAGAAATTCCGACAGCTCGACAGCTCGTATCGTCGGCAATATGACGGGACAGGTCTAGGGTTAGCCCTCACCAAGCAGTTGGTTGATCTACACGGGGGTCGCATCGAGTGCGAATCGACGGTGAATGTCGGCACAGTATTTACGGTAACGCTGCCGAGAACACCATTTGTGCAATCGCGACATGAAGAGTCTTCAGTCCCAGAAATCAATACTCAGCCTCTAGGCCGCATTGTTCTGATTGAAAGCCAAGACGAGTCTGCTCATTTAGTGTCTGATATGCTCACAGCGGCAGGCTATCAGCTGATTTGGATGCTGGAAGGCTGGACTGCCGTGACCCAAATTGAGATGCTGCAACCTGCGGTTATCTTGGTCGGCACCTGTTTGTCGGATGCAGATAGCTGCGAAGTGATCCGTCAAATTCGTCGGAATCCTTTGACGAAGCACTTCAAAATCATGGCCTTGGGGAGCATTACCACGCCTCATACGACGGAACATTTTCTCCAGGCTGGGGTAGACGAGTTTCTGAGCTATCCGATGCGGCCCGAAGATTTACTGCATGCGGTGAGTTTGTTGATGGCGACGACCGCCACCGCTCGAGAAACCATCTCACCGTAGCCTTACGTTTCGAGCGATCGCAGACGGTTGAGTGCTGCTGCTAACTCAAATGGCCGAAACATCGCCATATCGCCTTGGGGATAGCGAGTCAGGATGTCCAACCCTTGTGCCTCAATATCGACCAGAATCTGCTCAATCAAATTTTGAAGCGTACATTGACCGTCTAAATAGCTCTCTTGCAGACGGGCGATCGCCCCTCCAATGGCGCGCAGTTGGGCAACGTCAACGAGCTGCTCGATGGCGGTCAGATCAATCTCTTCACTGCCAAATCTAAGCTCGTCGGTATCGCGTACCTTCAACTTAGGGCCACGGGAATCGGCCTTGCCATTGTGTTCTGTGCCCTTACACAGATCCAACCGTTTGCATTTGGGAACGCGGTGGGTGATGTGACCAAACTCTTTGCCCCCTTCGACCGTGCGGTAAGTGGCATAGGTTTTGGCGATCGCCTTTGCTTCTTTTGTCAGATGCTGAACTTCGAAATTTTCCAGGCCGATGACCGTATCTGCCACATCGAAATAGTCACCGCTGCCGCCCATCACCAATACGGTGGAGACGCCGAAGCCGTCGTAGATTTGCCGAATCTTATCGATAAAAGGTGTAATCGGTTCTTTCTCTTTGGCGACGAGTGCCTGCATGCGGCGATCGCGAATCATAAAGTTGGTGGCGGATGTATCTTCATCTACCAGCAGCACGGTTGCACCGACTTCGAGCGCTTCTACGATGCTTGCCGCTTGGGACGTACTGCCGCTGGCGTTTTCGGTGGTGAACTGAGTAGTAGACCGTCCTTGAGGGAGACGGTTGATAAATGGGGAAATATCGACTCCTGTAATACTTCGACCATCTTCTGCTCGAATTTTGACGGCCTTTTTATCGGTCACGATAGCTTCTCGTCCGTCGCCTGGAACATGGTTGTAAACACCCGTGGCGATCGCCCGCAGGAGAGTCGATTTGCCGTGGTAGCCCCCACCCACAATCAACGTAATGCCCTGGGAAATTCCCATGCCTGTAATGGCACCGTGGTTGGGTCGCTGAAATTCAACCCGTAATTTTTCTGGAGTTCTGAATGGGACGCAATTCTGACTGAGAGGTTTGTCGCTAACACCGCTCTGTCGAGGCAAAATTGCACCGTCGGCAATAAAGGCAACGAGTCTACGGGAGGCGAGCTGTTCTCGCAGCCAGTCGGCATCTTCAACCACTTCTACGTGATGACGAATGGCATCGGCATCTAGGGCTGAAAATTTGAGTGCCTGGTTGACCAGAGTCTTGATATCCTTGCAAAGCAGCTCTGCGGCTTGCCGTCCCAAAATGCTGCGGCCTCGGGCAGGCAATCCAACCACAAAGCGGGCTTCGACCTGCTGTTTATCAACCCACATGGCTGACCGTTCTAGTACCTGCTGCACAGGTGAGGCGATACGAGCTACGCCCAGGCAAGCCAACGCCACCAGCCCGCTCTTTCCGCTACCCCGCTTTTCTCTAAGATGTGATGCAACCTGGTCAAACTGTCGGGTGAGATAGTCCCGCAGGGCAATTTCGCGACTCCGGCTTCGAAACAATTCGGTAGGAAATCCCGCAATCGGTTTTTCCTCAGCGGATTGCTGCGGCACCTGCACCCGCACTCGGCTGGGAGCCGCAAACGGATCGCCCTGGACGTGATCGATAATTAGCGTAAAGTCTTCAAAGGCATAGTGCCCCTTGATTTGCTTGTAGGCACGGTAGCTCTGACGGTCTAGACGGAGCAGAAGATCATGGAGATCATCAACAGTTTGCATAGGCGGTACTAGAGGGCATCCACTCATCTAGCCAAAAGCGGCTCGTCATCACACTCAATACGCTATTCAAGTACGATGTCGATAAAATCTCAAGTCCCTTGCAGAAGAGTGTGTGCTCTATCCTTATCAGATCTGAACTAAATGCCCTCTGTCTAGCTTGGGCGATCGCCCGCTCGTTGGTGATGGGGCGATCGCCAAAACTTTACTCAATCCATACGGTCTTGGTGAGAATGCACATCACTTCACCAGGGCGATCCGTGGGCATGGGGCGACTCCACTCATTGGGGTCGGCATAGCCACGTTGGTGCAGGTTTTTGATCACCTCTCGAACAGCTTGCCGTGAACCATAGAGCAAGTGACGCACGGATTCGTTGTGCGGATTGGGCTTCGGGTTGCCCGAAAAATCAGCACCCGAAGTGGTGGACGCAAACGCGCCCGAATGGGGTTGAAACATGAGGTTCTGGTTTCCTTGTTGTTTGTTTACAGAGAAGAAACCAGAACTCAGTCCCTCGGCTACCCCGCAATGGTGTGCATTCGAGGCAGCCACGGTTTACCATGAACCGTTAG
>CAKZMO010000030.1 GCA_937128595.1 uncultured cyanobacterium | reverse complement strand
ATGGGTGACTGAAATGGATTTCCTAAGGACTGATGGCTCGAAATCAGCACCGATGCTCTGCTGTTGGCAAAAACATTACTCTGAATAAGTGAATAAAATAAAACATGATTGCTCTAAACATGCCTAAAATTTCATGTCTGCCCGATAAATCCCTGTCCAGTCAGCATCAGGAGGATGATCCTGGCATTGTTGACAGCGTTCAATCAATATTTGAGCTGGTTTATCGTTAGGGCAAAGCTCTAAATAATGCTTGAATTTTGTTAACGCAATCTCCCAACGTCGCTGATGGTAGTCACAAAGTGCGTCTGAATAGAGATCAGCAAGCTTAGCTTGCTCACTTGAAACATTTTCTTTCAGCCCAATCAACTCATAGATATGAATGGCATCTCGTCTCCCTTTGACTGCAATAAAATCTAAATGGCGCGTAATAACTTTGTCTCTAACTTCATTGAAAGTAGTTTGACTTATCAAAATGTGAGTATTGTAATATTTATTTAGGTTTTCAAGGCGTTGTGCCAAATTTACATTGTCTCCTAGGATTGTATAATCCATACGCTGAGGACTACCAATATTCCCAACAATTACCTCTCCGGTGTGAATACCAATTCGATCGTGAAAGGCTGGAAGTTGTGATTGCTGCCATTGCTCTCTTAATTGATCTAAGATAGCTTGATTTGTTAAGGCGGTTTGACAGGCTTTGATACAATGCTCTGGGTTATCTTCTGGTGCTCCCCAGAAAGCCATTATGGCATCGCCAATGTATTTGTCCACCGTCCCTTTATTTTTGATGACCTGATTACTCATCTCACCTAGATAATGCCCTATGTGATCAACGAGTTCAGTCGGTGGCATTTGTTCAGCAATGCTAGTGAAGTCAGCAATATCAGAAAAATAGATGGTTAATGTTGCAGTTCGACCACCTAATTTAGCTTCCACTCCACGACGCATTAAATCGCGTACTAAATCAGCCGGAACATATTTTTGGAATGAACGCAGGCTCAACTTTGCTTCCTCTACAGCTTCAGTTAGACGATCAATCTCAACAATAATGCTTCGTTTCCATTTCTTGGGTTGAAGCTCAAATTTACCGATATCTTCTGTGGCACTGGCTAGACTTTGCAGTGGGCTGGCAATACTCTTGGAAACCAGTGCCACCAAAATAGCAGCAATGATCACACTAATCGAACCTAATATTAGGTTGATACGATTATTATTCTCTACCTCAGACATTACATCAGATCGAGGTAAGACTAGCCCAATTGTCCATGCTGGATTTTGTCCGTCTTGAAGTTGAAAGAGCCTTCCCCAGTAAATGTCACTTCCAACACTAAATTCAATCGTATCAGGACGCTGGGCAATCAGACGATCGCTCGATATTGAGTTGATTAAGGATACGATAATATCATCTTGAATTTGATCGGCCGGAATTAGATTTCTAGTAATACTGCCGTCTTCCGCACTAGCTGTTTCAATCAATAGTCCACAGTCAGGATGGGCAATAATGCGTTGTGTTCCATCCATCTGAGTTTCCATGATAAAGGCAAATCCAGATGTTCCGACCTGGGCTTGTGCTAAAAAATCACACAATCCTTGTAATTCAAAATCAGTAGTTGTTACTGCAATTAATTCATTAGATTCGGGACTAAATACAGGCGTAGTTAAGGTGATTCCTGGTGTACTACTAGCATCATCAGTACCAATAAAAACGTAAGCATTTGTCCAAGTCATTTCGCCTGCAGCGATCGCAGTTTGGTAAAACGGTCGTGCTCGTGGATCATACCCGTTATATTCAGGTGTATTAATTGGAGTGCGATCGCTTGAGAAATTATCATAGTCGAAAATTTGGATACCAATCCCATCAACCAGTCGGTATTCACGGATTTTTAGATTTTCCTCTCGCCGCTCCACAAAAATATATTCACCTGTATCGGGAAGAGCCAGCGAAATATAAGCTAAGGAATCATGCACTGACATAGCATTGTAGAAGTAACCACCGAGATATCGGAAGTCTTCAGCCATGATAGTTTCTCGCTGAGCAGCAGGTTGTCGTAGAAAACCTGTTTCGAGCAGCTTTGTGAGTGTGGTTGATTGCTCTAAGGCTGTATCTAGCAAGCTTTGAGTATGTAAACGAATGCGCTCCGTTGTTTGATCCAGAATCTGATTAGAAAGTGCTTCTGCATTTTTTCGCGAAAAATGGAAGGACACGAAAGCAAGAGTTGAAACAGCAGTAAAAAGTACTCCAAGAAAAGCTGTTGTTAGAGTAAATCGAAATGTGACTCGTTTCATAGAGTTGAAGGCTCAATAGTCTAGATTGTTACTTTACATTTGATGGTTGTATGTAAAGTTTGTAAGTTAATTAGCTCTAAAGTTCTAACTGAGAGCAAGTTTTAGATAATTTGTTAATTGGGCGATTGGATGCTTCCAACCCTCGCCTAAATTGAGTTTCAGATTTAAATGATGACAGGCTCGAGGCGGATGATCCGGAACTTTTTTCCGTCTGTTGAAAGAACAATCAATGGCAGATCAGAGTAGGCATTTCAGCCAGTCGTCTACCATCAAGTGCATCCCCATTTCCCCTTTTGAGTTGTTCAAGTAAGAGTATGCCCAGATCGAGATCATCCTGCTCATCATTCGCTGGCACTGTTGTTATTGTGGCTACTTGGGGATCGGAATCTTGAAGAGATGGTGGCAGAACGCAGACTCTCGGTTGATCACAGTGCGATTCATCGGTGAGTCGTGCAGTATGCACCCGAGTTGAATAAACCGTGTCGTCAGCATCCGCTCCTGTGAAGAGTGCCATATTTGCAAATCCTGCATTGCCCTCATCTCCCACCCCCGTCTCCCAATCGTGGGCAAAGGGGAGCAAAACCGTCAAAGCCTCTCCCACCATTGCTATGCATTACCCAAACGTCGCCAGACCTTTTGCCTCACAACCGTTCCAACGGTCACTCAAAAACGAGGTTTTTGAGTGAAAGAATGCGGGTTTCAGCGAGATATGCGTAATGGATAGCTCTTGGGAGGAGATTGAGGGGAGGGTCAGATATCGTTGAGTATTAGTAAAACCATTGATGGGTCTGCTGTTTCATGGAATGAAATAGCCCTGATGAGGAAGCCTAAGGGTATAAATTTACTGTTCTCAAACGTATTCCAGTTATTTTGTCAGTCAAGCAGAGATGTGGACAAAATTACGTCT
>CAKZMO010000029.1 GCA_937128595.1 uncultured cyanobacterium | reverse complement strand
TTCTTGGTGGATTAGCCCGTTTGTGGCCAAAATCCGGCCTGACTCTATCTGAAACGAGCTTTTGTCGTAGGCTGTCACTTGTCCTCCGGCTTCTTCAACAAGAACCACTCCAGCGGCGAGATCCCAAGGAGAAAGCCCCCGTTCCCAGTACCCATCGAGGCGACCACAGGCGACATAGGCCAGATCAATAGAAGCAGCTCCTCCTCGGCGGACTCCATGGGTTTTGTGGGTCAAATGGCAAAATTCGGCATAGTTGTTGTCGCTGGTTTCGCGGCGATCGTAGGCAAATCCTGTGACGAGGAGACTCTGACTTAGAGTTTCGGTGGTGGACACCTGAATCGGACGACGATTGCGATAAGCACCCAGTCCCTTTGCGGCTTGAAAAATATCGTCATGAAAGGGGTCGTAGATCACTCCCAAGGTGGGAACCCCACGCACTAACAAGCCAATCGAAACGGCAAAGAAGGGATATTGATGGGTGTAATTCGTTGTGCCATCGAGGGGATCGATCGCCCAGAGATAGTCCGCAGCACTAGCTTTGATCTTGCCAGACTCTTCCGCCAAGACAGAATGATCGGGCAAATGACGCTTTAAAGCACTGAGAACAACTTGCTCTGCTTCCTTGTCGGCAACGGTGACTAAGTCCCCCGGACGGCCCTTTTCCTGAATCTCATCTAACTGACCGAGGTAATTTTTGAGAACTGCACCTGCGCTGAATGCCGCTTCAGTCGCGATGTCTAAAAACGCCTGAAGTTGATCTGAAGATGGAGTGGTCATGGAGACACCGATGGAAGTTCAGAAGCATTGTAAAGCGCAATGGTGAACTGCTGTATCTACGATGTCTGTTGCGCCCAGCTGTGTTTATCAAACCTCAATCTTCATCGAGAGGTAGCCCTGCCCTGACGCGACCCTTGCCAAAATAGCGCCCAAACTGAAGCTCGTACACCTCATCTTCATCTTGAGTTTCAACAGTCAGATCCGATTTGGCATAGCTGACGCACAGCAAAGCATAGCCTTGCTTTCTCAGACCTGGAGACAGCCCCATCGCTTCGGGCTGATCGATTTCACCAGACTTAACCCGAACCGCACAAGTCGTGCAGGCTCCATTGCGACAGGAAAACGGCAGACGAATCCCCTGTTCTTCTGCCCATTGAAGAATGTAGCGATCGCTCGGAACTTCGATAGAGTGCAGGGTATCGGTCTGTCGATTGTAGATTCTAACGGTATGTGTCTCACCCATAGCCTTGTGCTAAATAACCTTTTAGATGTGATCGAATGAAAAACAGTTGAAAAGGGTTGCCTGTCGAGTCCAATCTGGAGTCCCAGCGTGCGATCTTCAACTTAACTTGGAATGCTTCCATTCTGGTCTGAATCGAGGAAATCTATCAGCAAGATCTGCGGAATGTTTTAAGAGTACGCACTCGCTCGTCTCGATTAGAGTGGCGATCGCCCCCTTAGCTCTCTTTCTCATTCTGAAAAAATAGCTGCTCTCTCTAAACATCATGTTGCGGAACTTAGAGAAAGCACAACCAATCTTGGCAACTGCTATGACCTACGATAACTTGAATACCTTTAGGCACCGAGCCTATCGGTGTCTGGGACGAGCCCACGGCGTTACGTTTGAACTGGTCGATGCAGTGCTGACGACTCGGCAAGTGTCTAGCTTCGCAGAATTATCCCAGCCCCCGCTGTTTCGGCGGCAATGGTCGAGTGCGTATGAGGCGCTGCAAGATAGTCGCCCGCAACGGCAACGGCTAATGCATCTGTACCTAGGAGCAACTCCCTAGGGATGAGCCGATTGTGCTCGCGGGAGACCACACGGGATGGCCGCGCCCTGAAGCGAAGCGGTTACGGGAGCGAACCCATGAGCGGATGACCAGTTGGGAAAGCCCGATTCACCAAGCCGCTTTTCAACTGAGACAGGTCTGTCAGACGTTAGCTCATCGACCCTTGAGCCTGTGGGATAGCGAATACGGCTGTGCCAGCTTTGTGCTGAAAATAGCCGATATCAAAGCGGACAAGCTGATGCGCACCGCAATCTCTGGGGCGTGCCGCCACCCGATTCGGGGCGAGGCCAACCCCGCGTGCACGGTGAATGTTTCAAACTCAATGCTCCTACAATCTGGCACACCATTGATTAAGCTAGGATGATAAATGACTCCCACATATTCCGAAAATTTTCTTTATCTATCTTGTTATGATTTGGCTTATGCCCAATTGATTGGAGTAACCTAAGGCTTCTCAAACGCCCTTTAAGAGACTCACGATCTAGTGCTCTAAAATAAAGGACATGCAAATATGTGGACGACTCTGAAGGATATTCTCTCTCCCAGCCGCTACATGCCTAATGGTCAATATTACCTATGGCAAACTGAACTGGTCTGGCTCCATGGGATTTCAGATGTACTTATTGCTTTAGCTTATTACTCTATTCCTATATTTCTGATTTATGTATCTTGTCAACGCCCAGATATTCCTTTTCGGGGATTTTTTGGCCTGCTTGAAGTTTTTATTCTTGCATGTGGCACTACGCATTTATTAGAAGTCTGGATGCTATGGCATCCAGCATATTGGTTGTCGGGCATTGTAAAAGCGGCAACTGCCCTTATTTCTCTTTACGCAGCTATGGAGTTAACTCCACTTAATCCAAAAGTTCTGCAATGGCCTAGTCCATCACAACTGCAAAAAATAAATCAATAGCTAAAAGAAATGAATTGTGAGCTAGAGACGCGAGTTGAACAGCGAACTACTGAACTTAATAATGCTATTTATCAACTTCGTCAAGAAGTAGAACAAAGGCAGCAAGCTGAAGTTACTTTAAAGCAGTCAAATAGAAAACTAAAACAATTTGTTCATGTTGCTTCTCATGATCTGCAGGAACCCTTGAGAGTAATTAACAGTGATGCAGAGTTGCTCGCTTTAGGAGGATAGCTACTGGTTATTTTCCGTAGAGGACAATGGAATAGAAAGTCAACACACAGAGCGAATATTCATTATTTTTCAACGACTGCATTCTCGGCGTCAGTATAACGGTACAGGCTTGGATCTAGCTATTGCTAAGAAAATCATTGAACGACATGATGGGAAAATCTGGGTAGAATCAGTACCAGGTGAAGGTTCTAATTTCTGGTTTACACTGCCAATAGATCAAGAGGTATGAAATGAGTAGAGACTATTGCTCGAGTGTTCCGGTTGAAATTTTATTAGTCAAAGACTCACCCGAAAATGCCGACTTAGCGGGTGAGCTTTTGAGCGAAGCTAAAGTTCTTGACCGAATTCATGTCGTAGAAGATGGCGTAGAAGCAATATTTTTTTCAGAAAAGAGCCAATTATGCTAATTCTTCCCGTCCAGATCTGATTTTGTTAGATCTCAACTTACTGCGTAAAAATGGTCGAGAACTTTTATCTGAACTTAAGGAAGACCCGGATCTCAAGTTAATTCCTGTTGTTTTCCTTTCAACCTCAGCATCAGATAAAGATATTCTAGATCTTATGAATTGAACGCTAGTTGTTATGTTACGAAGCTTGTTGGCATTGCAGAGTTTAGTCAAGTTATTCAGGCGATTAAAAATTTCTGGTTGGCAGCCGTTAAATTTCCACAGGCCGGAATAAAAGATTGAAGAATACATATATTCTAATGCCTAGCTTGCTTTTCTAAAACGTACAAGCACATAAGCTACTTATGATAAATCCTCCTTGTATAGAAGTTCTATTAATTGAAGATAATATAGATGATGCTGCTTTGCTGCAGAAACTTTTTGAAGAAGTAAATCAATCAGACTATAAAATTACCGTGGTAGAGCAACTTAGTTCAGCGCTTGAGCAACTGCGTCAACGTCATTTTGACGTAGTGCTTGCTGATTTGGCTTTGCCAGATGCTGAAGGATTGACAGCAGTCTCCCTACTCAATAGTGTTGTTCCTGATCTGCCCATCATTGTGCTTACTGGTTTCAAAGATGAAGAAATAGCCCTAGAGGCAGTCCGACTAGGAGCACAAGACTACCTAGAAAAAGGAAAAATTGAAGCACATACTATTATTCGTTCAATTCGTTACTCTATCGAACGATCTCAAATGCAGCAAGTGATGTATCAACAGTCGGTAGCGATTGATGCAACATCTGAAGGAATTTCTATTTTAGATAGCAACTGGAAATATGTATATGTTAACGCGGCTTATGCCAATATTTATGCTTGTCCTTCTCCTGAATATTTACATCAGAAAAGCTGGAAAATTCATTACAAACAGCAAGAACAAGAACGTTTAGAAAAAGAGTTTGATGATGCACTTAAACTGAGAAATTCTTGGTTAGGAGAAGCCGTTGGAATTAAACTAAATGGCCAAGATTTCTATCAGGAAATCTCTTTAACAACACTACCAACTGGAGGTGTTGTTTGCATATTACGGAATATTAGCGATCGGAAGAAATCCGAGGAACATATGCAAGAAATTCTACGAGAAACAAGAGAGTTATATCATTTAAAATCTCATTTTATTACTACAGTTTCTCATGAATTTCGTACACCACTCAGTATAATTTCAACTTCAACAGAATCTCTCAAGCGTTATGCTCATCAATGGTCGCCAGACAAAATTAGTATTCGATATGAGCATATTAGTAACAGTATAAAAAAGATAACGAATCTACTGGACGACTTACTGTTTATGAATCGTTCGGTAGAAGGACAGATGACCTTTAATCCTGTTCCACTGAGCCTAAAAAGGTTCTGTCAAGCGTTAATTACAGCCCTAAACACAGATCAGCATTCCATCCAACTCAATGTAGCAGAGAGCGATCGCTCTCTGCTACATGATCCAACATTGTTGAGTCCTATGCTGACCCATGTACTGTCTAATGCAGTTAAGTATTCACCTCATGGAGGGAGAATTAAATTTGATGTTCTTCTTTCCGAGAACGATTCTATATTTTTAATTCAAGATGAGGGGATTGGTATCTCTGAAGCAGATCAAGAAAAATTATTTATTCCTTTTTTTCGTGGTAATAACGTTGATAACATTTCTGGTATTGGTATGGGACTCACTATTGCTAAGCACTGTGTAGATCAATGTAGAGGGCAGATTCGTGTTTCTAGCAAAGTCAATCAGGGAACATTAGTAGTTATAACATTACCTGTAGTTTCTGTAGGGTTAGCTCATGACTAAAATTCTTGTCATCGAAGATGAACCCTCTCTACGTGAAGAAATTGTCGATATTCTGGATGTAGAAGGGTTTAATGGCTTGAGTGCCGGAGATGGAGCGAGTGGGCTTCATCTAGCTCAAACCGAGTCCCCTGATCTCATCCTCTGCGATATCATGCTTCCAGAAAAGAGTGGTTATGAGATTTTATCTAGTCTTCAACAATCTCCGAGTACAGTACTCATCCCCATTATTTTTATAACAGCTAAGAGTAGCCATGACGATATTCGGCAAGGAATGAATCTAGGAGCGGATGATTATTTAACTAAACCGTTTACAACGAAAGAACTTCTCGACTCTATTACGGCACGTTTAGCAAAACGAGATCCGATTCTTCAGATTCACAAAAAAGTCGAGGAACTTCAGTATTCTAATCTACTCAAAGATAATTTCTTAGGCATAGCTTCCCAAAAAATGAGAGAGCCATCCACAAACATCATGATGGCTCTGCGCTTACTGCGACAGGCAACTAGTCACAACCAAACCCAACGCTATGTCGATATTTTGCAGCAAGAATGCTCTCGTGAAATTAACTTGATCAATAGTTTAGTAGAACTGCATCGATTAGAAAATAATGAACGCCCAATACAATTAGAATCCATAAATCTACAGACTTGGATGCCAGCTATTGCTCAACCGTTTCAGGCGATCGCCCAACAACGACAGCAAGGCTTTTGGAATAATATCCCACCTTATTTGCCAACACTTTTAACTGATGCTTCTGATCTGAAACAGATCGTAAGTGAGCTTTTGAATAATGCATGTAAATATACAGATTCAGGAGGAAAGATTGTTTTAGAGTCTCGCTGCGACTTAAATACAGCAGCAAGTGCAGAAAATACGGATCAGCAAGTCACTCTCATTGTCAGTAACGAAGCGGAAATACCTGAAAATTTGATCACCAATCTTTTTCAACCCTTTTACCGTATACCAGAAATCGATCGATGGAAGGAAGGGGGTAATGGTCTAGGATTAACTCTAGTTGAAAAACTTACTACACGATTAGGAGGATCAATACGTGTCAAGAGCAACTCAGGCTGGACTCAAATTTTAATTCAACTCCCTGTTCAAGTTAACTCGCCGGGTATATCTGTTGCTAAGTTTGTAGATAATTGATAAGAGTGTTCTATGCCTAAAATCTTAATCATTGAAGATGAAGCAGCATTACGAGAAGAAATTCTTGATATTTTATCGTGTGAAGGATTTAGCGTATCTGTAGCAGAGAACGGAAAAGCTGGACTTGAGCAAGCTCAGGTCCAGCATCCAGATCTGATTCTTTGTGATGTGATGATGCCACTCTTGAATGGTTACGAGCTTTTAGAATCATTACGGCAAAATTTGGAGACAGCAACAATTCCATTTATCTTTCTCACGGCTAAAGGAAGCCATGAAAACATTCGACAAGGCATGAATTTAGGCGCAGACGACTATCTCATTAAGCCTTTTAGCATAGAGGACTTGCTAAATGCAATCGCCGCGAGACTCACTAAGCAACACAAAACGCTAGACATCGACCGAAAAGATCCCTTTACTCAACTTCCCACCGAAGCTTATCTTCTCGATCGACTCAACCATTTAAATCAGCAAGGGAGTATAGAACAAAAAATAAATCACGTATTATTACTTATTGGAATAGATCGTTTTAGAGAAATCCGAGATGTATTTGGCCCATCCTTGGGCAATCAATTTTTGCAATGGATTGCAACTCAACTTAGGGATTTTCTGCGTCCTGATGATCTTCTGATTCACTTTGGAGGTGATGAGTTTGTCATTTTATCGAAAAATGTACCTGACTTGTTAGTCGCAGTTCAGCTTGCTGATCAAATCTATAAATGGAGTCTCACTCAAGCTCTCAAACTAGATAGTTGCCAAGTCTCCAGTAGTGTCAGTATAGGTATTACTCACGGTCAATTCCCTTGCCGTAGTGTAGCTAGACTCCTCGCAGATGCATCATTAGCAATGCATCAAGCTCGATCAATAAGCCAGAAAGGTTATGTCGTTTTTGACCCAGTTATGCAAATCAACCTTTCTGAGAAGCTTCAGCTTGAAACTGACTTTAAACAGGCTATTTTTCAAGGAATTTCTGCTGGCAAACAAGAAGAATTTTGCCTGCACTACCAACCTATTATTAATTTGACAACGTCTGACCTAGTTGGATTTGAAGCCCTTATTCGATGGAATTCTCATAATAGAGGCACTGTATCACCTGCCGAGTTTATCCCCATTGCTGAAACAAGTGGGCTTATTGATGAGCTGGGCTGGTGGGTAATTCAAGAAGCCTGCTGTCAGCTACAGCGTTGGCGACATCAGTTTCCTGCATGCGCTAATTTATTTATGAATGTTAATTTGAGTCCAGTACAACTCGATCAAATTAACTTCACTCAACGTCTAGCAGATATTCTTAAATTTTATTATTTATCCAACCAACACTTAAAGCTTGAAATTACAGAGAGTTGTCTACTAGAAATTACAGGAAATAAACAAAATGTCCTAGAGTCGCTATCTATGTCCAAGGTGCGATTATGTATCGATGATTTTGGAACTGGATATTCTTGTTTGAGTCGTCTACATAAGTTATCCATTGACACGTTAAAGATTGACCGATCATTTGTAAGTGAAATCGACTCGGCGAGTCAAAATTCTGTCATTCAGGCCATTATTGCATTGGCAAGAGGTCTCGATATTAACGTCGTAGCCGAGGGAATAGAAACTCCGTTTCAGATGGAAAAACTCAAAGAACTAGATTGTCAGATGGGGCAAGGATATTTTTTTGCTAAGCCCTTAAATCAGAAGAATGCGACCCGGTTTATAATTGATAAATTATTGACGGAAAGTAGTAATTTATAATTAACTTTATTGATGACAGACTCAGAGCTAAGAGGATGTTTGAGAAGTCGTCAATGCTACTTCAGATCCCCCCTAGCCCCCC
>CAKZMO010000028.1 GCA_937128595.1 uncultured cyanobacterium | reverse complement strand
GACCTCCCCACCATAAAAGTCAACACAGCAATGTGCTTAATTTTAGGCGGAATATCCCTCGGGTGTGCCCATCTCACAGCCCTACCCCAGTTCGAACGGTGGCGGCAAGGCTGGGGAATCGCCAGTCAAATCGCGGCGGGATTGATGATGTGGCTGGGGGGGGGAACGATGTTGGAATATGGTTGGGGTGTCGATTTAGGGCTTGACCAATGGCTTGTGCCCCAGCCAGACCCCTCTGGCAGTCTTGCAGCTCCGGGTCGGATGTCCCCCAATACGGCGATCGCCTTCTTTTTCATTGGCAACGCTCTAGTCTTCACTCACTACTCTGTCACGTGGTGGGTACCTCAGATTTCAGCCTTACTCGCCGGATTTGTCGGCTTTATTGCGCTTCTAGGATATCTCTATGGCGTAACGGCCTTTTACGGAGTCGGATCAACGACTGGCATGGCCATTCACACCGCGTTAGGTTGTCTCGCCCTCAGTTTAGGCATACTCAGCCTGTATCCTCGTCGAGGCTGGTTAGCCATTCTCCTCGGCCCCTATTTAGGTAGTCGATTGTTGCGGCGAGTGCTACCCCTTATCGTTTTGGTGCAGCCCATCATCTGGGGTGTGGTTGGCAATAGGCAGTTGCAACACTACTACACCTCTAGCGATAAAGGGGCGATCGCCAGCACGGTCAGTATCGTATTTTTGTCTGCGGTTGTCACCTGGAATGCATATCAGCTCAATCGTCTCAACCAGCATGAAGCCTCTGCCAGAGACGAACTCCAAATTTCTCAAGCACGGCTCAAAGGTATCTTAGATTATGCCAACGATGCCATTATCACCATCGATGACAACCACTGCATCACACTGTTCAACCCTGGAGCAGAGAAAATTTTTGGCTATCAGGCATCAGCAGTCCTTGGGCAACCCCTCAGCGTTCTCCTCCCTCACCGCTTTCACCAAGTCCATCAGCGACATGTCACAGACTTTCGGCACTCGGCAGAGTCTGCAAAAGTCATGGGAAAACGCCAAGAAATTTTTGGGCAACGGCGAGACGGTAGCGAGTTTCCAGCAGAGGCTTCGATTTCACAGCAGAGTTTTCATGGAAAAAAGCTGTTGACTGTCTTTTTGCGGGATATCAGCGATCGCAAGCGTGGCGAAGACGAGCAAGCAAAAACCTTGCAGGCGCTGCAAACCAGTGAAGAACGGGCAAATGCTCTATTAGAGCACTTACCGATTGGCATTTTTCAAACCACGACGACGGGGCAATGTGAATACGTCAACCAACGCTGGTCTGCCATGACAGGCTTGAGCCTGGATCAAGCCTTAGGAGAGGGATGGATAACAGCTCTTCATCCCGCCGATCGCAACTCTGTGTTCGCAGCATGGGAGCAGTTTGTCCAAGGCAATTGTCCATTCGCATTGGAATACCGCTTTCTCAAACCTGATGGGCAAGAAGTTTGGGTGCAGGGAAATGCCATTGCTTTGCAGAACGAAACTGAACAAGTTGTGGGCTATCTGGGAAGTACTTTGGATATTTCTGAACGTAAGCAAGCAGAAACGACCACTCAGGCCTTGATTCAAGCTATTCCCGACTATCTTGTGAGGATGCGACGGGACGGTCTCCAGCAAGAAGTTTTCAACTCTGACGCCATCCACGTTATCAATCCGCGCAAGCCCCAGCTAGGCTCTAATATCTCAGACTTGATGCCTGCAGATATCGCCCAAGAACGCATCAGGTTGGCCGCAGCGGCGATCGCAACCGGGCAGGTGCAGACGCAAATCTATTCGTTTGATTTGCATGGAGAAACCCGACACGAAGAGGCTCGCGTCACTCTTTTGAGCCATCAGGATGTGCTGGTAATGGTTCGCGATATTACAGAGCAAGTACAGACTGAGCATGTGTTGCGCGAAAGTGAAGCAACAAAACGGGCGCTGATCAACGCTATTCCTGACTTGATGATGCGAATTCGGCAGGATGGAACCTATGTCGATGTGTTGAACAAAGACAGCACTACAGTCAATATTTTGCGTCCTAATGCAAATGTGTCAGGCAGCCACATTATGGATGCATTACCCACAGACCTTGCAAATGAGCGCATGGCTTATGTTCACCGTGCCCTCGCCACAGGTCAAATCCAAAAATATGAATACCAAATTGAAGTGGAGGGCGATCTCTATGACGAAGAGGCGCGGCTCATTCCCCTAGATGGAACAAGCGTTTTAGCAGTGGTTCGCGATATTACCGAGCAAAAGAAAAAAGAAAAATTGCTGGAGCAAGCCAAGCAAGACGCAGAGACCGCTAGCCGGACTAAAAGCGAATTTTTGGCGAACATGAGCCATGAAATTCGGACGCCCATGAATGCAGTTTTGGGCTTCACGGAATTATTGGAGTCTATGGTTACCGAGGCGATCGCCCGCGACTACCTCCAGGCGATCGCCTCCAGCGGCAGAACATTGTTAGCTCTAATCAACGATATTTTAGACCTCTCAAAAATTGAAGCTGGACGACTTGAACTTTATCCAGAATCGGTCAACATCCGGGCTTTAGTGCAGGATATTTGCACGATTTTCAACCCAAAAGCATTGGGCAAAGGCATTACTCTCACAGGGGCGATCGCAGAGTCTGTCCCGACTGAATTGCTGATTGATGAAGTCCGAATTCGACAAATTCTATTCAACATCGTAGACAACGCTCTCAAGTTTACAGAAACTGGCCAAATCAGCATTCGAGTCGATCTTTGTTCCCAAGAGGCAGAAGTCTCAACCTGCCTTCAAATCGTCGTTCAAGACACGGGAATTGGCATCGCACCGAGCCAACAAAGCCAGATTTTTGAAACATTTACTCAAAGCGAAGGACAAAGCAACCGTAAGTTTGGTGGCACTGGCTTAGGACTCGCGATTACCCGGCGACTAGTGACTCTGATGGGGGGCCACATCTCTCTGGACAGCCAGTTGGGGCAGGGCAGCACATTCACCTTCCAATTTCCTAACGTCAAAATTTCCACTCCAGAAACTGCAACCCTTATTTCCGACGCAACTGACGCTGATCTCAACCAGTTTGCCCCAGCGCGGGTTCTCGTGGTGGATGATATTCCGTCCAATCGCAGCCTGCTCGCCGGATATTTTAGAGAAACAATCCACACTCTCGCCTTTGCCAAAAACGGAGAAGTAGCAGTACGCATCGCCCTAGATTGGCAACCCGACATCATCTTGATGGATTTGAGAATGCCGGTGATGGATGGACTAGAAACCTCTCGTCGCCTCAAAGAGTTCCCGTTAACTCACCACATTCCTATCGTGGTGGTCACAGCCTCATCTCAAGCAAAAGATGAAAACGTATTACGAGACCTATGTGAAGGGTTTATCCGTAAACCTGTCAGCCCCAGCAGCTTAGTTGCTGCCCTCAAACCAGTTTTGCCAAGTGTTGAATCGGGACACCCTGGTATCTCATTATCTGAAGCAGCCGCTAGCATAGAGGCAGAGAAAATCTTGTCGCCAGCGCAGCATGAGGCACTCACTGAGCAGTTGCAATCTTTGGCAACAACTCTCTGGGAGCCACTACAGAAAAAGCTCCTGTTGGAGCAATTCGAACTGTTTGTCGAGTCTCTCAACCAGCTAGCCATCGAGTTTCCCTATCCACCTTTAGTGCAATACGCTCAGATCTTGAGTCAGCAATTAGAAGATTTTGACTGGGCAGTCATTCCTCAGACGGTAGAGAGATTTTCGGTGCTGCTCAATACTCTTGCCAATGAAGGGTCTTCCAACACACTAGACGAGCCTTAAATCTCAGTTTTTTTGACCCCCATAGTTTGATTGAACAGCTACCTTTCGGCTGAACTCAGAACAACATTGCACGACCCGCTCACATTTTTTTACGTTTGTTCACCTTTAATGAGCAAAGCTTTACCTTTCTTTGGAGACCTACAGCGTCATTACATCGAGGTGCGATAAAGTTAGAACCATATCTCCCAGCGTTGCTGAGTTCTTCAAAAGCAAACGTCAACGCCCAACAAATTGGAATTTCTTGCCTACTTGGATGTTTCTTTGAGATACAGCGTTAGCATTTATCCTCATCTGTGGGTGACAACCTGTGAACTATATTGCTCGCCAAGTATCATCTAACCTCATTCTAATTGTTGACGATCAACCGGCAAACCTAAAAGTGCTGCGCAGGTTATTTGCCAACATAGGACACCAACTGACGTTCGCAACGAATGGGCAACAAGCTCTAGAGCGAGTTCAGGCAACCCGACCCAACTTAATCTTGCTTGACTTGATGCTGCCGGATATGAGTGGACTAGAAGTCTGTCAGGAGCTCAAAAAGTCAGAAGAGACCGCCAATATTCCCATCATTTTCTTGACCGTTAGCAACGAGCTTGAGCACCTGCTCAAAGCGTTTGAACAGGGCGCGGTGGACTATGTCACTAAGCCTTTTCGGTCGTCTGAGTTGTTAACTCGCGTGCAACACCACCTGTTGCTTCAGAACACACAGGCTGCACTGAGTGAACTCAACCAGCACTTAGAAGATGAGGTGCAGCAACGTACCGCCCAGCTACAGCAAGCGCTGACGTTTGCGGGTATTTCTCAACGCATTACCGAGCGGGTTCGAGATAGCCTCGACGAAACTCAAATCCTCTCGACAGTCGTATCTGAGCTAACTCATGCTCTAGACCTCGATCGGATGCAAACTGGAATTTACGATTTGGAGCAGGAAACATCCACGGTCACTCAAAAGCATTCTGATCCTTCATTACCCAACCTTACAGAAGTGAATCGCTTTGCTGATTTTCAGGATATTTATTCTCCACTCCTGCAAGGACAAACGATTCAGTTGCTTCTTCCGGCGACATGCCAGCATCTGCTGCTAGAAGACGCAGCATTCTTAGCTTGTCCTCTGTGGGATGAACGTCAAATCATTGGAGACTTGTGGCTCTATCGATTCAGTCAGGTTCCATTCAGTGAGGCTGAAATTCAGCTCGTAGAAAGTGTGGCGGCTCAAAGTGCGATCGCCATTCGGCAGGCTCGTCTATACAAAGCATCGCAGGCTCAGGTCAAGGAATTAGAACGAGTCAACTATGTCAAAGATGACTTTCTGAAAACAATATCCCACGAGCTAAAAACTCCGCTGACAACCATCAAAGCCGCATCGGGTACCCTAGGTCTATTGTTCAAACAGCCCGATTGGCAAGAGCAGTACATCGAGATCGCCCAAGAATCTCTCCAGTTTTTGAATGAAGGGTGCGATCGAGAAATTCAAATCGTCAATCACTTGCTAGAGCTTGTGCATCTAGACATTGGGACATCGGCTTCGTCGCTGGAACCGATTGATCTAGACATGCTAATCCACGAAGTCGTTCGCTTTTTTGAGCAGCGTCTTCAACAAAAGTCGCAGGCTCTAAACATCGAGATTCAAGAGCCGCTGCCTCTGCTCCTCACGAACACGGAAATGCTTGAGCGGATCTTGAACGAGCTGTTCACCAATGCCTGCAAGTACACGCCGCAGGAAGGAACCATTGAGGTCGCTGTGATGTCCAACGAGCACGAAATGGTGATTGCTGTCAGTAATTCGGGTGTCGTGGTGCCTGAACAAGAACTTGTTCGTATCTTTGAGACGTTTTATCGTTTACCTCAAACCGATCGCTGGAAGCATGATGGCATTGGCATTGGCCTTGCTCTCGTGAAAAAGCAAGTCGAATACTTAAAAGGCAGCATCTCTGCTCACTGCAGCAATCAGCGTTTCACCATGCAAATAACCCTGCCTGTCATAGAACAAGATTAAAAGTTCCAAAATGGCAATGCTTTAGCTGTAGACACTTTAGCTGTAGACAATGTATGCAAAATTTTGAGCGACTGCACCAATAAATCATGCTTTTACCGCAGACTAAATGAAACCCAACTGTCTGATTACCTATATGTCCTGTCTTGAGCAAAGCCCACCAGAAAATTTTTCTATTACGAACGTCTTTTTACAGTAGAAAAATCTTAACCGCCGATCCAATGGAAACAACGAGGAACATTAGTTCAAAAATGGTTGTTGGTCATTCTATTTCCGCTCCTGCTAGCGTCATTTTAATTGTGGATGACATGGCTACCAATCTCAAAGTGTTGCGAGGGCATCTGGCGAAAACCAAGCATCAGCTGAGTTTTGCAAGCAGTGGCTCGCAAGCATTGGAACGAGTGAGCATCACGCGGCCTGACTTAATTTTGCTTGATTTGATGATGCCAGAGATGGATGGGCTAGAAGTCTGTCAACGTCTCAAGCTTTCTTATCAAACGGCTGACATTCCCATTATTTTTCTAACCGCAAGTCACGAAGATGAGCACCTACTACAGGCCTTCGAGTTGGGAGCGGTAGACTATGTCACGAAGCCTTTTCGTCCCTCCGAACTGCTAGCACGGATTGAGACCCATCTCAGCTTGGCGCACTTGCAAACCCAACTGCAGCAACGAGCGTTACAAGAGACGATTTTGCGGCATGTTATTGAGGATCTCCATAGTTCCTTCGACCTCAGAACCATCTTGAGTCGTGCGGCTGCTCATATTAAGTCTTTCATAACTGTGGATCGAGTTCTCATTTGCCGCTGCTTCTCGTCTGACTCGTGCGCGATTATGACAACCACAGATCCTGCTTTTCAGCCAACTGCTTTGCCGATTGAACTACAGACGTTTCAGTCCCGTGCCCAAGTGTCAGTCATTCAATCTGATAGCCTGAAAGCAGGGGATGCTGAGTGGTTAAAGCGTTGGGATGTCCATACCGAACTGCGCTTTCCCATCTTTCAAAAAACTGAGTTGTGGGGAGCAATGATTGTCCATTTGTCTTCTGATTCGCTCCCCGATAGCAGCATCAACTTGTTGCAAACCGTGGTGGAGCAGCTTCAGATCGCGATTCAACAGTTCGATCTCTATTCCCAGCTTCAAACCGCGAAAGGAGAATTGTCTGAAACAGTCGATGAATTAGAACAGGCTAACTCTGAGCTTGAGCGCATTGCCCATATTGATAGCCTGACTCAGCTCGCAAATAGGCGTTACTTTGATACCTATATTGACCGAGAATGGTTGCGTTTGCGTCGAGAGCACCAGCCCCTGACCATCATTTTGATGGATATTGACTATTTCAAGTTGTACAACGATGCTTACGGACACCTCCAAGGCGATGTTTGCCTGCGGGCTGTGGCTCAAGCGTTGAGAGAGGTACTGAAACGTCCGGCAGACGTGCTGGCTCGCTATGGTGGAGAAGAATTTGTAGCGTTGTTGCCGAAGACAGACAAAACAGGCGCGGTGCAAATGGCTCAATATATGCAGCATGCGATCGCCCAGTTCAATGTACCTCATGCGGCAAGTCGAGTGAGCGATCGCATCACCATCAGTTTGGGTATTGCGACTCGGATTCCAACTCAGCACGACTCCTGGCTGAATTTGCTCAATGATGCTGACAAAGCGTTGTATCAGGCTAAGGAAAACGGGCGCAATCAGTGCAGCATTGCAGATGCGCTTTCGTTGCAGGTCACGACGCAAGAATCAGTCACATAAGCTCAGCCGCTCAAGCTAGGTCAATGACCGTGCAGATTGAGGCTGAACCTGGAAAAATCTTAAGCGTTTAATGGGCAAAGATGAGGAAAAGCGGCGTTGCACATTTGAAGAATGATTTTGGTAGGGGCATCGCAATGCGATGCCCCTACAGCAGGTCATCCATGAGTTGAATCTTTCCGCATCATTCCATGCTGTGCAACGCCGGAAAAGCTATGCCAATGCGGTTTTCTCAGTTGATTGCGATTCTGGCGATCGCGGTAATGTATCCCGATGATGAGGTGCATTGAGATTCGTAATATCTGGCCCCGAGGGAATGATGCCACCAGGGTTGAGCGGAAACAGATTGCCGTAATAATCACGTTTCACGCTTTCTAGATCACAGGTTTCAGCAACACCAGGAAGCTGGTAAAGATCTCGCAGGTAAAGTCCAAGATTGGCGTAGTCTCGGATGCGGCGACGGTTGCACTTGAATAGCCCATAGTAGACAATATCGAACCGAAACAACGTCGTGAATAGCCGCACATCTGTCAATGTTGGGCGCTGGTTTGCCTGGGTACAGCCCATATCGCTACAGACATAGCGTCGGGTTGCCAGTCGTTCGTCCAGTTCGTCTAACAGTGAAAACAACTCTTCGCAGGCTTGGTCATAGGCCGCTTGAGTCTGGGCAAACCCACAGCGATACACTCCGTTGTTAATCGCATGATAGATGCGATCATTCCATTCGTGTATCGTGTCCCGGTGATCGTCTGGGTATAAATCCAGTTCAGAATGAGTCGAAAATTGATTGAATGCTTCATTCAAAATTACGATAATTTCGGAACTTTCATTGTTCACAATAGTCTTTGTCTCGGCATCCCAAAGCACAGGAACGGTACAGCGCCCCTGATAACCCGGCTGGGCTAAAGCGTATAACTCAGGCAACGTTTGACAGCCTTCCATCTCTTGGTCAAACACCCAAATTCCGGCATCGGGAGCCGGAGATACCGTTACCACTGAGATTGCTGATTCTAATCCTTTTAATGCCCGCACTACCAATGTACGATGTGCCCACGGACATCCCATTCCCACAATCAACTGATATCGTTCTGTTGCGGGTGGATAAGTCTGCCCTTCTGTAACAGTCTGTCGAAACTGACTCTCAGGCCGAATGTACTCCCCGCCTTTGCTGGATGGAGCCAGCTTCGACATCATGATTCGCCACATCGTTGTCCAGACAAACTTACCTAATCGAATAATCCACGACGATGGCAAAGATGCTCTTTTAGACGGTGCTGAAGCTGTTGCTTCTGTATGGGTTTGAGATGAACTGTCGGAAGAGGTAGACATGGGTTCAGTGTGACGTAAAGTCCGATTCAGAGAGTGATCTCCACCATAGCGTGCCACCGGATTATCCCTTATGTCATCTCAACACCTTTGAAGCTGCAAGACATGGGGGCTCTATATTAAACCTGCCATCTTGCTTTACGTTGTAAATAACCGTCGATCGCGCTGTTTATGCTGCATCAGCGCAATGTCAATGGATGGAGTCCAAGAACTCATGTCGTCCAGCGATAAAGAACTGGCTTGCTGAGCGATCGCGGTAATGGTTGGGGCGATCGCCCACAGTATCTTCTGCGCTTGCATATGACCCACTAACCCCAAGCGAATCGCGGCTCCCGCTAATCCCGTTGCCAGATTGTGAGCAAACGCCAGTTGCGTATCACTTTCACTCAGTCCAGCAATCTGACCGACAACGCCAAACACAACCGGATGTAGTCCATTAAGACGATAGGTACTCACTTCAGTCATGAGTGTATCGAGTAGGGAGACTTCCCACGTCGAACCTGCAACCATCAGCAATGCGCGACCACTCTTTTGTTGAGCTGTTCGCGTTTCTTCCACAAGAGTTTGGACAAACAAGCGAGAATCTGTCTCTCGAATCGCTTCGAAATCGGGAGCCTTGCTTGCACGATAAGCATGAGTCAGGGCCACCAAGTCAGATGTACCTACTTTGTAGGTCAGCAGTAAATGTAAAAATTCCTCAACCTGAGCGGGCGATCGCACTTGTCCCGACTGTTGCAGCGACTCCAATCCGTGGGACAGAGTGAACGACCCCGATGGAAAAAACGAGTCTGAAAGCTGCATTAGAGCTAGACGGCGATCGCTCTCTGCTGGCATCGCTTGACCCTGGATAGATTGAGAGACGGAAGATATGACTGGCATCATCAACAAGTAGGGTGAGAATGGACAACATCAGATGAATGAGAAGGCTCGGTGCCTTGCCCCGATAGTTCCGCGTGACCGTGGCCGTGGGTCGATGAGTCAAAGGCGATCGCCTGCTCTGCCACACGGCGTTCATAGGCCACGCTCAATCCAGGAATATTGTGACCGCGAATCGTCGCCTCGACCACGTCCGCATTATCTTCAAGCTGCACGTAAATCCGATCTTCTCGAATAGCAATCGGATAGTGATGGTTGCCTAGCGTGTGCCCCAAATGAATCAGAGCAAGGGCAGAAGCAGGAACTGTCGAATCGGATTGAATCACCAGCACAGTCTGCTCCTGCAAATGCACCTGTATCAACCGACCCGACTCAGCCTGAAACACGTCACCCTGCCGTAACTGCTGTTCACGGTCTTTGATGATGCCGACTGATTCACCAGAAGCGGTTTGAATGTGAATTCGACCCTTCCGATTGTCTTCTAGGGTCAGGTATACGTCTAAGCAGTCATCATGCTGGCGAGCATGGGCAACCTGCTGCGCCAAAGTCGTAGAATCAGTTCCGTCCAACGCATTACCAAGGTAGAGATGGGCACGTTCAGGCATCGTCTTCAAGCTTTATTGTTCGGCTATTTTTATCGGCTTATTATGGCTGCTCCCATGGAAAAGAAGCGATTTCTACAGGCTATTTCCAGATTGTGGTGTGAAACTTGGCTGATTCGCCTAGCGCTTGTTGGAGTTTCTAGTCCAACTGTAGACTTTGAATGGGTTGACAGCATCGATACCATTATGCGAAGACAAACTGTGCGAAGACAAATTCAGCTTCAATCGAGCGACAAGTGTTGATTGATGGATTCACTCTCTTAGAGGATGTTTGAGAAGTCGTCAATGCTACTTCAGATCCCCCCTAGCCCCCC
>CAKZMO010000027.1 GCA_937128595.1 uncultured cyanobacterium | reverse complement strand
TGAATTATCCCGAAGCACTTCAACTTCAGCGTTAACGACTTTGCAAAAGCCCTGTTAATTACAGTGGGGGTGTACGAACAAGTTGTCCCCAGGTCGCTTGCGTGTTGGCGGGCACCCATGCCCTTTGTAGGGAGGCACTTGGCCGTAAGCTTGAACAAGTGCCTCCCGATGTCCGCCCCACCCATCCGACAGAATGGGCGGTGGACTATATTGATGCGCCTTGCGCCGCTTCACCTGCACCCACAGATCAACTGCTGCCTGCGCATTTCCGTTTGGGCACTACAACGCTCAACGCACAGGCAAGTGTCGGGTTCAATCGCCGTCCAACACCAGTACTCAACCCTGTCATTATCGTTTAGCCCCCTTGCTGCGACTGATCCACACATCACATGCTAACAAGGTTATGACTACTGACGTTGATAGATGCGTACCCAATCCATCAGCATCTCCTGTGGGAAGACGGTGGTCTCATCCGGGCTACCCGGCCAGGTCCCGCCGACGGCCACGTTGATGAGCATGAAGAAATCATCATCGAAGACCCATGTCCCGCCATACAGCCGTTCTGGATCCAGTTCGTGATAGACCTCACCGTTGAAGGTCCAGCGAATGATCTCTGGCTGCCACTCGATACCAAACACATGGAAATCATCTGCTACGGGTTCATCATTGATGAAGCGTGCGCCTAACCCACCGGAACCGTAGTATTCTGGGCCGTGTACCGTGCCATGAATAGAACGCGGTTCCGCGCCGATATACTCCATAATGTCGATCTCGCCTGTTTCCGGCCAGCCGATTTCGGGGAAGTCCGCGCCCAGCATCCAGAAGGCTGGCCACATTCCCTGGCCTTCCGGCAGGTTAATGCGGGCCTCTACGCGGCCATAAGTGAATTCCACCTTATCCATAGAATTGCAACGGCCAGAGGTGTAGTCATTACCCCGGAATTCTTCTTCGCGGGCGGTGATGACCAGGTTACCCTCACCATCATGGACGACGTTATCGGTGCGGTCAGTATTGTGCTCTAGCTGCTGGTTACCCCATCCCCATCCGCCGACTTCGCAGGTCCAGAAATCCGCGTTGATCGGTTCGCCAGCTTCTTCATCAAATTCGTCACTCCAGACGAGTTCCCATTCACCATCGGCATTGTATTCCGGCATATCAACGGGTTCAACCTTGACTACAGTTTCACCATCGCCCTCCGCATCAGCCTCAACAATCGCACCCATCTGGTTTACGTTACCTTCACCAGTGGAAACAGCGACGTTATCAATATAACTGGTAAATTCACCGACACCTACTGGGAAGCCGAAAGAATACCCATGAACCTCATCCAAGCCCAGCCCATCAGCCGGGGCACCACTCGGTTGCCAATCAGTACGACGTTGGAAGAACTCAAACGGGATGCTGAAGAACTGCCATCCGGTGAAGTTATCCTCAATGCGGTAATAGAAACGTTCCGCACTATCAGAGGTCGCATCTGGCGCACGATTATCAAAAATTTCCACCTGGATCATCGCGCCGGACTCCGCACCATACAACCAGAAATCTAGCGTGGTGAACTCGGTCCAATCTTGAGACACCCACTCCTCGCCATCGGTCAGTGCATGAGTGAAACCACCAAAAGAACCGATGTCATAGGTAACGGCCAGCACAGTGTTATCATCGTCTTGCTCCGGTAGGGCGAGGTCTTCCTCAGCGGTGACCAGTTCCAGCGTCACATTACCGACACTATCTCCCCAGGGTACGAAGCCAATATCCAGGTTATCGCTATCTTTAGCCAGCAACAATTCCTCAGCTTCAAAATCCGCCAGTACGGCTGATTCTTCTTCCTCATCCTGCGCCTGCGTGACGGCTACAGCCATCAACGCGATCAACAACAGGGTAATCATAATACGAGTTTTCTTGAACATGAACATCATTACTCCTTAACTTTAGTCAAATAACAGCGTTTAATTCGCCTCAGCCGCACATTCAATGGCCAGGGTTAACCAGGGTGATGTGCTATCCTCAACCGTCAGGCCGTAACCATACGGGAATAGCGGTGCATCACAGCCTTCAGTCGGCAGAGTCGTAAAGTCAAATGGGATTTGCTCAATGGTGCGCGGCCATGTATACGGCAGACGCCCGGTAAAGGGCACTTCACCGAATAGTACATCGGCCACACCAGATCCCTCAGACCCCGGCAACCACGCCGCTACAAATGCATCTGCCTGATCCAGATAATTAGCGATAATCATCGGGCGGCCTGATAGCGTAATCACAATCACCTGCTCGGCGCGTTCCTGCATCTGTTGGATCATCTCCACATCTTCGGGGATGAACTCCAGGAAGGCGTCATCACCCTCCCACTCGGCATAGGGAAACTCTGCCAGTACGACAATGCCCACATCGGCGATGATGGGGTTGTCATCATCATCAGTGACGCTGTTAAAACGCCCAAAGGCGTTGAAGTAGACCTCGGTATCTTCAGATACGTGTTCTTCAATACCATCTAAGATGGTATTTCCCTCAGTAACTGGGCCGATTCTTCCCATCCATTCGATGGTCCAACCACCGGATTGGTACCCGATGTCATCACTACCTGCGCCCGCAACAAAGATGACATCCGTATCCGCTGCGATAGGCAGGGCATTATTGTCATTTTTCAGCAGTACCAATGACTCCTGCACGGCTTGCCGTGCGATTTCGCGGTGTTCCGGCGCACCGATCCTATCGAAAAGGGTGCGGTCACTAAATGGATTTTCAAACAGCCCCATCATGAACTTGGCCCGTAGAATACGGCGTACTGCATCGTCAATGCGTTCCATCGTGACGTCACCGTTTTCAATCGCTTCATTGAGCGTGTCAATAAACAGCGGATAGTTAAACGGAACCATGTTCATATCCACGCCGGCATTGATAGACATCACCACCGCGTCGTAATAGTCATTAGCGACGAGATCCAAACCGCCCCAGTCAGAAACGACAAAGCCCTCAAAACCAAGTTCGCCCTTCAGCACATCATTGACCAGATAGTCATTGCTGTGCATGGGTTCGCCGTTCCAACTAGAATAGGAGACCATAATGCTCATCGCACCGTTATCCATCGCCTCGATATATGGCGGTAAGTGAACAGCACGCAGGGTTTCCTCATCGACCAGGGTATCACCCCGGTCAATATTGCCTCGATCAATAGAAGTGCCCCAGGTGGTACCGCCATCCCCAATATAGTGCTTGGGCGTGCCCAGAACGCTCATCGGGGAGCCGAGTTCGCCGCGCTGCATCCCGACCAGGTACGCATTAGACAGGCGCGAAACCAGTTCAGTATCTTCACCAAAGCCCTCATAGGTGCGGCCCCAGCGGATGTCCTGCGGGACGGCCATCACCGGTGCGTAATTCCAGTAGATGCCGGTAGCGATGGTCTCCACTGCCGTTATCCGGGCAATTTCCTGGACGAGTTCGGGGTTATCACCTGCACCCAGGCCCACATTGTGTGGGAAGATAGTGGCACCATAAAGATTATTGTGCCCGTGGACGGCATCAACGCCATAGATCAACGGGATACTCAGCCGTGTATCCAGCGCGGCCTGCTGGAAACCATCGACCATATTCGCCCAGGCTTCCGGTGAGTTCTCTTCTGCTGGATACCCACCACCACCACTCAGGATGGAGCCGACATAAAACGTCGTCACAGAACCTTCGGTGATGCTGTTCTTTTCCACCAACGTCATCTGACCGAGCTTTTCTTCCAGTGTCATGCGCCGCAACAAATCGTCAATCCGTGCCTCAACATCCAACAATGGGTCAAGGTAAGCAGGAGTTTCCTCTTGTGCGATAGAGACATTCAGCACCAGCAAAACACCGCTGATGACAATAAGTTGAATTAACTTGCGAAAGTTCCGCATGTATCCTCCAATAAATTGATCTAATTTGTGCTAACAAAATCTTCCAAGGTGCCGTCAAGCAAGTTTTCGTCATCTTCTCCTATAACACTGAATTCAATCTGACTCGTGTCATCCGGCAACGCTAATATGATCGCGTCATCTGTCACCGCATCATCATAGAGCAGCGTATCACCCGCCATGACCATCACGTGCAAGGCTTGGTCCGGTTGTATCCCTGCGATATGGAGCGTCAATTCCCCATCAGCTACATTCGCATTTGCCAAAGCAAATTCACTGGCATGAGTGATGTTCGTTAAACCCTCCACAAC
>CAKZMO010000026.1 GCA_937128595.1 uncultured cyanobacterium | reverse complement strand
GCCGCGCGGTGCGCAGCTTCTCCATCAACTATTGGTTTTATATCAGCGCGTAGCACTATACTGATGAGCCAGAATATTCCGCATCCCAACAATGTCTTTCCAAGGGATCGTGGAGTGCTGCGATCGAAAACTATCCGATAGCCGATTTGCTGCTTTGCCAATGACAACAATTTCATAAAGTACCGCTGCCTGTGTGCGGAGATCGGTCACTAAAGATGATTGAATCCATGAATGAGTAATGCCAAGAATGTGGGAATACTTTGTCAAGCTTCAATGGGACGTTTCGTCATTTCATGTCTAGAAGACTTGATGAGAAGGTCTGGAAGGCAAACTGAGATCAGCCCATGACGAAAACTGAAACCGATTGATGCTTTAATCAATCTTCGCTCTGAACGTGATCAGCTCAGATTTGAGCCGTTTAGAAGGGGCTGATTCATTTTGGTTGCCCAGTTCGTGGGTAACCTTTTGCACAAAATTGCAACTGAACAAGTATGCTAAATCTTTTGATCCACTTCTGGTCTAAGCCACACAAACTCTGGTCTAAGCCACACAAAACACTGATCGCTTGTTTAGGACTAGCGTCTTTGATAATGAGCTGTACTACCAAAGATGTGACTGATGCGTCGTCTTTGGATGCTGCCGATAGCAGCGCATTAGAGGAAGTTACAGTGACCGAAGAATCCCCTGCCCCACAGTTGACTCAGGCTTCTAGCGAACCAGAAGCCAACATTAGCGAACTAGAAGCTTCTGCGACGGATAGCCTGCTGAACGATTTGGAGTCAGGAATACAGTATGCCGACGCTCGTGCTCGCCTCCTTCAGAGGGGGTGGATTCCTGTAGAAGCCCCAGAACCAGGCCCCTATGGTGTCGAGCGGATGGCTTACGATGCTGGTTTTACAGAAGTTGTGGCTTGCGCTGGTACTGGGTTGGGGCAGTGTCGGTTTGAGTTTGTGCATCCAGACGAACAGAAAGCGCTTTCGGTGATTACCTATGGGGGCTCTGACCTAGAAGTTGGAGATTGGAATATCCAATCCTCTGTCTCGGCACAAGCTGCAACACCGATTGACAACGATACGATAGATTACGTGCACAACGCGATTCCGATGCAGTTCCAAGGCGAGTGGAACGCTAGTTTAGAGGGCTGTGGCGAACCAAACAGTGATGGTCGGCTACTCGTTGGGCTTGACCAAATTGAGTTTTATGACTCATCAGGCACCGTATTAGAGGTGATGACGGAAGAAGAGCTGGAGATGATGGTGACTTCTGAGTACTCCAGTGAGGGAGAAACGTTTATCGAAACAGATTCCTTCCAGCTATCAAGCGATCGCTCAACCTTGACAGACACCAACACTGGCATTGTTCGATATCGTTGCTCTGACGATCGCACATCGCCGTAGGCTGAGTTGACAATCATAAACCCAGCATCACTTGACTTCAACCAGACAGGGGCTACTGCTGTGAGCTGTGATCGCATCCTCAATCGTGGATGCGATCGCCCCATCAACATGCTGCAACTTTGAGAAGGGCGATCGTGGATCGTAACCCAGTATATGAACACAAGAAGTATTAGCAGCTCTAATTGGCCTAGTAGCATCTACTAGCTATCGTCATCTCCATGATGACTGAGTGCGATCGCCTCGCGTTATTCTAAAGAACTGTTGCAGAATAGATAAAGAAGTTTGTAAAGCTTCATCTGCGACAATATTGCAAGAGTGTGCTGACGGATCCAATTCTGGATTGGATTACGACTGCAAGGTTCTTGTTGAACAGCGCTGCGACTGCTGAAGTTGCAGGATTTGAACGTCTGATGTCTACTCTTCGAGGTTCTATGTCATCTGAGCTGACCACCGCCCATCCTTCCGCGCCAAACTCCAACGGGACACCCCAGCAAGAAACGTTCCAAAACGGATCGACCTCTTCTCGCTCTGCTTCAGAAACAGCGATGAAGAATGGTGTCCCTGCCTCCGTGCAGCAATCCCAGGAGCATGGCAGCTTTGAACATCGGCACATTGGGCCAACTCCAGACGACGTTACTCAAATGCTAGACGCGTTGGGACTCAAGAGCCTGGATGAGCTGATTGACGAGACTGTTCCAGCCAGCATTCGCCTCAAGCAACCGTTGAAACTGGGCGTGGGAAGAGGCGAAGTTGAGCTACTAGAAGAATTGCGGGCGATCGCCACGAAAAACCAGATTTTCCGCTCGTTTATCGGCATGGGCTATTCCAACTGCTTCACTCCTGCGGTGATTCAGCGCAATGTTTTGGAAAACCCAGGTTGGTACACCCAATACACCCCTTACCAGCCCGAAATTGCCCAAGGGCGGCTGGAAGCGCTCCTCAATTTCCAGACCATGGTGACGGATCTAACGGGACTGGAAATTGCCAATGCTTCTCTATTAGATGAAGGCACGGCAGCAGCGGAAGCCATGACCCTTAGCTATGGTCAGTCGAAAAGTAAGGCCAATGCATTTTTTGTGTCAGAGCATTGCCATCCTCAAACCATCGCAGTGGTGAGAACTCGCGCTCTACCTCTCGACATTGAGGTGATTGTGGGTGACCATCGCAGTTTCGATTTTGATACTCCCATCTTTGGAGCGCTGCTGCAATATCCGGCGACAGATGGCGCGATCTACGATTATTCAGACTTCATCCAAAACGCTCATGAGACTAAAGCTCTGGTGACAGTCGCGGCAGACCTATTGGCTTTGACGCTGCTGAAGCCCCCCGGTGAATTTGGGGCAGACATCGCGGTCGGGAACACCCAAAGATTTGGTGTGCCTCTGGGATTTGGTGGCCCCCACGCGGCTTACTTTGCCACCCAGATGGACTACCGTCGCCAGCTTCCAGGTCGGCTAGTCGGTGTCTCTCAAGACGCATCCGGAAAACCCGCTCTGCGCCTTGCTCTCCAAACCCGTGAACAGCACATTCGCCGAGACAAAGCCACCAGCAATATCTGCACCGCCCAGGTTCTGCTGGCGATTATGGCAAGCATGTATGCCGTCTACCACGGTCCCAAAGGATTAAAGGCGATCGCCCAGCGCGTCCTTACCCTCACCCTCATGTTGGCCGATGGATTGCAAAAGCTTGGCTTCACCTTGGGCAACGAACCTGTCTTCGATACGGTCAAAGTGACCGTTGAGGAAAACAGCGCAGATGCTGTTGTAGAAAGAGCGATCGCCAACCAAATCAACCTCCGCAAAATTGACAGCCACACCCTCGGTATTTCCCTCGACGAAACCACCACTGAGCAAGACATCCTTGACCTACTGACCATCTTTGCCGGAGACACTCCCCTTCCCTTTTACTTCAATACTCTTGCTTCAGACTCCTCTCTCCTGGCTCCCGACTCTCCCTTCCACCGCACCTCACCCTACTTGACTCACCCGAGCTTCAACCGCTATCACTCCGAAACCGAGATGTTGCGGTACATGTATCGGCTTCAGGGGAAAGATTTATCTCTCGCCACGGCGATGATCCCCCTCGGCTCTTGCACCATGAAGCTCAATGCTACGGCGGAAATGCTGCCCGTCACTTGGCCAGAGTTCTCACAAATTCACCCCTTTGCACCATCAGAACAAACGGAAGGCTACCGCATCCTGTTCCGGCAGCTCGAAGATATGCTGGCAGAAATCACCGGATTTGACGGTGTCTCTCTCCAGCCCAACGCAGGTTCACAGGGCGAATACACGGGACTGCTGGTAATCCGTCAATATCATCAGTCACGCGGAGAGGGCGATCGCCACATCTGTCTCATTCCCGAATCTGCCCACGGCACAAATCCAGCGAGTGCGGTGATGGCAGGCATGAAAGTCGTAGTGGTTAAATGCGATAAGGACGGCAACATTGATGTTGCTGATCTTCAAGCTAAAGCTGAGAAGCACAAAAATAAGCTAGCTGCGCTCATGGTTACGTATCCTTCTACTCACGGAGTGTTCGAGGAAGGAATTCGAGATGTCTGTGCCCTGATCCACGCCAACGGTGGACAAGTTTACATGGACGGAGCCAACATGAACGCTCAAGTTGGCCTTTGCCGCCCTGGTGACTTTGGTGCAGATGTCTGTCATTTGAACCTGCACAAAACCTTCTGCATTCCCCACGGCGGCGGCGGCCCTGGCGTTGGCCCTATTGGAGTAAAGCAGCATCTCGTTCCATTTCTACCCGGTCATCCTTTTGTAGAGTTAGGAAATAGCGACAGCATTGGTCCAGTTTCAGCCGCCCCCTGGGGTAGTAGCAGCATCCTGCCGATTTCCTGGATGTACATTGCTCTTATGGGATCTGCTGGACTCACTCGCGCCACAGAAGTCTCCATTCTTAACGCCAACTACATTGCAAAGCGACTAGAAGGCCACTATGAAACCCTCTACAAAGGCCGCAATGGCTGGATTGCCCACGAGTGCATCGTTGATACCCGTCCGTTTAAGCGATCGGCAGGTGTTGAGGTCAGCGATATCGCCAAGCGGCTAATCGACTATGGGTTTCATCCGCCAACAATGTCTTGGCCTGTAATCGGCACCATGATGGTCGAACCCACCGAAAGCGAATCGAAGGCGGAACTGGATCGGTTCTGCGATGCCATGATTGCTATCCGCAGCGAAATTCGCGACATTGAGGAGAATAAGGTTGATGCCGAAAACAATTTGCTGAAGCACGCTCCTCATACTGCTGAAAGCTTGATTGCTGGAGAGTGGGAACGCCCTTACAGTCGCGAACAAGCTGCCTACCCCTCCGACTGGACACGAGATAGCAAATTCTGGCCTGCAGTCGGACGGTTAGATGATGCCTATGGCGATCGCAACCTAGTCTGTTCTTGCCTCCCAATCGAGGAATACGCCTAGCATGACCACATTTACGAATCCGTCGATGTTGCTTCAAGTTCACACTACTTCCTAAGAGTGTGAAAAAGTCGCGCAAGTCTTCCTCAAATAGAAAGACTTGATGAAAGGGAAACTTGCTCTCTTAAAGGTGATATAGCAATGCGCAGATAGGTTAGGACAGATAT
>CAKZMO010000025.1 GCA_937128595.1 uncultured cyanobacterium | reverse complement strand
TTGCGTCGCGCTTTGTTACGAACATGCGGTTGGTAGCGTGCTGGATCACCAGCGCTGCCGGTCATGACCACTTTGATGACCCCACCTGTATCCGTATGATCATGCCACTGTGGACGCAGGCGGATAATCTGGTCGTACAGGTCAACGGCGATACGACGACTCATGCACACAATCATTGCTTTACCATCTAAAACCTCGAGACGTTGCTCAAAATGCGCGACAATGTCCTGTGCTACCTGGGCCAGACGAGCGTCAGTACCGACCATCGCTTCAAGCTGTGACCATTTTGTTTTGAGTTTTTCTTTGACCGTCTCTTCCTCCCCTTCTGTCACTTCCTCAAAGGTTGGGTCAATCAGGTCACGCTGTTCATCACGTAGTTGTAGACGAGCAAGTCGTGCCTCGTAATAAATGGGGACTGTAGCACGATCATCAACGGCGCGTTGTATGTCGTATACGTCAATATAGTCACCAAAGACCTGACGTGTGTTGGCATCCGTCTTTTCGACCGGTGTGCCAGTAAATCCGATAAAGGATGCATTCGGCAGCGCATCACGCACATACTTGGCAAACCCATAGCCTATCTGCCCATTGGTCACACGCGCTTTGAAACCGTACTGGCTGCGGTGGGCTTCATCGGCGATGAACACGATATTGTGGCGATCTGATAGCAACGGGTATTCGGTTACACCTTCATCTGGCTGGAATTTCTGGATCGTCGTAAAGACGACACCACCTGATGCGACCTCTAACAGATCTCGTAGATGGTCGCGATCCCGCGCCTGGATCGGTTCCTGTCGCAGCAGCTCCTGTCCGGTAGCAAAAACGCCGTAAAGCTGGTCGTCCAGATCATTTCGATCTGTGAGGATAACAACTGTTGGATTTTCCATCGCAGGATGAAGGATTATCTTCCCCGCGTAGAAGAGCATCGACAGACTCTTGCCGCTGCCCTGGGTATGCCAGATCACACCGATTCGTTGATCGCCTTCAACATGGGATGCCTCGACAGTATTTTGCACGGCTTTGTTGACAGCATGATACTGGTGATAAGCCGCAACCTTTTTGACGAGGCGATTTTCGTCTTGTTCGAACACGACGAAATGGCGCAAGAGATCAAGCAATCGTTCAGGTGAGAGCGCACCCCGGATGAGCGTTTCTAGCTGAGTGCTGTATGGATCGAGTCGTTGTCCATCGACTGTACGCCAGGGTTTAAACCATTCCCAACCGGCAGTCAGGGTACCCAAACTAGCTTCAAGACCATCGCTAATCGCTACTAAGCCGTTATAGGTGAAGATTGAGCCGATATCATCTTTATAGGTTTGAAGCTGATTGAAGGCTGTACGCAACGTCGCATTTTGATCGGCAGCATTCTTCAGCTCGATGATGACCAGCGGTAACCCGTTGACGAAGAGGATCACATCTGGGCGACGGTTGGTTTTGGCACGAGTTCTGTGATTAACATCGGTAACGGTGAACTGGTTGACTGCCAGAAACTCGTTTTTCTGAGGATCGGTGAAATCAATCAGCCAGACTTTGTCATGCCTGATCTGCCCACCCTCCCGGTAGGAGACATCGACACCTTCGGTCAGCAAACGGTGAAACGCATGATTGTTGACAATCGGATTCTGGCTGGGTGTCCGCTGTACCTTCCGGACCACATCTTCGAGGACACCAGCACGCACACCACGCGGAATATGCGAGTTGATCCGTTCGAGCGCACGATTCAACCGCCCTACCAATAACACCTCGTTATAGGAATCACGCTCAGCGGCAGCTTCACCGGGAGCAATCTCACCACCATGGATGTAATCGTAGCCAACGTCTCGCAACCAATCAATTGTTGCGAGTTCGACGGTGTCTTCGTTAAATTTCATGCGAATCAGCCTATAGTGTTCAATTTATTTCGAATACAGATGCCAGTTTTTCAACATAAATCCGCGAACACCACCCGCTGGATTGTACAGTGGATACAAATCCCGGAAGGCGCGTTCAGCCTCCGCAAAAGAGGCTTTGGGCAACTTGTCTGTGTGTTGAACAAGGTAAAGCAATCCAATACTGGGAGAACGAGACATACCCTGATTGCAATGCACCAGCACCTTCAAATTCTCAGCCAACTTCTCCGAGATGAAGCCCAGCGCAGCGTCGATGATTTCTTGTGGAATGTATGCCGGATTATCCGCATCCACCAGGTTCAGAATGAGCCGATCACCCCGACGAGCAACCAGATACTCTGGATGATCTTTAGGGGCACCTCGCCCACGATATCCTAATGCAGTGCGATGATAGGGTTCTTTGCAGGCATGGACGACCGCCCAACCACCCTGCCGTGCGACGGTCAACTCATAATCGTCTTGATTGCCAACAAACAGATTCTGGTAAATCTCAATCATCTGAACACTTTACCTACAGATAGTCCGCGATGAAATTTTGTATTCCAGCAATCATCGCCTCTACTTCAGATCGTTTAAACTCGGTGAATTCGCCATGCGCCGCATAATTGCGTATTTTCGCCCAGGCTCGGAGCTGATCGGCTTTTGCTTTGTTGAACACATTTACTCTCTGCAAATCCGCTATCAGAGGATCCAGTGTCTTTGGCGATCCATTCGGTTTGGTCACATCAATAGGCGGCGACTGACGCTGGCACAGCGTCCGCAAGGCATTTTCAAGCACAGCACCCGCCAAAACCGCAGCGGGTACATAGTCGTATTGCCCTGCTACACCTTCGCCAAGTAACTGTTCAGCCTGCCCCATATAGTCTGAGATGATGTCAGCCTCAATCACATTTGCTAAAGAATCCAACACACCAGATTCGTAATCGGCTTTGAATGCCTTAATCGCACCTACAAGTGTATTGCCGTCTTTGACTGTCGATTCGAGTGACCGTATATCGTCAATCTGATGACTAAAATGCGGGTGGCTCTGGTATAAGAAACTAAGCAAGTTGATGAATCTCGCACGCAAAACATCGAAAAGATTACCTTGCAACGGCAGCTTTGCTTGGATGAGTTCCGGTGGAACTCCTATTCGTCTCTGACCTTTGCTGGATTGCTCAACGATTTGTTCGAGAGCTTCAATATCCTGCATGAGGCTGTCAATTTGCTGACGTACAATTTGATCAGCTGATTTTGGCAACGGCATTATGGTATATCCTCCAACTCCCCGACGCGCAACTCGCCGGAGATGAGACGCGGGAGCAGGGCGTCGCGGGTTTCGGCCAGTGTGCGGGATTCCATACTCAAATTCTCGATTTCTTGGTCAAATGGATAAGCATATGCCTCAAATACATCTATAACA
>CAKZMO010000024.1 GCA_937128595.1 uncultured cyanobacterium | reverse complement strand
GGGGGATCAGTCTTGTTCCAGCGTGTTGTCTAATACTTTTCAAACATCCTCTAAGCAAACAAGGAGAATCCGCTCATTCCTGTTAGGGATAGCTCTTGCTGACTCAAGATTGATGCTCAAAGTAGATGCGAATACTTCAACGTCTCTCGTAACGGTTCTGAGTAAAGTTCACAGCACACGTTCTTCGATGCGAAATCTCTTCGATTTGGGAATGCTCTGACTAGGGCACGACAATGAGGAAATGATAAGGGCGATCGCCTCAGCTTATCTAGCAATTCCTTGTCTGAGCAATCGGCCCAAGTCTTGAAACATGGCGATCTTTCGGGGTTATCCTTGGCGCTGTTCCATTCAGAGAATTCTTGTTTACCTACAGACTTGTTTACCTCCGGAATAGCTCATCTTCCAGTTCATTCTGCAACGATTTGAGGTTGCTCCATCCATGGCTTTGCTTCCAAGCGATCCGCTTTTTCTAGATCAGTGGTACCTCAACAACACCGGACAAGGAGGACGAACTCCTGGTGTTGATCTCAACGTACTTGAGGTATGGGATGACTACACCGGCCGGGGAGTCAGTGTGGCCATTATTGATGATGGTGTTGAGCGCGGACATGAAGACCTAAGCGCGAACTTTGACAGCAATCCTGACGAGCTGAGGAACTATAGTTATCCGCGAGAGGGTGCGCCCTTTTTCTTTGACGATGACCATGGCACTGCCGTTGCAGGAATCATCGCGGCTGAGCGCAACAATGTGGGGAGCGTTGGAGTTGCTTTTGAGTCCCAAATTACATCATTCTCCTATTTCAATATCAATGAATTTGATGCTAGTCCCCTAGAGCGTCAGAGTGCGTTTGATATCTCAAGCAATAGCTGGGGACTCGATAATCCCTTTCAGTCCAACTTCGACTTGTCTCTTTACTCGCGAGCCGGAGAGGCGATCGCCACCGCTATTCGTGAAGGCCGCAATGGCAGAGGTACGGTGTTTGTTTGGGCGGCAGGCAATGAGTTCGATGCTGGAGCTAGTGCAAACTACGGCAGTTATGAAAACTCTCGATTCACCATTGCGGTCGCTGCAATCGATGGCGATGGCATTTTTGCGCCATACAGTGTCCAAGGCTCCAGTCTATTGGTGTCTGCATTTGGGGATGGAAATCCAGAGTTCAGCATTCCAGGCACCATTGTCACAACCGATCGCACGGGTCGCGCCGGATACAATAACGGATCCGGCTTTAGAGAGCTGAGCAATTCGAATTACACCAATCAGTTCAACGGCACCTCTTCTGCCGCTCCCATGGTGTCGGGAGTGGTGGCGCTGATGCTAGAAGCGAACCCAAGATTGGGCTATCGAGACGTTCAAGAAATTTTGGCTTACTCTGCCCGACAAAATGACCCAAGCCAGAGGCGCTGGTCATTCAATGGAGCCACCAACTGGAACGGGGGCGGGCTGCATACCAATCGCAATTACGGCTTTGGTTTAGTCGATGCTCATGCCGCTGTGCGTATGGCCGAAAGCTGGACAGGACAGCGCTCCTTAGCCAATGAAGTAAGTCTCAGTGCCACCTCAACTCAAGCGTTGAACCTAAGGGATAGCGTTGTTTCGACTACATCCCTTGATGTTGCTCGCCCGATTCAAATCGATCAGGTAGAGATTGACATTGACTTGGCTCATCAATCAATTGAGGATTTGATCATTACTTTGGTGTCGCCCGATGGCACTCGCAGCCAGCTTTTTGATGGCCCCAGTCTAATCGACGTATTTTTGGATAGTGGTTCTACTGCATCATTTAGTGAATTTGCCAACGATCCCGCTGCCTTTACCTCCAATGAAGAACTGGTAGATCTGGGCGAGTCCTATGGTCGCGGGATTGACTTCACCTTCTCGTCAACCTTTCACTGGGGCGAACTAGGTGTGGGGGACTGGCAGCTTGAAATCGAGGATACCTCAGCGGGTATCAGCGGCAGGCTTGACGAGTGGACGCTGCGGCTCTATGGCGACGCGGTGTCGAATGGCGACACTTATATCTACACCGACGAATTTTCTCGTGTTGCGACGGGCGATCGCCAACTGATTACAGACACCCTTGGTCGAGATACCCTCAACGCAGCAGCAGTCACGTCAGATCTCAACCTCAAGCTCAATCCTGGCAAGACTAGCACCATTGCAGGGCAGTCTCTAGAACTGGGCGAAGACACTACCATTGAGCGTGCCTACGGCGGCGATGGCAACGACAAGATCAAGGGCAGTCGCACTAAAAATAAGCTGTGGGGAGCGCGAGGTAATGACGTGCTATTTGGGCTACGAGGCAACGACGTGCTGATTGGCGGCGATGGCAATGACAGGATAAAAGGGAGCCGTGGCAACGATCGCCTCAAGGGAGATGACGGCAACGATCGCCTCATTGGGGGCAATGGCAACAATCGTCTCGTGGGCAATAGCGGCAACGATCTGCTGAAGGGAGGCGATGATAAAGACCATCTCAACGGCGGCAGCGGACGCGATCGCCTCATAGGTGGCAGCGGCAACAACATTCTAAACGGCGGTGGCGATCGCGATCTCTTCGTTCTTGAGCCAGGACATGGGAAGAGTCTCGTTCGAGATTTCAACCTAGATCAGGATCGATTCAGGCTCGGTCGAGGCATCCGCTTCAGTTCACTAACGCTGACTCAACAGGGCAACCGTGTCGCGATTCGTCAAAATGATGATTTGCTAGCACTGATTCAAGGGGTGCGGGTTCAAGCCCTCGACTCAAGTCAGTTCGTCTAGCTTTACTGTGGAAGTTGAAGTTTGCCCCTTGCTGACGCGAGATTGAGCTTCACTTCAACCATGATGCAGATGATTTTCGAGTGATATTTGACAGTAATGGCAACCTGACGACAGCAAGTTATGGAAAAAGAGATGAAGTTTTTTTTAACTTGGCAACAGACAATGGGTTTTCCGGATAGCTTTGGCGATCGCTCGTACAACGCTTGGGCTTGAATTTCTTGTCTTACGGCTTCAAAATTTGAGCAATGCAGCATATGTCATGATGTGGCATGGAGTGATCTGTCACAAGCATGAGATTGCTTTTCCATTCTCAAAAATGAGGTGTATCTGAAGCAGCGGAAGGCCGTTCTTCAATAAGATGGCAGCTCTTCGATCCCAAGTGGGATTGAGGTTTCGAGTAAAGTGAACGAAAATCGGCTTGATGTCTGTGATGTTGAAAATCGGGAACCGTACTGTATCCGCCGACGAAATTGTGCCGCTGATGGCGCGATATCAAATGCTGCCTCAATTTTTGCAAGAGGTGCTCATTGATGAGGCGATCGCCGACATTGAATGTTCTGAAGACGAAAGACAAAAAGCCTCTGAAACTTTCTTTCAGCAGCACCAGTTGACCACCCCTGAGGCTCAACAAGCGTGGCTAAGGCACTATCGAATGACTCCGACACAGCTCCAAGAACGAGCAACTCGCGAAATTCGGATCGAGAAATTTAAAGCTGAGAAATGGGGCCCAAAGTTAGAATCCTATTTCCTTGATCGAAAAGGACAGCTCGATCGAATTATTTATTCGCTGATTCGTACCCGTGATTTGGGCATTGCCCAGGAACTCTATTTTCGAATCTCAGAAGGAGAACAAACCTTTGGTGAAATCGCCCGTGAATATTCTCAGGGGCCTGAAGCCCAAACCGAAGGTCTGATTGGCCCCGTGGAGCTGAGCGTGCCGCATCCCGTTTTGGGGCAGATGCTCTCGATTAGTCAACCCGGACAGCTCTGCCCGCCGACCCGTGTGGGTGAGTGGGTTGTCATTGTTCGGCTAGAGCGCTTTATTCCGGCACAATTAGACGACGCCATGCGTCAACGACTTTTGAATGAATGCTTCCAAGACTGGATTCGCGAACAGCTACGCCAGTTTGATTCGCTATCTTCGGAACAGAACTCAGGCGACCTGTCTGAAGATGAGCCCTCTCACGAAGAAAATTCGTTTAGCGAAAAATCGTCTTCTGAAATTGAAGAAAATGAAGCTGAAGAAGACTCTAACCTTAAAAAACCTGATGACTCCAACGAGACAACATCGGCTTCTACTCCGTCTTCCGCTCAGAGTGGAGATGCCTAAAAGCCTCAATGTGCCTCACATCGAGTCTGCACCTCTGAGACTGGGTCTATTGCTAGATGTTGTGAGCAAGTTTTTTATCTTGAGAATCTTTTATTCTTGAAATGATTCCAGACTCAACTTGTGACGATGTGTTACGTCTTGTTTGCAAGTCGTCTTGAAACAAAGTGACAATTTCGCTACCACTGAAACGGCGGCGATTAAAACAAAAGAGTCTTTAAGAATTCTTGATGCAGTTCTCTCAGTTCTCTTTTTACCGAGGTCGTTTGCATCCCCTTTCAATCCGTCAACCATCAGCGTTTCCTTTTCTGTCCCTCGTAATCGGCAGGCTCCATGACTTACACCCGCAACACCATCCAGGACTTTTTATCCAGTGTGCAACCTTTTGACCAGGTGTCGGCTGGAACGTTGAAACAGTTGTCCGAAAAATTTCAGTTGTTGCGATATCGCATGGGACAAGCGATCTTGCTGCGCGATAAGTTACCTGGGCAAGTAGCGATTCTCTATCAGGGACAGGCTCGCTTGCTGGGCTACGATCCCCGTACAGAAAAGCCCATTACCCTACAACTGTTGCAGCCTGGTGCCGTGCTGGGCTGGCTTGGGCTGGTACGTGGAGTGCCCTGTGAGACGGCGATCGCCTCTACAGAAACCATCTGTTTAGTCATCCCTGCCATTGACTTCCTGACAGCGATTGAAGCAGAGCCTTCTCTAGCGGCAGCGTTTCGAGAAAAGTGTCCGTTACTCGAACTGTTTGACCTGATCGGCGAAGAGATTCACCGTCAGGCCATTGGCGAAGCAGACATTAAGCAGATGGCTCTGCAAGCTCAGGCTGATGCCATCGTGAAAACTTTGCCTCAGGGAACAACACGCTACAGTCAGCTCGATCCGCAGAAAGCCTGGTTTGTCAGTGGCGGTGGGGCGATCGCCAACCACGCCGTCGGAACGCGCATCAATGCCAAGCGCCGTCCCGACGATACGCTCCAAATCAGCGGCAACTATCCGGCACGACTGATTGGCATTCGAGAATCCATCTTTGTGGAAGCCGCAACGGTTGTCACTCCAGAAATCGTTGACATCCCCGAACCGGAGAACATTTCATCTGTCGACGGCGAGATTCCCTACGCACCGGATCGGCCGCCTGAATTAGACACACCCGTATTTCGCGACGAAAGCACAAGCCGAAAGCCCAAAGACTATCCTTTTTTCAGAGGACGAGGCGAAAAAGAAGGCGCGATGGCTTGTTTTCAGATGCTATGCAAGCATCTCAACGTCCCGTTTCGTCGCGATGTAATCAAGCGCGTGTTGGACAACCAGTCCGAACGGATCGGCGGAGTGTCGCTGGAGCTGTGTGGTGCCATTACGGAACTGATGGGACTCCAAGCTCAGCTCGTCAACCTTCCTGCTGCCTCCCTCGGACGGTTAGAGGCTCCTGCGTTAATCAAATGGCAAGACGGATTCGCTGTGCTTTACGAAGTCAGTGAAAAAGAAATGGTCGTTGCCGTGCCTGAAATGGGCGTCATTCGTCGCAATACTCGCGATGTGCAGAAGACTTGGGGCGAGGTCACTGAATCAGGTGAAAGAAAAGGCCAGGTTGTTCTTGTCAAGCCCACAAAGCAAACGCCCCAGCAGCGCTTTGGGCTGGACTGGTTTTTGCCATCTATCAACAAATACAAGGGCGTATTGACCTTAGTGTTTGTGGCCTCATTCTTTGTGCAGCTATTTGCCTTGGCTAACCCGTTGATGATTCAGGTCATCATCGACAAGGTAATTGTGCAAAACAGTGCCGATACCCTTCAGATATTGGGTTTTTTCCTACTCGTTATCGCCATTTTCGAAGCGGTGCTCACCAGTTTGCGAACCTATCTGTTTGTAGACACGACCAACCGAATCGATATGGCCTTGGGGTCAGAAATTATCGATCATCTGCTGCGGTTGCCTCTGCGCTACTTTGAGCGCCGTCCTGTGGGAGAGCTTTCAACTCGCATCAACGAGCTAGAGAATATTCGTCAGTTCCTAACTGGAACCGCTTTGACTGTCGTACTAGACGCCGTGTTCTCGGTGATCTACATCGTGGTCATGTTCATCTATAGCTGGTTACTAACCTTAGTGTCGTTAGCCACGATTCCGCTCTTTGTCGGTCTCGCCATTATTGCGTCACCTTTGATTCGACAGCAGCTTCGGGTTAAGGCAGAACGCAATGCCGAAACCCAGTCATATCTGGTAGAGGTGATGTCGGGGATTCAGACTGTCAAAGCCCAAAATATGGAGTTGCGGGCACGGTGGCAGTGGCAACAGCGCTACGCCCGCTATGTCAGCGCGGGCTTCAAAACGGTGCTGACTTCGACGACGGCTAGCTCGGCGAGTAACTTTCTCAACAAGCTGTCTGGCTTGCTAGTGCTCTGGGTTGGTGCCTATCTGGTGTTGCAAGGCGATCTGACGTTGGGACAGTTGATCGCGTTTCGGATTATTTCTGGCTATGTCACTAGCCCTCTGCTGCGACTGGCTCAGCTCTGGCAGAACTTTCAGGAAACCGCTCTGTCGATTGAGCGCCTCAGCGATATCGTGGATGCCGCGCCGGAGGCCAGCGCCGAAGACCGTCTCAACATTCCGATGCCTAATGTGCAAGGAGCCGTGAGGTACGAAAACGTCAGCTTCCGATTTGGCAACTCTGGCAATCTTGTGCTCAACAATGTCAACGTCGAGTTTGAGCCGGGAATGTTTGTTGGCATTGTGGGCCAAAGCGGCTCGGGCAAGAGTACGATGACCAAACTGTTGCCTCGCCTTTACGATCTAGAAAATGGGCGCATTCTCGTTGATGGCTATGATATTAGCAAAGTGGAGCTATATTCTCTACGACAGCAGATTGGAATCGTTCCTCAAGATAGCTTGCTGTTTGAAGGCTCTATCCAAGAGAACATCGCTTTGACGATGCCTGATGCCTCTGCTGAGGCGATCATCGATGCGGCAAAGGTGGCTGCAGCCCATGAATTTATCATGGAGTTACCCAATGGCTATAACACAAGGGTGGGCGAGAGGGGAGCTTCTCTCTCCGGGGGACAGCGGCAGCGAATTGCGATCGCCCGTACGGTTCTCCAAAACCCTCGAATGTTGATTTTGGACGAGGCAACCAGCGCTCTCGATTACGATACGGAACGGCGAGTCTGCCTCAACCTAGCAGAAGCTTTTCAGGGACGTACGGTGTTTTTTATTACCCACCGACTCAGCACCATTCGCAATGCTGACGTGATCTTGATGCTTGATAAGGGCGCGGTCGTAGAGCAAGGGTTGCACAATGAACTAATGGCACTTCAGGGGCGCTATTACTGTCTCTACCAACAACAAGAATCTCAACTGTAAAAAACCGAGTCGTAAGGCACTGCAATCAGAAATGTGACCAAAATTCATCACTCTTTACCCCAGCCGGAATGAACCCGGAGGACATTGAAGACGAAAACAAGTTAAAAGGGGATTGAAGCGGAGGGTTGAACAGTTGTAATGCCTCAGCAGTTGTGAGCGATCGCCCCCCCATTCATCGACGTGGATTTTCTCTTCGTGCACTCTCTACCTTTCATCCTTCCTATCTCTCTAACTGACCACCCTCTCAAGTGAGCAATCGCTATGAAAGAGCCTCTCGATCCAAAGGCAACCAACGGACGATCTCTTGGTACCAATGCAACCTCTAACGGTCGCTCCTCTCAGGCGACCCTTCCTGCAGCAGGCGATCGCGGTCTGACGACAGCGGAAACTACTGCGGTAGAATCGTCTCCTCAATCAGACAACAGTTCAGACAACAGTGTTGTTGCTGCTGAGCCTTTTGATCAGCCTGTCATTCTTCAGCAAACGCCATTGTGGACTCGTGCCATCGTCGTTAGCATCATTGGTGTTGTTACCTTTGGGGTGCTGTGGGCTTGTCTTGCGAAAATTGAAGAAGCCGTTCCCGCGACGGGAAAGCTCGAACCTCAAGGAGCTGTCCAAGAGGTGGATACCCCTATTAGTGGTGTCGTTGAAGAAGTGCTAGTCGAGGATGGTGAGCAAGTACGCCGAGGTGATTTGCTAATACGTCTTGATCCGGAAGCGGCTCAAGCTGAATTTCAGCAGCTCGAAGAGGTCAGACAATCCCTCGTGCGGGAAAATCAGTTTTATCGTGCTCATCTCAGCGGTGTCGATATTGCACAGATTCCGTCGGTGGTTAACCTCGATTTGCCGCCTGAAGTTCTCCTCCTAACGTCCGATCGCACGGCACTGTTGGAAGAAAATAGTCTGTTCGCTTCACTGTTGACAAATTCCAGCGTGGCAAATCTCAGCCCTGCCCAGCGGATTCGCTTAGGGACATTGCAGAGTGAGGCTCAGTCTCGTATTTCTGCGGCGGGGTTGGAGGTTGAAGGTCTACGACGCCAGTTGCGACAGGTCGAAAGCCAAATTAACTCGGCTCAACAAACCCTTGCA
>CAKZMO010000023.1 GCA_937128595.1 uncultured cyanobacterium | reverse complement strand
GGGCGATCGCAATATCGTTCGTGACAACAAAGAAACTCAAGATGCACGCATTCACAGTAGTTGGCTACATCTCCCAGCATTTGCCCATCAACATATAGATGGTCGAACCAAATCCTTCGCCAAATACAGCCGTAGACGACTTATTATCCAAAGCCTAACATCTACATTGGCTGATTCAAGGAAGGGTTCAGCATCGCTAGGATACCAAAGCTTTCACATCACTAACCGGCATATGTGGGTCGTAGATTGACGCTGAAATGCCCCTCACGGGAAGCTAGCAATAAAGCAACGATTGTGTCGCAAAAGCAGAACATAGCGCGATGTTCAAAAAGGGTAGATGCTGCTGTCGTGGTGAAGCGATGGGACAAGCCGAATGCCAGAGCGAGCAAGGATTAGGTTAACCGTAGTGATGTCCAATACTGATGACTAGACTGCACCATTGCTCGATCGCAATAAAGGCGGATTACTGCTGTCTGGCATCTTAACGCACCCTAATGCCATGACATCTGCGTGGCAGCGTATCATTAATGACTACAGCGTACCCTCAAATTACCGAAAAACAAAATACTCATCTATAACGAATGGTTCGAAAAGTGTTGATTTAGCTTGATGCTCGGATGATCCAAAATTTTGATTTGGCGGTGAGAGGGATGCAGACGGCGATTCCGCTACTCAGTAAAGGCACCACGATGACTGTCCTAGTCTAACCGCTCCCCCCGCAGATCGCACTGGCGTATTGCAATATGTTCATGGTCAGACTGAGGGGTTGGTCTGAAGTGCTGATCGACCGATGCGAAGCAAGCATCCAGAGGGTGCATCCCACTTTTGCAACTCTCTGCATCATGCCTACGTCGGCGAGTATCGATAGGGGAAGGCTGTTTTGGATTCTGCTGGTGTGGGAATGACAGGCTAGCAGACTGGCAAACTGATCAACCGGCTGCGGGATGCACTCCATCCAGAATAGATAGCTGAATGGATAAAGGACTCGCGAGTTTACCGACGATCAGGGTTTGATGGTTGATGGTAAATACACAATATTGTGATGGCGCTGCATAGTGACGATGCCTCATTGAGCGATCGCAACACAGAGGCCAAACCCCAATTGAAGAAAGGGCATGAATTGCGAATGGCATTTGCCAGCGTGGCTGCATCCGCGAATGTTGACGATACAAAACATGGAGATTGAGCACTCATGCTGAGGTCTCTATCTCCATGTCTGAAATGAGAATCTTTAATTACAGCGACCGTATCAATTAGTTAAGAGCAATGTCTGTGACCGACGGTTTAAATAGATTGATCCGCGTCTTGAGTGGGTCTTGCAACGGTTATGAATGAGCGATTGTGACTCAGCGATCGCAATAAGGTCAATGTTTGTCAACACCACATGGTTTAGTAGCGCTCTGTTCGATTAGCTGCAGTCCGAAGCTTCACGACGGCCACTGCCCCGATAAGCCGCGTCTTCGGCTGTCGTCAGGGTATAAATCTGATGCGTATTCGAACGCTGAATTTCTGGGTTCATTGCCATTGTGTCAATGGCGCAATCACTTTGAGCGATCGGAGCTGCAATGGCCAGCAGCAGGCTAGTTGAAAGTAGGGTAGAAATAGGCATGGCAAATGTTCGCATCTAAAAAAGTACCTATTTCCAAATACGAGCAGGGGGCTGAAAAGTCAGGATGATTCAGGTAGCGATGCAGGATTTTGATTTGTTTTTAGAATTTCGACGAGCGGCTGAACCGCTTACGTTTTGAGAACTTGGTCAATATGCTCAGGAATGTTTGAATCGGTGACCTTGGCGGTGCGGGCGATCGCTCGGCCATCGCTGACCCTGTGCCGAATCAGGATTGATCTAGCCCCGCAACACAGTACAATCAACAGCGATAGACCATTTGTAATGGGGAGTAATGGGGCGTGAATGGCAGTGCTCTGTATGAGCCGTACTGGAGCGATCGCCCGTTACGAGCCGAGACATGAGAGAAACTAGCGCTATGCCAAAATATGTCATGTGGGGGAGCTACTGCGAGAACGTGCTGGAGAAGCGTGAACCCCATCGCAGCGCCCATTTAGAAGGATTGCAACAGCAGAAAGCGGATGGAGTGCTGTTAACTATTGGCCCCACCAAAGACGTGACGATGGTGTTCGCGCTTTATGATGCACCGGATGAAGCGACTGTGCAGCAATTAGTGGAAGGTGACCCTTACTGGCAGAACGGCATTTGGACGGACTACACCATCAAAGAATGGATTCAGGCGTTTTGATGGTGTATGTTGCTTGTTTTAGAATGCCCAACTCTGACTTAGAAAAATTCCGGAAAATCGGCTTTCCAGTGGTCTGTGCCAAATTCTAGTTGGAATTCATGAATCACCCAATCTAATTGTTTTCGCTGTTGTTGGGCGATCGCGACGAGATAGTTTTTGTAATATTGCCGTTCCTGTGGGGTCGGCGTGTCGCCAAAAATGCAGCCCTGAAACCACGCATCGTCGGGATGGCAGCCAAATTTTTCAAAAAAGCTGTGGCGCGTCCAGTTGGGTGAATTGCCGGTTTGAAAGTCGTGTTTGCGCTGGCGTTTCAAGAATCGGCGCATTCGTTGTTCCCGCAGTTGCCGCAGTTGTTCATCGCTGAGCAGTTCCACCAACTCATCGGTGAGGATCTCAGCCTCGCTGGGCCATTCATGCCCACAGTCCGGACATTCCAACATGAACGACCAAACGAGGCGATCGCAGGTGGGGCATTGTTTCGCCGGAATCACA
>CAKZMO010000022.1 GCA_937128595.1 uncultured cyanobacterium | reverse complement strand
GGGGCTAGGGGGGATCTGAAGTAGCATTGACGACTTCTCAAACATCCTCTTAGATTGCCTCAACCTAACTGCGATTTGCTATACCTCTCCGGTTGCGCCGGCTTTCCATAAATACAAAAACTTTTTTCCAAACGGTACGGCTCAATTTTTCGTTCAGGAAGTTCTTTTCCATAAATAAATATTTTGCCCTTGCAGCTCGGTGTACCGTTACAGCTTTTGTGAGTTTGGCTAGATTGGGGTTGTCACACGCTGCGATCGCTCAGGTTCGGTTTAGCTCGTCACCAGTTTCTGCTCTAGGCAACCGAGAATCTGAGTTCTCTCGCGGTGAAGTCAGGTGCTCGGCGTCAGGAGACGGTATTGGAATGAGTCTTCTGTCTCCAGATAACTTAGCTGGAGCCACGATTCAAAGCTCTCCTTTAGGCTTACGTCTCTCAAAACAATGCGGTAAGAGCTGAATTGTTTGCCATCAACGAAACGACTGGAGACGAAGTATTTCGTGGTGATGTGGAGTTACCTATGAATGAGAATGAGTTTGATTGTTGCTACACCCACGGAGCTGAGGTGATAGGCGTCTCTCTGCCATAGATTCGTTTACAAGAAAGAGAATCATATGTCGATTTTGAATCCTTGCGATGCAAATGTTCAATGTGTTTCTTCAAAGCGGTCTGGTAGAATCGATGGCCTGAACCTCAAGATTATGGCTTCCCCAAAGGAGACTCCTATGGCGCGCATGTATTACGACACGGATGCGAATCTCGACTTGCTGACGAGCAAAACTGTTGCCATCATTGGCTATGGCTCTCAAGGTCATGCCCATGCCCTCAATCTTAAAGACAGTGGAGTGGATGTCGTTGTCGGGCTCTATCCAGGCAGTCGTTCTATTGCAAAAGCGGAAGGGGAGGGATTGACGGTCAAGTCGGTGTCAGACGCCGCTAAGGTTGCCGATTTCATCATGATTTTGCTACCCGATGAGGTTCAACGGACAATTTATACCGAAGAAATTGCCCCTAATCTCAGCGAGGGCAATGTCCTAGCGTTTGCCCACGGATTCAACATCAACTTCGCCCAGATTGTTCCACCCTCTACGGTAGATGTAGTGATGGTAGCTCCTAAAGGGCCTGGACATTTGGTTCGTCGTACTTACGAGCAAGGTCAGGGTGTTCCGAGTCTGTTTGCGGTTTATCAAGATGCATCGGGACAGGCGCGCGATCGCGCAATGGCCTATGCGAAGGGTATTGGCGGAACTCGGGCAGGCATTCTCGAAACAACCTTCCGGGAAGAAACTGAGACTGACCTGTTTGGCGAACAAGTCGTGCTCTGCGGCGGCCTCAGCGAACTGATCAAAGCTGGGTTTGAAACCCTGGTGAATGCGGGGTATCAGCCTGAGTTGGCCTACTTTGAGTGTCTTCACGAAGTGAAGCTGATTGTGGATCTGATTGTGGAAGGTGGCTTGGCAACCATGCGCGACAGCATCTCCAACACGGCTGAATATGGTGACTACACCCGTGGGCCTCGCATCGTCACGGATGAAACTCGTTCTGAGATGAAAAAGATTCTCAGCGAAATTCAGTCGGGTCAGTTTGCTCGCGAGTTTGTGCTGGAAAATATGTCGGGCAAGGCTGGCTTCAATGCGATGCGCCGTCAAGAGGCAGAGCATCCGATTGAAGAAGTCGGAAAAGATTTAAGAGCGATGTTTAGCTGGCTCAAAAAAGTGTAGCGTCTATTACACGTTTTGTGAGGGCGGTTTGTGTTCGGGTTGATGCGAATACGAACCGCTCTTTTTTTATCCCAAAAATAGGTGATATGCCGGGTTTTGGTTTTCGTCCCAGTAGCGATAGCCCAGAGTATTGAGAAATGCTTGCCATTCCTCGATATCTTCAGGGGGTACTTGAATGCCTGTAGCGATGCGTCCGTAGTCAGAGCCATTGTTGCGATAGTGAAACAGGCTGATGTTCCAGTTGGGGCTCATTGCTGAGACAAACTTCATCAAAGCTCCCGGTCGTTCGGGAAACTCAAAGCGATAGAGCAGCTCGTTGTGGGCTAGGGGCGATCGCCCTCCCACCATGTGTCGTAGGTGCAGCTTTGTCAGCTCATCGTCCGTTAGGTCTAGGGTTTTTAATCCTTTTGCCTCAAAGGTTTCTGCCATTTTTGCCGCATCGGCTCGGTTTGCAACTTGAAGCCCAACAAAAATGTGGGCGACGTTCTGATCGGCAATGCGGTAGTTGAATTCCGTGAGATTGCGTTTGCCAATACATTCGCAAAAAGTTCTCAGGCTGCCGGGTTTTTCAGGAATGGTGACAGCAAAAATCGCCTCGCGCCGTTCACCTAACTCGGCTCGTTCGGCCACAAACCGTAGCCGATCGAAGTTCATGTTGGCACCACAGGCGATCGCCACCAGAGTTTGGCCGCGAACTTGCTCGCGTTCGACATAAGCCTTTGCTCCGGCGATCGCCAAAGCTCCGGCAGGCTCGACAATAGAGCGGGTATCTTCGAACACGTCTTTGATTGCTGCGCAGGTATCGTCGGTTTCAACCCGAATGACTTCGTCTACATACTGCTGACAGAGGCGAAATGGTTCTTCTCCAACTTGCCGCACGGCCACACCATCAGCAAACAGACCCACCTGATCGAGGCGAACCCGATATCCCGCTTCGAGCGATCGCGTCATGGCATCGGCATCGACAGGCTCGACCCCAATAATTTTGATCTCTGGACGCAAACGCTTTACATAGGCAGCAATTCCTGAAATTAGTCCGCCGCCGCCAATGGCTACAAAAATGGCATGAATGGGCTGTTGATACTGCCGCAGAATTTCCATGCCAATGGTTCCTTGGCCTGCGATCACGTCGGGATCGTCAAACGGATGCACAAATGTGAGTCCTTTTTCTGCTTCTAGCTCGCGGGCATGAGCATAGGCATCGTCGTAGGTATCACCATGAAGCACGACTTCGCCCCCCCGTGCTTTTACCGCATCAATCTTGACTTGGGGAGTTGTCGTTGGCATCACAATCAGCGCTCGAATCCCGAGCCGCTTCGCTCCTAGGGCGACTCCTTGGGCATGGTTTCCCGCCGAAGAGGCGATCACTCCCTTTGAGAGCTGCTCCAATGGCAATTGTGCCATCTTGTTGTAGGCTCCTCGTAGCTTAAACGAAAACACCGACTGCTCATCTTCGCGTTTAAGCAGCAATCGATTATTGAGGCGAGTGGAGAGATTGAGAGCGACTTCGAGAGGTGTTTCCTTTGCAACGTCATAGACGCGAGCCGTCAAAATCCGTTCTAAGTAGTCGGATGGATGTTCGGGAGACATAGAGGTTCATGCCTGGTGATATGAAAAGCAGCTGGTTGCGCTAAACCAATTAGCTAAGACCGCACAGGGCACAATTCTACGTCACGGATGTTCCGTTGTATTGAATAATGATTCAAATTCAGAGCGGAGAGCATGAAGGGTCGCTAGCCGACCAACGACAATGTTGGCATCTCCTGCATCGTCTAGACGCTGTTGCCAATGCTGAATCTGAGAGCCATGTTGAAGCCAAAATTGAACAACCGTATCTACGGCTTTGTCAAGTTCCCATCCTCGTTTTCGAGGAACGCCTTTAATGCTATCCAGAAATGCGTCAAGGGTGCAGCGATAAGCTCCTACGTATTCTGCTCCGCTGTAGGACTTTTCGTTTTGGGATTCGATCTGATGATTGAAAAAAGATAGAACGGGTGAAACGCCAACAATATTGAACGAATACTTCATCGCAGACTCCTCTGAAATTAGAAGCTGGGACGCACGCTATGAGAATTTAGGTTTGGTATTGAGTATATTAAGCGGTCTTTGCAAGAACGGTATGTTTTGGCTGAACCGTAGTGCCCTCAGGTTCTAAGTCTCTTTGCCTCAAATTATAATGTTTACTGATCAATAGCCTCTGTTTGGTCGTTTGAGCAAGGGGAAAAGACCTATGTGTTAAGGGTTTTTAACACAAATTTATTTAATGATGTCTTGAGGTCGTTGGTAGTCAGAGTTGTTGTACCAAACTGACGCACTACCAAGCTGGCGGCTAGATTGCCTAACACCATAGCATCCCAGGGAGAAGCCCCGACGCTGAGGGCGATCGCCACTGTTGCCGTTACGGTATCTCCTGCTCCGGTTACATCAAAGACATCGGTGCGATTAAACGCGGGAATCGACTGAGGTTGTGTCGCTTGTGAAAACAGCGTCATGCCGTCTTCACCTTGGGTAATGAGAACCTGTTGAGCTTGGGTGATGGTGAGCAGATCGTTGCCTGCTTGGTGTAAGGTGGGGCGATCGCCAATGGCATATCCCACGGCTCGTTCGGCTTCTGGCAAATTGGGTGTAAACAGGGTCGCCCCGGCATATCGTTGCAAGTCAACCTGGGTATCAACGATGACGCTGGAATGGGCGATCGCTGCTGTAATCACTTCAGGTGTAAAGACCCCGTCTCCATAATCAGCGCAGACCACACAATCAACATCGTCGATTTGGCGATGAACCCACTTGGCTAGATGATGTCGCAGTTCTTTAGATGGAATCTCATTAGACTTGTAATCTACTCGCACGATCTGCTGAGTCACGGACTGGCGAGCATGACCCGAAATTCTCGATTTCGTGACTGTTGGACGAGCCGCATCAATGATGATGCCATCTGTGTTCATTCCAGCCTCAGCCAAGATTTGCTGGAGCGATCGCCCGTGGTCATCGTCTCCAACCAGCCCAACAACTTGTACCGAGGCTCCTAGCATCGCCAGGTTATAAGCAGCATTGCCTCCGCCTCCTGGAACTTGACGGGTTTCCTCGTGGCGCAAAATCATCACAGGGGCTTCCCGAGATAGGCGTTCTACCTGTCCGGTGACAAATTCATCAAGCCCCAAATCTCCAACCAACAATACCTTGGCTTGAGAAAAATGGTCGAGGGCGTCCAATAGTCGAGGTAGAGCTTCACGGATCTTATTCACGAATGCCTGAGGCAGAGTCATGAATTGTTATCGGCTCCCTCAGACGATTCGGCAGATGAAGGGTTGGCTTCATCCTGGGATGATTCTTGCTGAGAGCCAATGTTGTCTCCGCCATCCGAACTGCCGACTTCCTCTTGAGAAACTGGCGCTGCTGGACAAGCTTCCTCGTCATACAAAAAATTGATCGTCACCGCATAATTACGATTGTCGCCAGACTGATTATCGAAATCGTGGGCAGCTACAAATTCTTTCGCGGCATTGTCAAAGAATTCGTAGCCTGAACTCAGCAAAATCTGAGGCCCCGGCTCTGCCAAAACGGTATTGTCCGACCCGACAAAGACCCCTGACAGAACAGTGACATTCTCGCCGAGGGGGCAGGTCAGTAAGGACTGATCCACGTCGATATTGACAGGTCCACCTTCTTGAATATTGGCGTCTTTTGCTACATTGTTCCAAAGGCTAATCGCTTCGTTAACCTCCCCTTCGGAAGGAGGTCTGTAGGTAAATTGTTGCTGGAGCTGTTGCTGTTCAGCTAGAAGTCTCTCTTGAGGAGTTGGAGGCTCTTCTGAATCTGAAGATTCTCCAGTATCACCTGTTGCTACAGACTGAGAGTCGTCCTCGTTGTTCTCTTCGGTATCCGTTTCGCTAGTGTTGGTAGAGTCTTGTTCGTTCTGGTCTTCGTCCGCTTCGGCAGTGTCGGTAGAATCCGCATTGTCCTGGTCGTTATCCTGGGACTCTGGGTTGTCCGTATCAGAGCTGGTAGACCGCGAATCCTCTTGCCGCTGGCTTGAAGAAGTTCTGTCAGGAGTTCTGATTTGAGTCCGCGTGCGAGTCGATGTAGAGGGTGTTGGCCACGATGGCCAGGTAAACGGCTGCCGTTGGGCTCTGGTGCGAGGAGGGATTGGTTCCGGTCGGGGAGCGACTTCAGGAACGTTGGTGCTAGGTAGCTCAAGAAAATCTTCTAGGGTATATCGTTCAATCTCTGAGGATGAAAAATCGTTGGGAAATGGAACTTCACTTTCAGAAAAATCTGGCACACGGGATAACTGTTCTGCATCTAGCTCGACCACAGGTACGCGGTTTTCGATGTCAGGCTCAGTGTTTTCAGGCGAAGGCAGCGACATGAAGGGAAGGAGCGCCAAGATAATTCCATGCAGCCCAACGGAGCCGACCACTGCCCACGATGCAGGGTCTTCCATCAATCGTTGAATCGGCGAGGGAAGATTATCGGTAAATGAACGATATGTCATGGGGGATAAGACAGAGCGTCAACGACAGGCGCGATCGCCATTAAGCAACTTGAGAAACTTTTCAGGATCCGAGACCTCAATATTCGAGACCACCACCTATTCTAGACAGGGAAGTTGGCATTCGGGATCTGCCTCTTCAAAACAGTTATCGAAGGAGACCTTCTTTTCCGACTGATAGAGGTTTAGACCTTAGGGGTGAGCAACAAGTTTCCTGTCCACACTTTTGTTGGAGCTAAGACAACATTGAGAGATAGCAATGCGCAGATAGGTTAGGACAGATATTTTTGGTTTTATATCAGCGCGTAGCGCTATGGGATTCACAGGCTAAATGGCTGCTTCTGAACAATGAGCAGAGAGAAATACGACAGATCGAGAGATGGGCGATCGCTCAACGGGGTATAGATTTTTTGCTGCGGCCAGGTTGCCCACTCGACTACAGCGCTGTGCTCTAGCAAATTTCTTCGGTTGAGCATTTGCCATACCTTTTCGTAGACTGACTTCACCTTCATTAAAACAACAACATCGGCTTCGTCGAGTGTCGTTTCCAAATCAGCAACGGTGTAGAGAGCCGGGAGCACGACTAATTTTTGACCTTGGGTGGTCAGTGGAATACCCAAAGCTGCAGCGGCGGCCATCGGTGAGCAGACCCCTGGAATTGCCTCAACGCGCAAATCGGGGTGGTTTTGCAAAAGTGTCTGTGCGAGATAGGTAAACGTACTGTAGAAGCTGATGTCGCCTTCGCAGAGAAAGGTAACATCTTGCCCCTGAGCCAAGTAGCTCCATACCGTCTCAGATGCAACTTTCCATGCTTCGCTTAACGTGTCGGAGTCCAGAACGTAGGGGAAGGCTAGAGAAATTTTCGTCTGGCGAGGATGGACCCAGCGTTCAGCAATCTGTTCTGCGATACCGGGCTTTCCATTGACACCTGCTGGGAAGGCGATCGCCGGAACTTTGCGAATCGTTTCTAACGCCTTAATCGTGATCAGATCAGGATCGCCTGGCCCAACTCCAACGCCAAAAAGAGTTCCTATACCAGGTGCGACAGAAGCTTCAGACTGAGATGACGAAAGGCTTGACTCCAACATGTGTGGCTAAATCTGGCCTATCTCAGCCGGACTGAATGACTAAATGACCTCGACGATGATTCAAGTCTAGCGGGCTCCGATGGTCTTCTGAAAGGCGGGGCGGCTATAGATGTCTTTTAAGTAGCGGGCGATCGCCGGATAGTCTGAGAAGTCCATCGATACCATGATCTGAGCGTAGGCTAGATACGACCCAACCGCGACATCAACGACACCAAACGTCTCTCCAAGAAAATACTCAGAGTTTTCTAGCTGATGATTGATGGGAGTCAGCAATCGAACTTCTTCCTTCGCCCGAATCTCCTCCATAAACAAACCCGGCCCCAACGTTGCATTCGCAAAGACAACCCATTGCGCCCACAGGGCACGGGTTGCCAAAGAAGCTTCCGGTTCTCCATACTTCTCTGCCAGATAAAGCAAAATGGCTCCCGACTCCCAGAGTTTCAGTTCTCCATCTACGATCGCAGGCACTTTACCAATGGGATTGATCGCCAAAAAGTCAGGTTGCCGATGCTCCCCAGCGGCCATATCGAGCATCACAAATTCGTAGGGGAGAGAAATCTCTTCCAAATACCACTGATCAATGGAAGCTCGACTCCTGGCTCCACCGTAGAGTTTTAGCATGGGCAGATCTTTACTTTCCCTCTGATGCTTTGGTGATTGCGTCTGGCGATGATTGAGCAAGTCTGGCGATCGCATCCAAAACTACACTCAAGTCAGTGCTTTTAGAACCGATATTACAGAACACGATGGGTATACTCGTGTTGCTTGACGTTGTCTTCCGTCTTCACAAGGCGCTCTGAGTTGAGGACACGTTTTCGCTCTAGAGAATAATTTAGATCACGATACACTGTCCCGGTAGCTACCAACTCCTTCGCTGGTTCGTGGGATGCCCGATAGGTGCGAGCGGCAGCTGTGAGACGTTCTGCAAAATCGTCGCAGATTTGAACATCTTTCGGAAACTCACTGGGTAGAGTGACTGAGTCTTCTGACACCAATTGTCCGAGCGTCGTCGCATAAGCCCATTCGTAGGAGGTGGGAACCCCTTTGACGAGAGACTCCAGCGCTGCAGACGGAATTGGTTCAACAATCTGAACGGGATGAAAGTCGCTATCCTCTTTCAGATAACAGGTTGCTAATCCAAGTACGACATAGTCTTCGGCAGATAGGTCGGGTGCATTCAGTAATAGTTGGGTAGTCGTCATAAACGCCTCTGGGGACTCTCTCAAATTAATAGTAGTCTCTTCTTCTCGACAGAATCTTATCGTGTCCTCGAAGGTTGTCTCAGCTCTGTCGCCAACCTGTAATAAACCCGTTACGTGGGAACTCAAAGGAATTGGAACCCAAACTTAGAGATTTGTCTGTATGTCATCCGTAGACATACGGAGTAGAACTCTCGGCATCAACGGATCATTCAGCACAATAGGCTTTGTAAGTGCCTAGTATTGCGTCGATTGGCAAATTTTGGTGGCTTTTGGAGGTTCTTTGTCGGATTTCCGTAGTTTCAACCTCGAATTGAGTCCTCAAAGCTTTTTATATAAGAAGTTAGGAGTGCATTGATCCCAAAGTTTGACGTAAGTAATTCTGCTGATTATTTTCAGCACATTACTTGAATTGAAACTCAAATCAAAGACTAGTTCCAGTCTTAGCTTGATCCAAGAGGACTACAATGAACGGGCACTCTCCTGAAGAATATCGTCACTATCAACTGAATCGTCGTCGCTCTGTTGAGATTACTCAACGCCTAGCGTCTGAGCGGCGTGAAAGCAAGGTTCGGGTTTTCCAAAGACACGGTTCCTTGCGGCAATTCCATCGCGAGTCTAACAAGTTGACGCATCCTGGCGTGAAATACAGAGGCTATGCGCGTCGTGACGTAGATACAGGTTCCCGATATGGCATCGAAAAGCGATCGCCTAGGCCGAAAACTCAAGATTCAGAATTTGAGGCGTCACTCAGAAAGCAAGCGCTCACTGAAGCTCGACAAGGTAACTATGGTTTAGCCATCACGATTTACGATGAGCTGATTAACTGTAACCCTTACAATGCCTCGGACTATAACAACCGGGGACTGGCCTATTTCCAAACGAATCAGTACGATGAGGCGATCGCAGACTACAACCAAGCGATTGAACTCAATCCCAATCTAGACAGCGTTTACAACAACCGTGCGAACTACTATGCGTGCCGGGGTCAGCTGCTAGAAGCAATTCTCGACTACGATATTGCCATTGATCTGAATCCGGGCAATGTGCGAGCCTGGATCAACCAAGGCATTACCTTCAGAGAACTCAAAATGTATGAGCGGGCGATCGAGTGTTTTGAGGCTGCCCTCACATTTGAGCAGCTAGAAGGCAATATCTATGCTGAGCGAGGTCGTGCGTATCATCTCTGGGGAGATTGGAACTCAGCGGTCGCTGACTACCTGCGAGCTATTGAGGAACTGCCCATTTCAACGAGTACCCTATACACAGCATCAGGCCGTCTGAGACTCCAGGTTGAACTGTGGTTAGACGATTTAATAGCTCCTCTGTCGGAGATTGCAGAATAGAGCGCCCAAGTTGAAATTCAACAGGAGATAAACGTGCTAAGAGCGGGTGTGCGACGTGTCGGCAATCGTCTTCTCTTTGCACTGCCATGATGTAAAACGCTCTGTATTAGCAACGTCTCCACAATGCTATGGATACACTGAAATGCGGATACGAGAAGTGCCGCCGCCTGAATTTTGAGCCCAGAATTGAGTGATTAAGGTGTCCTTTTCATGGGTAATGACGATCGGTTTTCCTGAAGCGCAGGTATAGGTTTGCTCTCCGTCCCCGCACTGTACAGAATTAGCTCCCCCGCTGACGCTGATCTTAATCTGTCTGGCGGGCGGCTCGATCTTTAATTGCTGGCGGGGATGGTCGGAGATAAGATTGAGAAAATAGGTTTTTAAGGGTTTTGTCGAGTCTAAGTTTTGTGCCGACTCACCTATTTCAGGCTCTTTATTCAATTCCTCTTCTGAGACAGACTCATCAAATTTTTGATCATTCGGTTCATCACTAAATGCCGCAGATTCTTCTGATACAGAAGAATCGCCGTTTTCTAAGGTTTTTTCTTGCAAAGAGAGAGTAGCCTGAGAACCTGAGGCAGAGGTTTCTGCTACCTGGGTCAAGTGGCGATCGCCATATTGTAGGAACAACTCTTGGGGCATTTCAAATGTATCTGTGGCGAGATAGGGGACAGTTATCGTTGCCATGGCGATCGCTGCCTGGCTCGTGATTGCAAAATTGATCAGCAATGTAAATAGTGCGACAGCTGAAACGATACCCAATCTATCTAAAGGGATGACAAATAGTGAGACTCGAAAAGTTTTCTGTGTTCTCTTATGTAGTTCTTTTTTGGTAAATAAAATTCGAAGCACTGGGTTAATCAACCTAAAGTTCCTCTTGAGAGATAAAGGGAAAATTGCCGTTCAGATTGTAACGGGAGACTCGACATAAACTGTGGGCTCGGGTGTGGTGAACGTAATATTAAAGCTGGCCAACTTATCTGAAATGGTCTGATTTGCCAACTCCAACAACCGTTTTCGAAGCTGAATTGAATTCTGATTAGAGCCGAGAATAAAGAAAGTGACACGAGCTCGTGTTGCTTTTCCTTGCTCATCGGTGATAAATGAAATATTTGTGCTGCCTGGATCAATCCCAAAAACAGCATCGGTTCCTTTGCTAATCACTTGGCGAACAAGAGCACATTCTTCTTCATCTAGGCGCTGATGAAAATCCAAGTAAAGCAGAACCATTACTTTCTTGGCACGAGTAATATTCTCAATCTCTATCGAGATGAGAGTCGAATTTGGGACGATAAATAGGGTATTTTTTCCAGAAGCTCGAATCTTGCTCGATCGAAGACCGACTGATTCAACCCGCCCTAACTGTCCGTTCGACAGACGAATATAGTCGCCAGGAACGAATGGACGATCGAGGTATAACACAATCGTACTGAGTAACTGTTCCAAAATTTTCTGGGCTGCAAAGGCGATCGCCAAGCCACCAATTCCTAGACTAGCGAGTAACCCAATTAAATTAAATCTTTGGCTCTGAGCAAAAGCAAGAATTGCAATAAACCCAATCACAATATTAATAACGGTTTCAAATACTAAGAGCAGCTCGTCAACTTCTAGCCCTAACCTTTTCAATAACTCGATGCCATAGATTCGAATAAATTGTTGAAAAAGTCGAGAGAAGAACCAAGCAACGCTGATCGTTACCATCAGATCAACAAAAGGGCTGAAAAAGTCATGAAGACTTTGATATCTTTCAACTTGAAGCCATACCATTGAAAGGGAAATTAGAATGACTGTGCCAGCCGTTCGGAGTGAGCCTTCAATTGGATCAATGAGGTTGTCATAGACCGAAGAGAACTTTGATGACGTGAAGCGCGAAACAACGGTGTATAAAATACCGGGCGTGTATCGTCCGATGAGCCATGAAATGAGGACGAAGATAATAAAGATGGCGGGGCGAGGAACGCTCTGTAAGTTAAACGAATCAAGTTGAAGAGTGTTTAAAATTTCTTCCATCGCATCGTTCTAGGCTAGATTACTAGATTAAAAACTGAAATCAAAGTTAGTGGAGCTGTCATGTTAGGACTTGGATTTTTGGAATTTCAAGTCCTGAACTAAAATTCTCTCTAAGGCTGAGTCTCTCTAAGGCTGAGATTGTAATCGCTCAGATTGTAATCGGGGAGTCAACGTAAATTGTAGGTTCCTCTAAATCAAATCGCAGCCCATAATCTAACAACTGCTGGGTCACGTTTTGATTTGCTAAGTCCAGCACCTGCCGCCTCAGATCCATTGACACTTCCCCTGACCCTAAGATGAAAAATGTAATCTGAACTTGAGTGCGATCGCCCATCCTTGGGGTGCTCCGAAAAGTAACGTCGGTACTACGAGAGTCGATTCCAAAAATATCGCTAGTGCTCTCTAAAATGACCTGTCGGATCAGAGCTTTTTCGTCTTCAGGAATTAAGCGATAGAGGTTGAGATAGACAATCGACATGACCTTTTTCGCCCCAGTAAAGTTCTCAATATTGATTTGTGTCAGAACACTGTTGGGCACGATCATTAGCGTTCCTTTTCCAGATGTTCTAACTTTAGTGGAGCGTAAACCAATAGATTCGACCCGTCCAAAGGTACCGTCCGGTAGCCCTACATAGTCATCCACAATGAAGGGGCGATCGAGGTAAATAACAATGCCTCCCAGCAACTGTTCCAAAGTTTTCTGAGCGGCAAATGCGACAGCTAAACCCCCAATTCCTAAGCTTGCAACAATGCCAAAAATATTAATTTGATGAGTTTGAGCAAACGCTACCACCGCAATCAAAATAATAAGTCCGTTGGCAGCAAATTTACCTAAAATCAAAAATTCGCTGTTGAGTTTGCGGCCTTCTCGGACGGCAGCATTTAACAGATAACCATCAAAAAAATCTCGAAAGAGCTGAGATCCTAGCCAGCTAATGGCGATCGCCACCCCTAAACTAACAGGGACTTCGATGAAGAGATAGCCAGTCGGGTGGGGCAAGATCCACAGCACCAGATCAGCGATGAGCAGACTAGCGGTAATTGTTACTTCGCTGCGGTGAGAAGCAACGAACGATTGCAGTACAGACATCACTGTATCGTGACTGGTTCCGAGACTACTTCCGTTCGATAGGCCGCTTCCATGTTCGCTCGATTTTTTTGAAGCGTTCATTTTCCTCGGATTTTCAGGGGAAGCGATCTCTGGATTGCTAGCTTTTTTAGCAGCTCGTTCGTAGCGGCTGATACTACCGTTGGATGATTCTGTTCGGGTTGTCGAAGACCGAGACGAAGGTGTTGCCTTGGAGTCTTTTGCTGAGTTGCCATTCGATGATTCTGAGAGAGCAGTCTTGGCAACTTGAGCAACTTTTCCAAGTCGTTTGGCGGTGTTCCGTACAGCGTTCGGGTTGACTGGTTTGCCTTTGCTCTCATTGCTTTGGCGATCGCTTTGAGATGCCTTTGTTGTATCTGACAGGAAGGAATCCTCTGAATTGGCAGTGTCTTCGGATGCTTGTAACGTCAACTCCATTGAGTCGGAAGAAATTTGGGGCGAATCTTGCTTAGATTCCCAATGGTCGAACCGAGAACTCGATTTCAAACCCAATGAACGGATAATGGTTCTGAAAAATTTTTGTCCAGCTAAAGCGGCGATCGCTCCAACTGCTATTCCTCCTCCGATCAGCAGTCCTAAACTGATTCTGCTGATTGGTACGACATTCGGTTCGGCTTCCAAAAAAAATATCCAGTCTAAGGTCATAGCTCCTGCGCCAGCATCTTCATTGCTATCTTTAAGACTAATCTATCGAAACCATCGA
>CAKZMO010000021.1 GCA_937128595.1 uncultured cyanobacterium | reverse complement strand
TGTTGAAGAGTTTGTGAATTTGCTCTAGGTCGTTGGGGGGCGATCGCTCCTCGTCAAAAGAGCGATCGCCCCCCAACTCAGCCCCTTATGCTCGTCCCTACATTACTACCAAGAGCGATCGCCTAGAGTTCATCTAATGTACTTAATAGTTAAATCTGTAAATACCTAAAATACCTATGGGTGTTGGGTTTTGCCTGCGCTCAACCCAACCTACGGCAATGGCGATCGCACTAAATCTCAGTTCCGAGTCGGGTTTTCAGAAATCAACTGAGACTGCGATGTATTAACTTTGCGAAGAGTACCTTAGTAACCCCTTAGTAGCCGAGGTAGAAAAAGCGTTATGACCCAATCAGATAGCATTTACCAAGTTTTCTTCACTCGATCGGCAGCAAGCACAATCAGCACCAATCCCGATTTTCTTCGCCCTTTTTTAGATGGTATCGAGCAAGGGCTTGCTATCAACGCTGAGGTTGAGACTCCTTTGCGCAAACCTCTTCGTTCTGATCCACAATCGCCTTGGATTTACTTTTTTAAAAAAGAAGGCATTTTGTACCAAATTGAGGAAGGTTCAAAGGTCAAAATATTCTTGCTCATGCATATAAAAGAGGACAGAAACTACAGTCCAGCTGATCTTGAGTCCATGATTCAAGTGCAACAGCAAATGGAACCTGTCATTCTTCAATTTTGCAATGAGCCTCTTTCTATTAGCCTCGAAGAAATTAGAGAGCGTTGGTTGAAAGAGCCGCAAGCTAAATTGCCTACACAAAGGCTAGAGTTAGTCATTGAATGTGGAGAAAAAGCAGTTGCGCTACAGCAAAGCCATTACTTTTCAGAAACTGTTTTCAACTTGACCGATCAAGCTCAATATGTTTGTGGTGAGGAGATTTTTCAAGATTTTACAGGATGTTGGTGGTCAATTATACGGCCTGTTGGCATTAGCACAATCCCGTATACACGGCTTCATGTAACACTTTTACAGATGCTGTTATATGACAAGCTAAAATCCGCTCCTCTTTTTCGATATGGATTTGCTGCAGTTGGCAGTCGTGACTATCTGCAAAGCACTGATTCGCCTTCTGCGACAGTTTATACAAAAATTGAGAAGGGCGATCTTCCTCTAATTTGCTACCAGCAGGGAATCGTTCTTTCCAAATTGCTTTATCAGAATATGTCGCGCAAACCGCAGGGTATTGAACCGTTCACTTCAGACTATAAGTGGTTACCTGTAAGGTCTAAACTTTTCACCACAAGAGAGAAGGAACCAATCTTGTATGCAGATCCTCGAAGTGCTGAGGAATACTACAACAACGGTTCAGTTTTAGGTCACCAAGGTCAGCATGAAGCTGCTCTCAATGCATTTGAAAAAGCGCTACTGTTGAAGCCAAATTTTCCTGAAGCAGAAGCAAGTCGTCATGTTGCTCTGCGGGCTTTGGGGCAAGCGTAATCTTGTAGAATGCGAGCACCCCGACCCACAAACACGACCTTAAAATGTACTGTCAGATGTTGAAGAAACCGTGGATTGCAGCCACCATTTTGCTCTGTAGCGCGGTTGGATGCGCACAGCCAGAGGTTCAGACAAATCAGGAAAGCTCCAATTCTCAGGCGACAGTCTCAGATTCAGAGTTAGAGCCGTCTCAATCTGAGACGATTTCTGAATCCACAGAACCCGAAGCATCTCCAGAATCTGCTGAATCACCACAAGCCTCCACCGAAACTGTTCCCTCTGATTTGTGGTCGCGGCTCCAGCAAGCGGATGAGCATTATTTCGTGCTGATGCGTCATGCCTTGGCTCCGGGAACAGGCGACCCCGCAAACTTTCAGCTAGACGACTGCTCGACCCAGCGCAACCTGTCAGAAGAAGGGCGATCGCAGGCGAGGCGCACGGGTGAAGCCTTTCAGCAACGAGATATCCCAGTTCGTCAGGTATTGTCGAGCCAGTGGTGTCGATGTTTGGAAACCGCAGAGTTGATGGATGTGAGGGAGGTTGAGCCATTTCCACCGCTGAACTCCTTTTTTCGCGATCGCTCGACAAGCTCAGAGCAAACCGCCCAAGTCCGTGAGTTTATGCTGGAGCAGCAAGATGTCCGTGGCGTTACGGTGATGGTGACTCATTTCGTCAATATCTCTGCTCTCAGTGGCTCTGGAGTCTCGTCGGGAGAGATGGTGGTGATGCAGGTGAATGATCAGGATGAAATTGAGGTTGTTGGTGCATTAGATCCGCTGTAAATGCATCGTTCCAACAGTGGCCGCAAATGGTTACTGCAATGTCAATTTCCACATGCCGATTCCACCTTCGTTGCGCGTAAATCTCTGCATAAACCACTATGATATGCAACGGAGTGGGCGATCGCCTAGTTCTCAAGTCTCCGCTTGTTTTGAAAATCTTGGAATATTACTGCTGCCGATGACTGCCTCTTTTCCCGACATTCAAAATATTCACTCTCTCCTCACCGATGCTCCCATCGAAGTGGTACGTCAGACTGTGCTCGATTTGTTTTGCCAAGTTGCCTACAAAGAAGGTGATTTTTTGCTGTCGTCGGGGCAGCGCAGCACTTACTACATCAACGGTAAACAGGTGACGCTGCATCCCCAAGGAGGAGCGCTGATCGGGCGTTTGGTGCTGCCGCTCTTGGCAGATGATGTGAAAGCTGTTGCAGGGTTAACGTTAGGTGCTGATCCGATCGTGACAGCAGCCAGTGTCGTGGGAGCCTATGAAGGGCGATCGCTCACCGCTCTAATTATTCGCAAAGAGGCCAAAGGCCACGGCACTCAAGCCTATATCGAAGGGCCACAACTTTTGCCGGATACCCCTGTAGCCGTGCTGGAGGATGTAGTCACGACTGGGCAATCGGCACTCAAGGCCGTGAATCGATTGCGAGAGGCGGGCTATCGGGTTAATCAGGTCATCGCCCTTGTCGATCGCCTCCAGGGAGGAGCGGAGCTGTATCAGGAAGCGGGTCTGGAGTTCAAGGCGATGTTCTCGATTACGGATCTGCAAACCCGATGGCGAGAGATGAATCAGGCGAATTGAAACCCGTCAGCATCACCTCAATGGGTTGTTTTGATGTGCTCTGAGCGGAGATCGCAATCTGTTCACTTGGAAGACTCAGAGTTCTTGAGATACATTGGATTTAGGGGCTAGAGAACAAGGTTCATCTGAAGATTAGCTTTGATGCTGGGTTCAGAGCGAGGGTACAGCGTTGAGTTACGGAGACTCGAGTGGTGCTTTGTCGAGAAACCCTGACTTTGATGGGAACAAACCTCTGGGGGATACCCATCAACATCACTAGCCCGTTACGGCTCACTTCGCAGCATGATCTCACATTTTTCAGCCGACTTATCCAGATTCACTACTATGCGCGATCGCCATTTCTCCCATTCACTTAGCGTTGCAACATCCCGACGTCGTTCAGGATTCTCTTGGTTGGTCGGAAGCCTCAGTCTAATGGGGGCTTTGCTGACGATGCAAGTTGGAGCCTTGGCTCAAGTCACGTCTGAAGAGTCATCTGAGGTCAATTTTTCAACCTCGCTCGACGCAACGCAATCTGTGACAATTCAGCCCAGTGAATCTTTACCCAATTTTGGAACCGCTGTTCAAAATTCTTCTCTGGATCAGAACGGAACGCCGTTTCCCGAAACCCGCACAACGACTCCTGTCACCGGATATGTCAGTCCAAGGCAGTCGATGTCACGTCGAGGCCCCTATTACCCAGCGGCACTGGACGCAGCCTTACCCTTTCCTGAACCTGTTTTTCCAGAACTTGCTGTCGAGCTTCAGCTTGTGATTCGGCTCAGCGAACGGCGGGTGTATCTCTACAACCGCGATAATTTGCAAGTGTCCTACCCTATTGCTGTCGGGCGAGCAGGTTGGGAAACCCCAGTCGGTAGCTACTCCGTGATCAATATGGTGGTTGATCCAGGATGGCAAAACCCGTTCACAGGGGCAGTGATTCCGCCGGGGCCATCGAATCCTCTCGGCGATCGCTGGATTGGCTTTTGGACGGATGGTGAAAACTTCATCGGCTTCCACGGCACACCCAATGAGGGTTCCGTGGGTCGAGCTGCCTCCCACGGCTGTATCCGCATGTATAACCGCGATGTCCGAGAGCTGTTTGAGAAGGTCGCAGTGGGAACTCCTGTCATTGTGCAGCCCTAAGTATCTTGGTCTCCTAATTGTCTTGGTCTTGCGAGTGTCCCTGGTTCCCTAGCTTCTATCGCCAGTCACTAATCGCCTGTTGTACTGGTTACATCCGACAGATGATCAGCCGTCGCTGCGACTAGGGCGATCGCATCTTCATAGACCATGCGGGTAGGGCCTAGCACTCCCACACTGCCGACCGCAGAGTCTCCCCACCGATAAGTGGCGGACACTAGCGCACAAGACTGAATCGGTTCCAGCGAATTTTCTGTTCCGATCCGCACGGTGACTCGCCCCTCTAGAGAGGGAACTCCTTCTTCAAAAAATAGCGGTAGCAGCTGATCTTGCTCTACCTCCAAGAGCTGCATAATCATCTGCATCTGCTGGACTTCAGCAAATTCGGGTTGACGACGTAGCACTTCAGCAATACCACTCACCAAAAGCTGAGAATAGCCCACCTGCTGGGTCAGCCGCTGTCCTAGCTCGGAGACAGAGTCCTGCAAAAGCTGTGCATAGTGGTCGAACTCGCGACCCAGCTCTCCCCAATCGAGAGCATTGATTTCTTGGAGCGATCGCCCCCTCAAATGGTGGTTGAGAAAGTTAGATAGCAGTTCCAGTTCTTGCTCTAGTATCGACTCCTGTCTAGGAACATCGTCTTGGGGCTGAGGCAGAGTAATCAGCGTAGACTGGGTCTCAAATGAATCTAGCACCACGATTAACATCAATCGATGGGAGTCAACCTGAACCAATTGAATATGACGCAGACTAGTCGTTATAGTCTGGGGAAGCGTAATCAAGGCAATATAACCACTCAAGTTTGCCAAAATATGAGCCGCCCCTCGCAGAGCTGCGTCGAGCGACCAAGCCTCCCAGTTGAGCTGCTCGGACAGCGCCTGCTGCACCTGCTGCCGCATGATTTCAGACGGGGTTAGCAACTTGTCAACATAAATACGATAGCCAGAGTCAGACGGAACGCGTCCGGCAGAGGTATGTGGCTGATAGAGCAATCCGACTTTCTCGAGGCGACCCATCGCATTGCGAACAGTCGCTGAACTGACATTGAGATCAAATTCTTCTAAAAGTGCTTCAGAACCCACTGGACGAGCCGTCGCTACGTAGTGGCGCACAGTAGCCCAAAGAACGTGCTGTTGGCGATTGCTGAGCTTGATATGCATCAGATGGTATTAACAATGAATGTGAAAGCATGAGAGCATCCTGAACCTAAGCAGGACACCGCCTCACCAATAGAACTCACAGACAGTACGAACCAAGTTTTTGGTAGGACTTGTTGTTGATGTCCTTTTATCGAACGTTTATGTTTGCAGTGAAAGAGAAAAAGCGATGTCGAAGTGTCAGTGATCAAACCGTGAGGTTCGAAAGGGGGGCTCAGAGGAGAAAGGCTCTCATGAAACGAGTAGATGATAATCAACCTTTGGTCTCTATCATGACGTAGATTGCCCACAAATAGGAAACGAGTTGAGTCATTCGTCTACTGAAGTCCCAAAGATTTGCCGCTTGGCTTAAAGTTTAGGCTGCGTCATGCTCGACCAACGTAGCGATCGCTACGGCACTCCGAACCGTATTTTATTCCCTGAATTCTGTCTGAATCAGCGCGTTAATATTGCGGCACACTCGAATCGACATAGAGCGAGTAAGCATCAATGCCACCAGCTAGGTTTTTCACCTCAGAAAATCCGTTTTGGGTGAGCCACTGGCACATCTGAGCCGAGCGCACCCCGTGATGACACATCACAATGGTTTCGGCGTTGGGGTCGAGGCGAGACAAAATTGATTCTCCCCACTCTGCAAACTGGCTGAGGGGAAAATGGAGAAACCCTTCTAGGCTAGAGAGTCGAAGTTCTTCAGGCTCGCGCACATCGATCAGTTGCACTGTCGATGTATCGTGTTGGCATCGAGCCGCAAACTCTTGAACAGAAATTTGAATGGGCGATCGCATCGACGAGTCTGAAGTCATAGCTTTTGATATTTTCTAAGGAACTATCGCTGACAGGTTGTTTGTAGCTAGGCTGCACATAAGCAAATGGCTTACTCGTGAATGGTGCCATCCGGCATGATCGCTCCCAGCAGAATCGTACCCGTTAGCTTGACCATAATTTTGCCTGGAACGCCGATTTTTGCCCCGCTCAAATCGGCTCCACTCAGATCGGCTCCACTCAGGTCAGCACCGATTAAGTTGGCCTCCCTTAAGTTGGCATGGCTGAGATTGGCCTGAAGCAGATTGGCACGAAACAAGTTAGCCTTCGAAAGATTGGCGCGGTTGAGATTGACTTTGTGCAGAAAAGTGTCGCTCAAATCAGCATGGCTGAGATTGGCATTGCTCAGATTGCGGCTCGCAAAATCCTTCTCGCTGAGATTGCGTCCGCTCCAGTCTACATTGCTCAAGTCAGGTCGGGTGCTGGCGATGGGATTGGGCTTGGGGACAGCTCTCTGGGTATATCGAGGCGGACTCGGCGTGTTGTAGTTTGACGCATGTCGAGGAGGAACCTTTGAAGTGCTGCTAGAGTTGTCACGCTTAGCAACGTCACTGTTGCTGGATGTCGCACTGTTGTTAGTCGCACTGTTGTTAGATGTCGTGTCAGCAGCAGAACGAGACGTTGAACTGGACTCAGACGAGGTTGTCTGACGGTTGCGAAAACCGTTTTGAAACGGCGATCGCCGCTGAGACGAAGCTTGAGAATTTGTAGATTCCGAACTAGCCCGAGACTGAGACGGCTTGCCATTGCTTTGATTGTTGTTTCCAGCCTGGGTAGATGCGCCAGCATTTTCAGGGTTGGAAGACGTTTTCTTTTGCGAGTTCTGTCGGTCTCCAGAACCGTTCGTGTTCGAGCTATTTGTGCCGTAAGGATAGCGAAATCCAGGTCGAGGAGGCGCTTGATAACGATAGCGCCCTGCAGACGATTCCCGAGAACGCTTGTTATAAGATGACCCTCCCGAAGAGTAGGAACTCGACGAACGCGACCAAGACGAGGTTGAACGATTGGTTCCTGCTGAGTGAGCCTTAGCGCGACTTCCAAAGCGCCCTGCTCGGGTCGAAGATCTCAGGCGATCCCGTGCCTGATTGAGCTGTTTCAGCTTTTCTTGGGCTTTGAGCTGCAACCGCGCATTATCTTTGGGAATCCGGTCAGGATGCCAAATAAATACAAGATCTTTGTAAGCCTGGTTGATCTCCTCCATGGAGGCACCTGGCTCTACTTCGAGAATCTGATAGTACTTTTTGAGGTCATCCATTCCGTCAACACATCATCGGTTTGCTAGAAGCCAGTTTGAACAAAGCGGATTTCTTTGTGTGTTTTGACTGGTATGTCAATTCATCGACCTGAGGTTCCGCCTCAAATTAGGGAGCTTGATTCAGCTGTTGTTTACAAAAGTCTGCTCCACAATGTCTTGCTCCAGAAAAACAGTCTGTTTTGTCGTTGCTGCTTTCGACAAGCTTGATGGCGATCGGTTGCTAGTCCGCTCTGTCTTTCACTGAATTGTGCTCATTGTGATGCACCTATGGCAGAGCAGTGGTCGTGATGTGTGGGCTGTCACATGAATGAACCATAACGGTTTCAACTCCGGAATGAGTTCTATTTATCATAAACCTCACTGCCCAAGAACCTATCTGTGTTCATAAGTTTTTCGGATCAAGAGAACACAAAACTTATGGTTTCGATTGAATGGTGAGGACTCAGTCACTCCTCTTAAGTAGCTTTTTTAGCTGCGATTCTTCGAACATCTAAACATGATTTGAGCCGGAGGTGGCCTGCTGTTGCTATATCTAGCTTAGCGAACAGACTCTGTTTTCAGAAACAGAGGGCCAGAACTTGACAGGATGAAATATGACAAGATGAAGTACCGTCACAGGCCGAGTCCACTTAACTTGATGCGTACTTGTTGTGCATTTTCTAGGCAAAAGTGTCTAGACTGTCGATTTCTTTTGGTGTGTTGGTAGTCGATGCCCAAGCCTGTTTCTTCTTCTCTATTTGCGTTTGACGCCTTGTTTCAGCGATTGCGGCCTCGCGATCTATCAATGCTTGGAGTGTTGGCATGGATGGCGATCGCCACTCTGCTGCGATTTCACAATCTCACCTTTAAGCCCTTGTGGACAGATGAGATGTCTACGCTGGTGTTTAGTCTGGGGCATAGCTTTCGAGAGATACCTCTAGGACGGGCGATCGCCCCTGAAACGCTGCTTGCGCCATTGGAATATACCCCCGAGACTTCGCCATTCGATGCGGCTCAGCAGTTATTGACCGAGAGCAATCATCCGCCTCTATATTTCATGCTGACCCATGCATGGCTGCACCTGTGGCATTCGCTCAAAGTCGGGCTAGGGGGACTGGGATTGCTTTCTGCTTCATCTCTTGAGTATGTGTCGGTGTGGGATGCGCGATCGCTCTCAGCCGTAGCCGGGGTCGCCGCAGTTCCCGCTATTTATGGGCTGGGCTGGCTGGCGTTTCGCTCTCGTACGGTGGCTCATCTGGCGGCGGCGCTCATGGCGGTGTCACCGTTCGGCATTTATTTAGCACAAGATGCCCGTCATTACACCCTGGCGGTGGTGTGGATGATTGGCTCGTTGGCTTGTTTGATCGTTGCGATTCGCGCCCTGCGTGACCAGAAGCCTTTGCCGATTCCAATTGTGTTTGCCTGGATTGGCGTGAATGGGTTGGGCATGGCGACCCACTATTTTTTCGTGCTGACGCTGTTGGCGGAATTGGGAGTACTGCTGGGTGCGATTGCTCTACAAATTCGGCGTTTTGTCTCTAGTCAGTGGCGCACTGGGCTGGGGCGTACTGGGCTGGGGCGCATTGGGTTGGCGATCGCCGGAACCGCAGCGACGGGACTGGTCTGGCTGCCGTTTCTGCTCGCGATTCGTCAAGATGACGGACTCACCCGCTGGATTTACGACGATGGAGGAAGTTCTTGGGATTGGGTGTATCCGCTGGGGCAAACGCTGGCGAGTCTTGTCAGCATGGTGTACCTGCTACCTGTGCAGAATATTGAGGATCGGGTTGCCTTTGTTTCGGGGCTGGTGATTTTTGCCCTAGTGATTTGGACGGGATGGCTGGTTATTCATCACTGGCAGGAGGCAACCGCAGATCCTAATTCCTTGCTGTCGTTGCGAGTCTTGGGCGGATTTGTCGGCGGGGCGATAGCCATCATTTTGCTGCTGACCTATGGCTTTGGCATCGATATGGCGCAGGTGTTCCGCTATCACTTCGTGTACTTTCCAGCGGTTATTGTCGTGCTGGCGGCAGGGCTGGCTCCCCTGTGGAATTCAGAGAATTCGGCATCAAATATTCGCCCAGATTCACAAGGGTTGCTGAACGGAATCCGTTTTAGACTGACCCACCCAGGCCGCTTTTTTATTGGACTGATGATTGTCATGGGCATGGCGGGCAGTCTCACGGTTGCTTACGACTTTGGCTACCGCAAGCTGCATCGACCTGACTGGGTGGTGCAAGAAATGGCCGAACGCTATGAAGTTCCGCTCGTGGTAGCAATCTCTCACCAAACTCATGGGCAGACAGGAAGGCTGATGGCGATCGCCTGGGAGATGCGATCGCCCCAATATCGCGACCAGTTTGACTCGGTGGAGTTTTTTCTCGACCCTCAGACCTGCTCTAGCAGCAGCGAACAAAACTGTGGTTCTCCTAGCGATGCACTACAGAAATCATTGGCTCGTCATTCTCAGCCGTTTGACCTATGGCTGATCAACTTCGAAGGCAACGCCAACCTCAAACCGCAAGGCTGCAACTACCGCACTACCAAACGCACGGATGGCTACAAATTTCAGCAGTATCAATGCCCAGCCCGTGAGGAAGTGGCGAGTCAAGAAGATTCTACCCAGGTGAACGTACCCAATTCTCTAAGTACCTTATAGGATCAATAGAGAACACCCATCACTCAGTACCGCTCTCTAGTCCAAGGAATGAAGGCTTACCAGTCATTTGAAAACACGGTATACATCAATGCCAGCGCCACCGCTGTTGAAAAATGCTTCACCGATTTGGAGCTGATGCATCGCTGGCTAAATCCGGCTTTGCGCTGCGAACCTGTGGGCGAATGGAGCACAGACGTAGGCGGACGCAGCCGCTTTCTCATTCAAGTCCCGGTGTTGCAGCCGAAACTCTACAGCAAGGTGGTTGAGCGCGAACCAGGGCTGATCGTGTGGCAGTTCGAAGGATTTTTTCAGGGGCGCGATCGCTGGGAGTGCTATCCCGAAAAGGGCGGCACGCGTTTGCTCAACCGCTTTGAGTTTAAAATCCCCAATCCTCTAATCAAATTCGGCTTCGATACCTTTGCGTCAAAGTTGACTCAGAAAGACATGAAAGATCAACTAAAGCGACTGAAGCGCGTTGCCGAGGAAGTGTATCTTGTCTCTGGGCGCGTAAAATAGCGTGATATAGCGCTACGCGCTGATATAAAACCAATAGTTGATGGAGAAGCCGCGCACC
>CAKZMO010000020.1 GCA_937128595.1 uncultured cyanobacterium | reverse complement strand
GTTGCAGGCAATGTCCCTTTGCCCTTGACCCAGTCCAATGCCCGTAAGATTTGCGAGCTGGTAAACCGCCGTGATATTCCAATCTATGCGGGCTGCCCTCGTCCGATGCTGCGATCGCTCCACACCGCAGAGGAGATTCACGGCAAAACAGGACTAGAAGGAGTAACCTTACCGGAGCCGACTCTACCACTGCAACATCAGCATGGTGTTCAATTTCTGATCGAAACGCTGTTGACGGCTAAAGAGCCGATCACGCTGGCAACGCTGGGACCCCTGACCAATGTGGCGATCGCCCTTATCCAAGCTCCGCAGATTGCTGAACATATCCGCGAAATCGTCATGATGGGAGGCGCAATCACCCAAGGGAATGTGACGCCGTCTGCTGAGTTCAATATCTATGTTGATCCCCATGCAGCCGAGGTAGTTTTTGCTAGCGGTCTTCCTACCACCCTGTTGAGCTTGGATGTGACTCACCAAGTGTTGACGTCCCCTGATCGCCTCGCAGTCCTTCGTGGGATCAAGACACCTGTCGGGCAAGTTGTTGCCGATTTACTCTCTCACTATGGTCGATTAGATGGCGATCGCCACGATCTGCCGGGAGGCCCGCTCCACGATCCCAATGTCATCGCCTATCTGCTACGGCCCCATCTGTATGAAGGCAAACGCGGTCACATTTCCGTCGAAACATCTAGCCCCTTGACGCTGGGTCGAACCGTCGTTGACTGGTGGGGATCACATCTCGAACACAGCACGGTTCACATCATCGAAACCGCTGACGCCGATGGATTTTATGAGTTGCTGGTAGAACGCATTCAGCGTTTTTAAGCCTGTTCAGTTTTTTGAAGGCTTTGTTTTAAGAGGCTCTTGGTTTTAAGAGGCTCTTGGAAAAAACATGGAGAGGACTCGCATCATCTCACATCAGATATGCTAGGCTAGATGAGCGCTAAACAGGAATCGCTTCCTTCTGTCGCAAGCACTGCGGGTGTAGTTTAGTGGTAAAACCTCAGCCTTCCAAGCTGATGATGCGGGTTCGATTCCCGCCACCCGCTTTTTACGTGAAATCATTCTACCGATACGGTGTGTAGATTTGTCTCAAAAACGACAGCGCTGCACTCAGCGGTCTATGACGATTTCTGGCAATAAGATTACCGATCAAGGGTATATTGCGCTTCGCTAACGACGCTCTACAGAAGATACGTTCTTGCTCAGAAATTACCTCAAAACGTACTCTCTCCCGTTGAACCAACAAGAAAGAGTACGTTTCAGGTCAATTACTTTATTGCCAACTTGACTCTACGAAAAATCAGCTCATTCAAGTCTTCCTAAAGGGATTCAGCTTCTTCTGACTCAAACCCTTGTACAGCAACTTTGAGTAGTAGTAGGCCAAAAGCAAACTTGAGGATTTCTAGGCCAAAGTATTCGCCGTGCAGAACATTCATCGATGCAGGCACGATTGCTTGTGCCTCAAACGGATTGAGATGTAGTCCTAAAGCACTCATCTGGGGGCTTAGAACATAAGTCGCTGTTGTGGCGATCGCCATCAAGGCACTTGCCAGAACCAGCGCCCGCCCAGATTGACTCGGCTTAAACAAAAACCTAAGGGCCAAAACCCCTGTCAAAACCACTCCTGCCGACAGAACTTCAACCCGATTGAACAACCAAAAAATCGAATACCCTGCCGCTGCAAACCCGGAAGTCTCCATCATGCCCGACGCGTACATACTCGGCATGATGACAGCATCCAAAATAAGGCTGCTGCTTAACCAAAACATCAAAGTCGCTACAACAAGCACTTGCCAATTAGAAAGATTGGAGATGAATGATGAATCAGATTGAGAACGTAACGTGTTTAAGCTCATAATGTCTTAGCTTCTTGCAAATAGAGCGGTTTTCCTCTCCTTCAGCGTAGCGAACTTGAATCTTCCTGATGGCGAATCGGGACATTGAGAAACAACTGGTAATCAAGTGAAATATTTTGAAAAAGAATTTATCTTTTCCGGCCTGAACGTTCGCTCGTTTTGAAAGAACCTGTAGATTCAAACGTAAAACCCATCTGATGTAACCCCTGAATCAGGCGCTGAGCTTCGTCAGGATTACGCATCTGATGCAGTTCAATCGCTTGAGCAAAAGCTGTCAGCCCTTCAGGCACTTTGCCTAGCTTGAGATAGACAACGCCTAAATTTTGATGCGCTTCTGCATAATCAGGCTGAAGTCGAATAGCCTCGTTGTAGTGGGCGATCGCCTCCAACAGTTTGCCCTGAGCCTTGAGCGCCATACCTAAGTTGTAGTGCCCCGTCGTAAAGGTGGGGTCGATGCCGAGAACGGTTTCAAAAGTTGCTAAGGCTCCCTGATTGTCGCCCAATGCCTGCTGCAAACTGCCTAAGTTGTTATAAGCTCCCAATTTCAACATGGGCAGCAGCGGTTGCTGAATCGCTTGTTGATAATGATGAGCAGCCTGAGCCACACATCGCATTTTGCTATAGGCAATGCCAAGGTGATAGTGCAGCTCATAAGCCACAGGTGGATCGAGGTTCTCTGTCTTAAGTCCGCGCTCCATCAGCTCGATACCGTAAGTCGGACGCTCCATATCCATATAGAGAGCCCCTAACTTGCTGCATGCATAGGGATCACCTGGATGCTGCGTCAGGAAACGCTCCATGGCAAGCCGGGCTGCTTGAGCTTTGTTGCGGCTGGCGATCGCCTCAGCTCGATAGCCTTCGTGGAGAATAGCCGTCTCTGGAAAATCTTCAATGACCCATTGCGGTTCTCTCTGCAATACCGTCATGACACTGTCGTCGATCATGGCGTGATAGGGGCGATTGAATTGTAGGTCGGGATGGCGTCGAAATAGCCGAGATACGAGCGAATAAGGAGATTGTGTTGCTCCAATTTCTTGGCGCACTAAGTTCACGACCAAGCAGTTCTCGTTGGCGATCGCCCGACGTAGCTTTTCCCCAATACCGTCCACGAGCCGTTCATCTGCGTCTAGAACTAAAACCCATTCTCTGGTGACATGTTGAAGCGCTGTATTTCGGGCAGCAGCGAAATCATGATTCCAAGGAATCGAATATACCGTCGCTCCGTATGAACGGGCGATCGCCAAAGTTTCGTCTGTAGATCCCGTGTCAACCACAACCATCTCATCTACGACAGATCGAACACTGTCTAGACACTTTGGCAGGTTAGCAGCCTCATCTTTCACGATCATGCAAAGGCTTAATGTTGCCATTCACAGTCCTCTTCAATCTTCATATGCACTTCTATGCAATCGCGCGGTCGCAATTTTTCCAATCTCCGAAGACGTTTTTTGTTGCGGCTGGCGATCGCGTCAGCTCGATAGCCTTCATCGCATTTTGCAGTCAGTACAGGTAGTAGGAACTTACTCAGCTTTTGCAGTTTCGATATGACCGGATAAGAGTTCTCGAAAGTGCAGGCAGATTCTTACATCGAAAGACAGTGGAACCAGAACAGTGCCATGAAACTCTCACAACTTCATAAAAATTTCAGGAATTTGAAGAAAGCGTGTTGATGTCATATTCAGAGCCCTATCCCACAGCGACAGCCTACTGAGGCGTCATGCTTGATGATTTGCAAATCAAGGTCAATCGTTAGGCATGAATCGCTGGGGGAACAGAAAACAACAAGACGGACAGTTAGAGCCCCCACACTGTCCGCCTTGTGTTGTTGTGAGCTTGGCTAACACCAAACCCACGATACTAAACTTAACCCGACATGGCACAAAACCGCCAAGAGTCGAAGAATTTCCTTCCTTTCGATCGA
>CAKZMO010000019.1 GCA_937128595.1 uncultured cyanobacterium | reverse complement strand
GCGTAGCCGTCATTGATGCGGTAGGCGTGGCGGTGTACGTCAGCGTAGGCGATGGAGTATGGCTTGGCGTCAGCGTGGGTGTAAGTGTGGGCGTAGCCGTCATTGATGCGGTAGGCGTGGCGGTGTACGTCAGCGTAGGCGATGGGGTATAGCTTGGTGTTAGTGTAGGTGTTGCGGTCACAGTAGATGTCAAAGATGGTGTGGCTGAGGGTAGATATGCCACGAGCGAAAGCGAATCCACCTGCGTGTAAACTTGCACACTACCGCGTCTATCCTGCCCAGCTAAACCAACGAAAACGACGTCAGCATGTACAGCAATATCGCCGCCATCGGTGAGTGGTAGCGTGCTGATTTGCTGGAAGGGCTGCGCGGTGTTCGGGCGTCCGTAGATGAATATGTGACCTGAACTTGTGATAAGAGCCTGGGTAGCTGATGCGTTCAGTCTGACCTGTGTGCCAAAATCAACCTCAGCCCCTATGATCTGGTCGGTCAGCGTCCAGCCGGAAATACGCAACGAATAACTGTATACAGCACCTGTAGGCACATCGCTGATCAATAGATGACCGTCTTGTAGATGCATTGCCGTGCCAAACGCCTGTGTGTTTGTTTCGGTGATGGTTTGTTCAAGTTGCCACTCTTCCGCGACCCGCAGATATGCCCGGACGTCATTCGCGCCCGGTGCGCTGATGAGCAACCGCTCGTTGTCTTGTTCAATCTGCCATCCAAACAGATCACCCGGACGTGGGTTCTGTGGCTGGATGCGGTTATGCAGTCTCCAGTTTTCCCCGTCATAATGGTAATTGAAGACGGCACCATGTCCGCCGTAGTAGGGCGCACCGATGAAAATCTCATCAACACTCATGTGCAAGGCATGGCCAAAACGATCACCTGGTAGGCCATCTGCCGGGCGGAACCTGACACGCGGTTGCCAGCCATCCTCATGCTGTTCATAGAGATAAGCCACACCATGATCGTCAACACCGGGCGCACCAATCAGGACTGTCGTTGCATGTATGGCAACAGTGGCACCATATTGAGTATGCCCAGGCTCATCGGCAAACTCAAACGGTCTCAGGTGCGTTGTGATGTCCCAATCTTCGCCTGTGTGCTGATACAGATACACCGCACCCTCATTATGCCCCGGTGCCCCGACGATTAATGTATCCGTATCAGCGTCAATGGCGACACCGAATTGGTCACCAAGCCTTCGATGGGGTTGTTCTGTGGGTAACCCGGCGATGAGTTTGCTTGTTTCATCCATCCCATCGAAGATATAAGCGGCTCCCGTCGTAACCTGGTCAAGGCGATGCCATACCGCACCCACGATGACCGCTTCATCATCCATCGCTATCGCATATCCAAATTCGTCGAAGGCTGCACTATCCTCAGTGGTGAGTGGCTGTTGTACTTGCCACCCGTCACTATCAGCTTTGAAGCGAAATACCGTGCCGGAATCCATACCCTGGGCATCGCCCCATGCTGCACCAACCAGTAGTTGATCCCCGGCGATGGCAACTGCACTACCAAACAAGTCCCGATATTGTGGTTCAGGGGCGGTCAGGCGGGTGGTTTGCGCCCATCGATTTGCTTCGGTGAAAATGTGAACGACCCCCGCAAACAACTGATCGGCGGTCTGATAACGGCTGCCGATGACAGCAGTACCTGCATCAATGGCGACTGTGTGCCCAAACCCGTCATTTAACGGTGCCTCTGCTGGGGATAGACGTGCCAGCAACTGGCCTGCGCCCAGCAGTGTGACGTTGTAGAGGAAAGCACTACCTTGCTCATGATGGTCGGGTGCGCCGACCAGTACCAGATTGTCATCGAGTGCGACGGCCATTCCAAAATGATCATCGCCCTCTTCACTGTTGAATGATTCGGGCTGAAGGCGGTTGCGCTCCAACCAGCCAAACTGAGCAAAGCGCGAATAATTCCTGAACACGTAAACACGCCCACGTTGACCGGCATAAGGCGCGCCAACCACAGCGATATTCCCCTCAAGGTCCACGGAACGGCCAAATTGGTCACCTGGCCAATGGTTCAGTGGGGTGAGCTTCGTCTGCTGCGGCCATGTGCCATCTTGTGAGCGACTGAAGACATAAACTGCACCTGCATTTTCCCCCTCCCCGTCGTGGAACGGTGCGCCAACCAAAACTAAATTACCGGAGATCGCCACATCCATGCCGAACTGTGCCCCGGCTAGTGGATCGTCGGGTTGCAACTTGGCCTCAATCTGCCAGCCTGCGCCAGTTCTCACAAAGACGTAAGCTGCGCCGCTGGCCAACCCATGATCGTCTACATACCGTGCACCAACCACGGCATAATTATCGTCAATATCAACACTGGTGCCGAACCAGTCCTCAGCGTTGCCGTCTGGACCGCCGGGCAACATCGGGATGATCTCCCCCTGATATTGGTAGAGGGGTTGTTCTGGTTCCTGGGCGTTGGCAAGCAGTGCCATCACCAGAAGAACAAGCACACTACAGAATTGCACAGCACGGTTGATTGACATCAGGTTCATCTCGTTTAGGCCATCGGGTTGATAGGGCGAGAGATGGTGCGCAGAGGAGAGCTAATCTAATCTCCTCCACGCCCGATTACGTTACTTAAGGATTGAAGTGGAAACAAATTCAGCAAATGAAACTGTTTGATGCTGTATTGCTCACTCAAATGCTGAAGCTA
>CAKZMO010000018.1 GCA_937128595.1 uncultured cyanobacterium | reverse complement strand
AAACATCGAAGATTTACATTCACAGGTACTTGAAGAGCTTTCCAAAGTTCGCGAAGCCGTCATCATCTTCACAGCGATGATGTTACTAAAGTTCCCCACTAATCCAATCACCCAGGTAGAAGCATGACCGACCCAACCCGCCTCAACGAGTACAATCTAAGCGAGAAGCCCGCGATTGACCTGCTGGAGCGCATGGGCTACACCTACGTTCCCGGTGCCAATCTGCAAGGTGAACGCGCCAGCCTGCGCGATGCGGTCTTGCTCAACCAGCTTGAGGCGGCTATCCGGCGCATCAATCCCGCGCTGAACGATCAAAATGTGCGGCAGGCGATACGGCGTGCGACCCACTTCGATGCCGCCAGTCTCATGGAAGCCAACCAGACCTTCTATGATGATCTGGTGAATTACTTCTCCCTGCCCCAGGAGGTCAACGGCACTCGCCAGAGCCTCACGGTAAAGCTGGTCGATTTCGATACACCTGCCAATAACACGTTCGCAGTGACCAATCAGTTTGATCTGCTAGGCGATACTGACAAAATCATTCCCGACCTAGTTGTTTTCGTGAATGGGCTGCCGCTGGCGGTCATCGAGTGCAAAAGCCCGACGATCAATCACCCGTTGGAAAACGCCATTCACCAGTTAGGGCGTTACCAGCGACAGGCACCGCGTATCTTCGAACACGCTCAAGTTCTCGTGGCAACCTGTGGCGCATCAGCAGCTTACGCACCCATTGGTGCAGATGCCCGTTTCTTCCTGCGTTGGCGTGATCCCTGGCCGCTGCACCGTTCTCAGGTCGCACAACTCGTCGGACGTGATCCCACACAACAGGATATTCTGTTGTCCGTGATGTTTGAACCTTCACGCCTGCTCGATCTGATACGAAATTTCATGGCTTTCGAGACAGAGCGTGGTAAGACGGTGAAAAAGCTGGCACGCTACCAGCAGTATCGAGCCGTCAATAAGGCAATGGAACGGATCATGCGTGGCAGAACACGCAAAGAACGCGGTGGTGTGATCTGGCACACACAGGGCAGCGGCAAAAGCCTGACGATGTTCTGGCTGGCACTCAAACTGCGCCGTCCAGAGGAGCGCGAAGCGGCACGCATGGGCGAGATGACCAATCCAACCGTTCTCATCGTGACGGATCGACGCGATCTCGACAGACAGATTACCGCAACGTTCCAGAAGTGTGGCTTTCCCAATCCCGTTCGCGCCGAGGGTGTTGCTGACTTGCAGCAGTTGCTCCAGGAAGGTGTCGAAAAGACGATTCTGACGACGGTGCAGAAGTTCCAGACAAAGCAGGGTGTGACGTATCCCGAAATCTCTAAAGCCGGGAATATTGTGGTGATGGTCGATGAGGCCCATCGCACGCAATACAAAGGACTGGCAACAAATCTTCGCACCGCGTTACCCAATGCTATCTACATCGGTTTCAGCGGTACGCCAATCGACAAGAAAGATCGCAGCACACCCCGTACCTTTGGCACCTACATCGACACGTACACTATCCAACAAGCCGTCGAAGATGGTGCGACACTCGAAATTCGTTATGATCCCCGCTTACCCCATCTGCACGTCGAAGGCGCGACACTCGACCAGCTTTTCGAGCGTATTTTCAAGGATTTGCCTGCGGATCAGAAAAAGCAACTCAAACAACGTTATGCCAACGAACGCTCGATTGCCTCCGCTCCGCAGCGGGTGCGCGCAGTTTGTATGGATTTGATTGAGCATTTTGAAGAACACATCGCGCCCAACGGCTTCAAAGCTCAGGTTGTCGCTCATGATCGCGCAACGGCTATGCGCTATTATCGCACTTTGATTGAACTAAACGCCCCGGAATGTGCGCTTGTGATGTCAGCGTCATCAGATGATGGCGAACGAAGCGATTGGCTCCCCTACGCATCTGAAGCACGAGAACAAGAAGAGATCAAATCGCGCTTTCTCAAACCGGATGATCCTCTACAAATCGTCATCGTGTGTGATATGTGGTTAACTGGCTTTGATGCCCCCATTGAACAGGTCATGTATCTGGACAGCCCACTCAGAGAGCATAATCTCCTGCAAGCTATTGCGCGTGTCAATCGAACGATGCCCGGTAAAGGCTATGGACTGGTTGTTGACTATTGGGGAATTGCGGCTGACCTTCGCATGGCACTGGAAATGTTCAATCCAGAGGATGTTGCGGGTGTACTTAAGCCGGTCAACGACGAAGCCCAACTTGCTGAGCGTCACCGGGACGTGATGCGCTTCTTCGATGACGTAGACCGCAACAACCTGTATGTCTGTATTGCGCTACTCGAACCCGAAGATATTCGTGCTCAGTTTGACATCGCCTTCCGCAAGTTCTCTCAGACAATGGATATGGTGATGCCTGATCCTGCTGCAAACCCCTATCGTGGCGATTTTGCCTGGCTCGGTAAGGTGCGGATGGCTGCACGGAATACCTATCGGGATGAGTCATTTGAACTCTCACCATTAGGGGAAAAAGTACGTCGGCTTATTGACGACCATATTCGAGCAGACCACATGGAGCATCTCCTCAAGGAGCCAATCTCAGTTCTTGATGCTCAATTCGTTCATTACGTCGAAAGCATCAGTGATACCCAGGGCAAGGCACAGGAGGTCGAACACGCCATTCGCCATGAACTACGGGTACGCCTGAATGAAAATCCAGTCGCCTACGACTCTTTACGGCAGCGTCTTGAAACACTCATTGAAGCCCATCGGCAACAGCGACTCTCTGATCTTGAACTTCTCATGGAAGAATTGAAACTACGCGATGAGTTAATCGAACTACAGGCGGGTGACATTGGACTGGGCCTGGAGGTCTATGAAAAGCCCTTCTACGATCGACTAAAATCCGTTCTACCCGATCATCATGGCGATGAGGAAGTCGTTAAGCTATCACGAGAGGTATTTGACCAGTTGAGGCATCTGGCGGTCATCGATTGGACGACCCGTGAAGATGTTAAACGCGACATGCGAAGAAGCATCAAAGCTATTCTGCGTGAGACACCGATTCCCGCTAATGAAATCAACATCACAACCAAGGCACTGGTGCAACTGGCAGAAAGATGGGTTACACCGTAAGCGTGGGTCCGTTGAGACGCAGCCATTCTCGGCGTTCTTCGTAATCTGGCAGAATTGAGGCAACTTTGTGCCAGAATCGGTCTGAATGATCGGGTACATCGAGATGGCACAACTCATGAACGACCAGATAATCAATGATACGAATAGGTGCCATAATCAGTCGCCAATTTAACTGAACAACTCTACGGGGCGTGCAACTTCCCCACCGACGATCCATTGTCATCACTTTTGTATCGGATGGGTGCAGGTTGTATCTGTC
>CAKZMO010000017.1 GCA_937128595.1 uncultured cyanobacterium | reverse complement strand
GGTTTGCAACTATCTCGAAATCCCCTCATCCCCCAGCCCCTTCTCCCACTGCTGGAAGAAGGGGATCAAGAGATTCAAAGTCTCTCTCTTCGCTGGAAGAGGGATTTAGGGTGAGGGCAACAAAAGTGACATGCTCCCCCACCGTTAACCGTTTCCTTATTGGGGTTTATCTCTTGCGAAGATGCTGCACAGCACGCCTTTGACCTGATCTATGGTCTAGACTCAGAACCTACTTGATAAACAGCATTTCTTGATAGGTGGGCAACGGCCAGAAGGTATCGTCAATTTCACCTTCTAAAGCGTCTACATGAGTGCGTACTTCGTCCATCAATGGACGCAAAGTGGTGGCACAATATTGCATTTGTTCGTCGGTCGAGGCAAAGTCATGTTTGGCGATCGCCTCGCTCAACTTCGCGGTAGCTTGCATCATCGAGTTAGAGAGTTCGGCAACCGTTGTGATGCTTTCCTTGTCGAAGGTGACTCCCAGATCTAAAAGGCTGGAGATAGTCGAAGACAGTTGGGATAGGTACTCTACCGCTGCGGGATAAATCATGGTTTTTACCATGTCAATCACGAGCTTAGATTCCACTTCGATGGACAGAATATATTGTTCTGAATAGACCTCGAAGCGGCTAGCCAACTCTACTGGAGTCAAGACGCTGGTCTTCTCAAACAGGTCTTCAATATATTCCTTTTTGAGAACAGGGAGGGCATCTGCCGTGGTTGGCAAGTTTTCTAGTCCGCGCTCATCAACGGCCATTTTGTGCCACTCCTCGGAGTAGCCGTTACCGCCAAACACAACAGCACTGTGTTCTTCCATCAATTCTTTGAGCACGGTGATGATGGCTACATTGAGTTCAGTCCCTTTGTCCAACTCACTTTCTAGTCGATTGCCAATCCAATCGAGGGAGTCAGCTAACATGGTATTCAAGACAATCAGGGGGCCTGCAACTGACTGGTTTGACCCGACAGCGCGAAATTCAAAGCGGTTGCCTGTAAAAGCAAACGGAGAGGTGCGGTTTCGATCTCCAGCATCTTTCGTCAGGGTCGGCAGCACGGCTACACCCAAATCCATTACTCCTTTTTGCTTTGAATCTGAGACGGAACCCGTTTTGATTTGTTCAAACACTTCTTCGAGCTGGGTTCCCAGATACACCGACATGATCGCAGGCGGAGCTTCGTTTGCTCCGAGTCGGTGGTCGTTGCTGGCAGTGGCGATCGCCGCCCGCATCAGGGGCCCGTATCTGTGAACGCCTCGAATCACTGCCCCGCAAAACACGAGAAACTGAGCATTTTCATGGGGAGAATCACCCGGATCAAGCAAGTTACCCTGAGTCGAGTTGCCCACCGACCAGTTGACGTGCTTGCCCGATCCGTTGATGCCGGCAAAGGGCTTTTCGTGGAGCAAGCAAACAAAGCCGTGCTTTTTAGCCGTATGCTTCAGCACCGTCATAATGAGCTGCTGATGATCGCTAGCCACGTTTGCCGCCTCGAAGAAGGGCGCAATTTCAAACTGCCCTGGAGCCACTTCATTGTGACGAGTCTTAGCAGGAATGCCGAGCTTGTAGAGCATTGCTTCTACATCTTGCATATAGACCTGCACCCGCTCTGGAATCGCGCCAAAATAGTGATCGTCGAATTCTTGGCCTTTGGCGGGAGCCTTGCCAAACAGAGTCCGCCCAGCCAACAGTAGGTCGGGTCGCTGACTCGCGAAATTAGCATCGACTAGAAAATACTCCTGCTCTGCTCCGCAGCTAGAGTTGACACGAGCCACTTCGTCGTTGCCGAGAAGCGTCAAAACTTTGTGAGCAGCCTTGTCCATGGCGGCAATAGAGCGCAACAGGGGCACCTTCTTGTCCAGCGCTTCCCCTGTCCAAGACACAAATACGGTCGGAATACACAGAGTTGCTCCGTTGTCCGTTTCCATGATGTAGGCGGGGCTAGTCACATCCCACCCAGTGTAGCCACGGGCTTCAAAGGTGTCTCGAATGCCTCCGTTGGGGAATGACGAGCCATCAGGTTCCCCTTGAATGAGCACCTTCCCAGAAAATTCTGAAATCGTGTTGCCGTCACCTTGAACTGAAATAAAACCGTCGTGTTTTTCAGCGGTCAGGTTGGTCATGGGGTAAAACACGTGGGCATAGTAAAGCGCCCCTTTGGACATGGCCCAATCGCGCATGGCGGTTGCAACCGAGTCGGCAATGGAAGGATCGAGTTCTTCACCCGTCACAATTGTCTTTTTAATGGATTTGAAAACGGCCTTGGGGAGGCTGGATTGCATTTTTGTGAGATTGAAGACATTCTCAGCCCAGATGTCTTCTAGACACGGTGGAGTTTTGGGAGGCATCAACTCTCGGTTGACAATTTGATGAACTGCTTGAACCCGACCTGCATTTCTACTCATATATCTTCCTTAGGGGAGTAACTGCTTGATGGTACTGAATGCATCTATAAGAAGTAGATAGCAGTGATACTAAATGCTTTCCATTGTGTGCCTAAGTGCTTTGTCTCTCTAGGAAAAGGCACTTAGGCTATATCTGGGGCGATCGCAAAATATTGCACTTAGAGCAAGATGGTTAACCTAATCGCAAAAAATCGGAAATATAAGATTGTAAAAGAGATGAAAAACTGGCGTTACTAACATCGAAGATCTTTGCCATCGCTTCCGCAATCCAAAGCCCCCCATTCGCGGTGTCTCTGAGCTTACTTGGCACCGTATTTTGGGTCTGCGAAGCAGCAACGCCTGTCAGACGGAGTAATTCAATTCGAGCAGCATGTTGTTGAGGCACGATGCTCGACTGGCGACACTGTATGCTCAGACCGTAGGGTTGTGTTGTACTGCAAACTACATTTTTTTATTGCAAGAGTTAATCCAACAGAACGAGTTGAGTATCGCGGGTTCGTTGGGCGATCGCCCTCCGTAGGCTTATTTCTATTCAATCTGAACGGTTTGGGTAAGAATACACATCACTTCACCTGGTCAGTCGGTGAGCATGAGACGACTCCACTCGTTGGGTTCGGCATAGCCTCGGTGATGCAGGTTTTTGATTACCTCGCGAACGGCTTGTGGTGAACCATAGAGCAAGTGACGCACAGATTCATTGTGTAGATTTGGCTTCGGGCTGCCCGAAAAACTAGCACCGGAAGCGGTGGACGCAAATGCGCCCGATTCGTACGGTTGAAACATGGTGGTTCTGGTTCCTTGTAATTGTTTTACAGAGAGAAGAAACCAGAACTCAGTCTCCTCACTACCCCGCAATTGTGTGCAATTCGAGGCAGCCACGGTTTACCATGAACCGTTAGCCCCCCGACTGGCATTGGCAGTCGCGGTGGGTTAGCGATCTGTGGGTGTTGTCAGCACTCGCAGATGGTGCCAAGATCTTGAGTTCTGAGCAAGCTATCTGGAAAGAACAGCTTAGTGAAAAAGCTTGCGCATACAGTCGTTCTAAGTCAACCGTAGAGGAGTAGAGAAGTTAAGAGTCGGGAATCAGGAGAGAAAATTAGAGAGGTAAGGGTGAAGTTAGCTTGCCTGGGCGTAGCCCATATCGCCCAATTCGGCTTGTTTCCCCTGATTGCTAACAGGCAAAAGAGCGCTTCTTGTGAGTGATATTTGTTACAAAGTGTACGGAACGTTGATGAAGCCAATTTTCTTTGCCCATACTAGACGTGGCTCACCTCAAATTTTTGTCCGCCAAGAGTAGTCAGTCAACATACTTCGATTCCGATCTAGAGGGCAGGAAAATATAGGCACAGCTAAGGATTAGGGTGACTCACTCCTGAATACTTTTTGCATGGAGATTTAAGATGGGCACACCTGGATTTAACATCAAGATTGATTACCGATTTGCCCCAGACAACGCCTTTGACGAGCAGGCCAAGCAACGCATCGAAGAAGCCGCTCGCATCTGGGAATCGTTTATTGCCGATGATTTTGAGGATATTCCCGCTGGGACATTGATTCGAGTTAGAAATCCACAAACAGACGCTACTGAGACGATTACCCTCACCGATCCCGTTGATGATTTGATTATTTTTGTGGGGGCAGCGCCTTTAGTTGGAGCGGCTGCTAAGGCAGGGCCTATCAATACATTCAACAATGCAAGTTTGAATGAGCGCTTTAACAGCACCGACTTCGAACCGGGAGTGGGGTTTGTCACGTTTGATCCGAACTTTAGTGGGTTTGCAAATCTTGGCCTAGCGCTACATGAAATCGGTCATGTGCTGGGGATAGGGCCTTCTCCCGAATATGGTCGCCGAGTCGTAAATCAGCTTTTTGATGGCCCGAACGCACGAGCCATAAACGGAGGGAATCCGATTCCTGTGAATGGGGGGCATATTGCCTCTGGCTTTGTGTTGCCCAACGGCCTGAGACCTAATGTTGGTGGAGGCATTGGGTCAGGGCTACCGACGATTGCAGATCTAGCTATTCTGGCGGATATCGGTTATGAAGTCCCGGCCTTGACCACACCTACAACTCCTCCCTCAACCCTAAACTATTCAATCAAGGGAACCTCAGGCGACGATTTTATCAGTGGATTTGACGGCAGCGATATTTTGTTAGGTCTGGCGGGCAATGATAGCCTTCGAGGATTTAGAAATTTTCGAGATCCGAATGGAGATTATCCCGTCAATGACCAAGGCGATCGCCTGGATGGAGGTCTAGGCAACGATAGCCTGCGCGGCGAAGGAGGCGACGATTTACTTATCGGCGGCAGAGGTGACGATACCTTAGGCGGTGGGGCTGGGCGCGATCGTTTTGCGTTTGGCCTCAATAGTGGCGAAGACTATGTGTTTGATTTTGTGGTCGCCGATGACATAATTCAGGTCTCGCCAGACTATGGATTTGCGACTCCAGCCGCCGCCTTTGCGACACTAGACACACCGCGTCCGGTCATTTCCAATGGGGTCGATAAATATCGCACAAACCTGAACTTGAATGGTACGGATGTGGTGACAATTTTGTCTGACCTCCCGCTACAGGCCGCCAACTTTGTGATTGCAGCAATTCCTAATCTGGCAGATGAGATTCCACCTCCCCCTGGTAGCACGCCGGATAGTAATCCAGAGACTAGCCCCGATCCAGGAAATAATCCGACGCCCTCGCTTGATCGGATCATCATCGGCACTCGTCAGCGCGATCGCCTGCGGGGTGGCAACGGCAATGACACGATCAAAGCCAAGGGAAACAACGACAAACTCTGGGGCGACGATGGCGACGATCTGCTGAGAGGTGGAGGCGGCAAGGACAAACTGCGGGGTGGCGACGGCACCGATAAGCTTATCGGCAACGGTGGAAACGATATTCTTTGGGGCAATGGTGGAAACGATTTACTCAAGGGCGGCGGCGGCAAAGACAAACTTCGAGGAGGGCTAGGTGATGATACCCTAATCGGCGGCGGCAAACGCGACATTTTCTTCTTAGAAAAAGGCCAGGGAGTGGACACGATTCGCGGTTTTCGACTAAATCAAGATGTTTTTAAGCTCGGCGCAGGTGTACGCCTAAATCGCCTCGATTTTACTCAACAGGGTCGTCATACCTTGGTTAGCTTGAGGCAAGACGATCTGGCAACGGTGTTACGTTCAGATGCAGAGGCGATCGCCAATGCCACATTCTTTTAAGCAATGCACTGTACGCATATAGATTATCTGTTGAACCTAGAGTCCCAGATGTAGCTGTGGGTTGATTGGGGAAAAAGAAATTGCTTTCGCCCTGATTGCTTGATATGTCTCCTGAAATGACCAAAAATCGTAGGTTGTGGTTGACGTAAGGAAATCCAATAATGCCGTTACAATCTGACTGTGTTGGGTTTCGCAAGCTCAACCGCAACCTACATTATTAAGAGCTTTGGCTGCAAAATAAGTTGTGTCAGGCAGCTAGGTTTTCGCCCCCTTTTTCAGAGGGAAAAGGCATCATAGATTCTTAAGTCTAATCTGAGCTATGGTTCTTGAGTTGCCCCAATTTCATAGCTGCTATAGCAATGCGCAGATAGGTTAGGACAGATATTGATGGAGAAGCCGCGCACCGCGCGGCTTCTCCATCAACTATTAGTTTTGTATCAGCGCGTAGCGTAGCACTATATAAGCAACTCTTGAGGGAGCATTCCAGTTTTGCATGTGTAGTGCGGGCATCTTGCTCGCGTTGGCAGTGCCTCTCCGTCAGGAGAAACGAGACGCGCGCACTACCAACATCGATAGATTTACAAATGGGGGATTCTCTCGTTTTTGAGGCAATCTGTGCAACCCATTCCTGATATGCTCAGGCGCTAAAGTTCTCAGGGTCGAGAAACGGTAGCTGAATTGTAAATGTTGTTCCTTCTCCAACATTTGATACCATCTGGATGTCTCCCTGCATTAGAGTCACAATGCGACTCACGATCGCCAACCCTAAGCCAGTGCCGATAGGAGACCGATTTTGTGAGTTGTCTTGAACATAGGGATCGAATATGCGAGTTCGCTGTTCTTCTGAAATCCCAATTCCAGTATCGCGAACAACAATTTCCCAAAAATTAGAGCTGCTTCTTCGACATATTATTTCTATGCTTCCAGAATCGGTGTAGCGAATAGCGTTACTGACCAAGTTCGAGACAAGCTGCTGAATACGGAGTGAGTCACCCAGCACTGATTTTGGCGCTTCACTCATATCAATCGTTAGTGTCAGTTCTTTTTCTTGAGCAAGAGGCTCTAATCCATCTTCTAGAATTTCTTGAATGATGATGCTTGCATCGATTGGCTCTAAATGGAGCTGAATTTGGCCTTCATCATGGCGGGAGATCTCTAATGTATCGTTGATAATTTTTAAAAGTCTACGGCCATTTCTCATCACTAACTCTATTTGGTCAAGGTTAGTAGCCGTATCTATAGATTTCAGCTTCTTTTGTTGTTTTCTTAAGAGCAAAGCTGAATGACCAATAATGGAATTTAAGGGAGTTTTTAGCTCATGAGCCATAAATGAAAGATTCTCTTTTTGAGCTTTCACCAGTCGGCTTAGTTCTTGATTTGTCAAAACCAGTTGACCCTGCATTTGTCTGATTTCGGTCACTCTAGATTCAATGTAGCGTTCAAGACTATGAGTAATAATTTTATCAAAGACGCGATCAACCAGCCGAACGGCATGCAAAGTGTCGAATGAAGATCCTTCTAACAAATCAGGCTCCATTTCTGATAGTAAGACCTGTCGGAGTATCCGATATTCTCGGACGATTTCAGCTGTATCGTATCCTTGCTGGGCTCGCACAAAGCCGTGGTATAGACTTTTTTCTTCTACTTTCTCCGAATAGTCTTTGTCAGCATTGAGATTGTACTCAGACAACAATTTTGACAGTTCTTCTAGAATTTCTGGTAGGCTGTTGCGAACCGCTTCATAGGCAAGTTTTCGAGCGCTGACAATTTCGGAGTCTTGATGAACGGCTAACACCCAGTTTTCCGTAATCTGCTCAATTTTTTCGTTCAATGCTTGCCCAAGATCTTTCATGATTGGTATGGAAGTGTTTTATTAAAATCAACAATTGAGCACAGCACGGCAGCAGACAAGAATAAGTTTCAGGGCTTGGCTAGGGCTTGTTCTCCTCTATGATTTCACATCTAAGTTAGGAGTAAGAGTGCTGATACGCTTTGTTACGAAGAATGGCTTTACTCGCCGACCACCGGTACTGGATAATCTGGGTGTTCGAATATAGCCGCATCGTTACCTGTTTTCTGCCCTCGCTACGGCGAGGGCAAGCGTATACCATGACCGGATTATAAGGCTCTTTGCTGCGGAGATTTAGATACGGCAGCAATCCTGTTTGGACGTGCTCAATCAAAGAGAAGGCATGTGTAGCCATGATCGTTCGCAGACTTCTGCTCTATCTCAAAGGTGCTGCTAATGATAATAGACCAGCAAGAATGTTTCGCTTAGTAGATAAATCCGAACTTTCTAAAGAGTGATCTTTCCCCATAGGCGGGGTGACAACATTCATCACTACAGCCAATTGCCGATTAGCACATAAGCCGACCAGTACGTCGGGTGGCGGTAATTAAGGTTAGCAATGAGCGATCGCTGAGCCTGTTGTAAGGCTTCTGCCTTTGTCGTACTGGGTTGGGCCAGGGCCTGATAAAACTGGCTCATAAAGTACGCCCCAGACGCATCATCTAAATTCCACAGAGACGCTAAGGTGCTACGGGCACCCGATTGCAGAGAAATTCCGGCAAGGCCGAGAGCGGCTCGACTATCGCCAGTGGCTGTCTCACAAGCACTGAGCACCAACAGTTCAATCGGCTCTAGACGGTTTTGGTCGCCTGTTCTCAATAAGCGGCTCAGCTCATTCACGGGCATAGGGCGATCCCAAGCCAAAATGAAGGTGTCTTCTAGGGTCGAGCTAAACTGTCCGTGAGTCGCCAGATGCACAATGGGCAACTCAGTTCTCTCGACTTGTTGAGACAATGCCGTAGTCGTGAAATCTTGGTTGAGCAGCACTCGGCTCTTGAACAAGGATTGGATGGTTTGAAGTTCGTCCTTTACGTTGAATAGAGCGCTGAATCCGTGTCGAGGTTCTGTCAGCCCGCCCAATAGCACTGCTCCCTGGGTTTCTTGCAAAGAACGGGGAGCCAGGAGTTGTAGCCCCGGAGAAAGGGCGATCGCATAGTTTTCTACTAAATACTGCTCACCATCATACAGAGCCGCCATCGGGGTATTTCGCAAGGCTCCATCGAGGACAAACACCAACGTCTGAGTGCTAGTGTTTTCCAGCACAGTTTCCATCGGCTCAATGATCCAGCGATAGAGCTGTTGACCCAGTGCTCTACCTTCGGGCGCAGTGAAAGGTTTCTCTAAGTTCTGTCGCCAGTCAAATAGGGTTTGTTCCAAGTCAGTCTGAGTGACTGAACTGGTGTATTGTCGCAGGGGTTGTCCTGGCAGGCTAGCGATGATTTCGAGGCGATCGCGCAGGATAATAGGATAAATGATGGTCGTTGTGGGTTGGCTCACCGCTTCCAAGTCAACTTGCTGAGCTTCGAGACAAGCTGTTCGAAAAAAGTTGTTGAGTTCTGCAATTTGTAGGGCTTCAAGTACTTCTCTGGCCTCTGTGAGTCGAGCCTGACTGCTCAGCAGAGATTGGGTACCAGGCTGCAACAACAAATCTACCAACTCTCTATAGACGGGTTCTACACTATCCTGAAACGAGAACTGCAAATCGTCACTGACAGTTACCAAGTCTTGCTTTAAGGACTGAAGCGTTGCAAAAGCAGACCGATAAGCTTGCAATGCCGATTCTCGTTGGCGTTGTTGTTCGAATAGTCGGCCAAGCTGCCACTGCCACTGATAGGTCATATCCTCTGCGTTAAGGGACTGAGCGAGCAGCAGCGCTTGTTCTGTGAGCTGTTGTGCATCAGTCCACTGTTGAGAAAGTTCGTAAGCATGACCTAGATAGCCTCTGGCATAAGCCTCAGCGCGAGTATCTTGTACATCTAAGCTGCGTTGAATTCCCTCCACCAGAAAACGAGCAGACACTTCAATCGCATCCGGTGTGTTCAACTGCATCAGGCTCTGAGCTGCATTGATGTAGGCATAAATCTGGCTTCGTCCTGGCGATAGGTTGGCGATCGCCCTCGGCAAGGTTGAGGCCAAATTCCAAGCTGCATCTGGATCGTGCTGAACTACTAGCTGTAGCTGATTGAGCTGAGCCTTGAGCCGAATCGCTGAATCGTTGGTTTGCTCCGCTTGTTGATATAGGGCGATCGCCCCTTCCCAATCGCCTTGCGCCTGAGTCGTATTGGCCAGCTCTAGCAAAATGACAGCCGTTGCAATGTTGTTTTGCTGAGCCAAGCTCAGAGCCGTTTGTAAGTGGTCTTGAGCCGTTGTCAAATCACCCAGCACTCGATAGGTCTGCCCCAACCGCTGATAGCCCTGCACTTGCAGGGGCAGCGACTGCCCAGGTAAGCGCTGCTCTAGGGTGATCAATGTATTCTGCACTTGCTGATAGTAACCCAGAGCCTGCTGAGCCTGAATCTGGTTTAAGAGACTGTTGAAAATGCGAGACTCGTCTCCCACTTGTATGTATAAGTCAGCAGCAGTGTGCCAAGTTTCTAGAGCAGCTTGGGTCTGACCTCGGGCAAACTGCAAGCTGCCGAGGGTGTTGTGAACCTGGGCGCGGACGGCTACTGTCTGAGCTGAGTCAGGAGCGGTGGAGAGTATGTCTAAGCTTTGGGTAATAGTGCGATCGCCCGCCTCCCACTGACTGAGTTGCTGATAAGCGGCGGTGAGATAGCTAAGAGCTAGGGCTTGCTGAAGGGGCTGATTGGAGAGTAATACTGCGGCTTCTTCCCAAGCGGCTACGGCCTCGCTAAACCGTTGGGCGGCATAGGCTTGGCGACCCTGGTCTAGTAATGAGGTGGCTGGAGGGGTGGCGATCGCCGCAAAAGATTGAGTTGAGGCAGCAGCAGGAAGATTTCTCTCTCCATTGGCGATCGCCAAACTACTCAAAGCAATGACGATCCCCAAAACGATGCCAAGAATAAACCTGTAGAGGCGGAACTGACTCCAGCTCACCCGCATGATTCGATACAGTACATGCATTCACCCAATGACCAAAACCTAATCCTTACTGTTTATAGGGCTTTGCCACGAAGTTGTCCATTAGCTTTTTCGCTCCACAGCCTGAGATTACTGAAAAACTTGAGCCAGCGGGGCGTTAAACCCTGACAGCAAGGGGGATGTGAGAGAGTCATCCCGTAAAAGGGTGCTGACGAGCCGAAGCTGAGCCTCTGAACGGCGGTAAATTTCTATAATTTCTCGTTGCCAACTGACAATCCAGTATTCCTGGACGCCGTGAAGGGAATAGAGTTTGCGCTTGACTTCCTTATCGCGTTGTTCGTTCAGCTCGCCAGGAGAAAGGATCTCAACCACGAGTTCGGGAGCGACAATCAGATGTCCGGCCTCGTCAATGCCGTTAGCAAGACGCTCTCGGCTCACCCAGACAACATCAGGAATGACGGCATCGGTGGGCGTAAAAATGACGCCGGGTGCTTGGAATGCACTCCCGAGTCTAGTTCTCTCTGACCAGGTTTCCAGTCGAACGTGCAGTTTCCCGGCAACACCCTGATGGCGAATATGAGGGGCACGAGTCACGTACAATTCTCCATCAATAATTTCGTAGCGTTTCCAGCCGCCATCGTCGGGCATGGCGTCGAGGTCGCGGGTCGTCCAGCGTAAGGTGTTGGGAACCATAAAATTTGCGATCGAGCAGATTGATTTTAGTGTAAGCGATCAGGCTCGTAAGCAGTGTGATTGGATTGAGTGGGCGATCGCTGATGGATGAAATGGGCGATCGCCCTTTCCGTATGACATAATCGCGATCGTCCCTCAACCTCAGCAGAAAGGCGATCGCTCTCTCAAAGTAAGGCGGCGCTGCGATTACCGTTTCCCTCACCACCCACACTATTGAAAGGTAAATATGCTGGGTTTTGTTGCCTCAACCCAGCACGTTGAAGGCGATCGCACTAGTACTGCGATCGCCCCTCCTAGAAAACCAGTCTTTTTGAGATTGTGACTTATTTATTAGAATGAATGAGTAAGGCAATGCATAAGACAATAGTGCAATCCGGCCTACTCAATTCTTTGTAGTCGTTCTTCAACGTTTAGGTGACAGCAATCGTTGATCTCCTTCATTTTGCTAGCGGCTTCCAGCATTTCTTTGGAGAAGGCTCCTGCCGGGACTTTAAACTCCAGTATCAGGCGAGCAAAATCGTCAATAGCATCATTCAATATAGACTCTAACTGATTGCGTAGTGATTCCAATTCTTCAGCACCAGGAATCCCACCTAGATTGATATCCAAGTTCAGTTTTCGCAGCAAGGGACGTAGGATCTTATCGACTTCCTTATTCAATAAGTCCATAACAGGTTTGATGATCCTACTGGGGCCTTCGAGAATTTGCATCACTGAGAAGCTAAAGTAAACGGGTGTGCCGCAGGGATATGGAATTCCCCATTTACCCTTACACATCTTTGGAGTGATTCCATAAGGAACCCTGACTGTCTTCTTAAGTGCTTGCTTAATATCCTCCAAGGCTTTAATCATTGGATTAAGCTCACTCAGAGCCTGATTGATTGCAGCATCTAGCTGAAACAGTTTGTTAATCTGCTCTTCGGCTTTGAGGGTTTGATTCTCAACAGAAATTATCCCTTCGAGAAAAGTTTTTTGAGCACTGTCTAGGTTTCGAACAACCGGATTAGCAATTGCTGAGGCTGCTTCTATTTGCTCTAGTAATTCAGCCTTCGACGAGTTAGAAGTTGAAAGCGAATCAATACAAGACTGCGCATCACCCAGTAAAACCTGGAAATCATTTTGGGTATTAAGAGTGCTGAGTAGCTTGTGATCAACCTTTTCTACTTGTTCCTCAACCCGATAGATTTTTGCTCGAAGCTCCTGAGAGATACTTTCAAGAACACGTGCGGCATCAGTTGCTTTATCAACTGGGTAGCGAGTCAAGTCAATGGTTTTTTTCAATGCCGAGGCTGCTACACCAATTGTAGGAACGATAGTAACTGACGCGAGTAGCGTAGAGGCGACTTCTAGAGCAGTATTGAGTTTATCGAGGTTCTCATAAATCTCTTTTGTTTTGGCAAGATCACGGCGAGCCTCTTCTAGTTCTTGGTCAACTTTCTCTACCCTTTCTTCGATTTGAGCCGTATGAGTTTCTGCAAGCTCGATGCTATCCATCAGAGCCCGTGTCTTTGCCATCTGAACTTCTGCGTACACCATGTATATTCTCCAGTGGTAGTGCAATATGAGCAGCTTGCTCAAAAGCATCTACGAATGACTTAGGTTGAATATGCAGTTCTCAGTCCTGAATTTGAAAATTTCTTTTGCGAAAATCTTGGCGATCGCCACTTTTCCAAGAGCGATCGCTCTCTATGAAGAACAGAGCCACATGACTCGACATTGTGAATAGAGCGATCGCCTCTAGCGAAACCACTGCAAACTCAGCGAATGGGCGATCGCCATCACCACACTTAAAACCCACATCGAGAAATCTCACTCGCAAGCGGTTCGTTACAATAGGCTCATGATATTTCTGGGTGGAGCCAATCTGCTTATGACAAGCCTTCTGGTCAATGCCGTGGATATGTCAGTGCCAATTAATCTGTCATCCTTGATCGCAGCTGCACCCGTGAGCGATCAGCAGTTCTATGAATTTTGTCAGACCAATCCTGAACTCCGTATTGAACGCAATGCCAACGGAGACGTGATCGTTATGCCTCCAGCGTTTTCAGATACCGGAAATCGGAACGGTCGGCTATTTGGGCAACTGTATATTTGGTCAGAAGCAGATGGTACGGGAGAGGCATTTGACTCTAGTTCAGGCTTTACCTTGCCAAACGGAGCAACCCGATCGCCCGATGCATCGTGGATTTTGGGCGATCGCTGGAATGCTTTAACCCCAGACCAAAAAGCGTCGTTTGCACCCATTGCTCCTGATTTTGTGGTGGAGCTACGGTCGAGCAGCGATACCCTAGCAGGGCTACAAAGCAAAATGGACGAATATATGGCCAATGGAGTTCGGCTAGGGGTACTGATTGATCGCAAAACTCAACAAGTTCATGTGTATCGTTCTGAGCAACCACCTGAAATTTTGAACAACCCCGCAGTGGTGAATTGCAGCCCTGAACTTCCAGGATTCGAACTGAAAATGAGCAGGATTTGGTAGTGCGATCGCCATTCTCTCAATGGCGCGATTCTCTTAGCCCAATCAAACATCGCCTCTTCAAGTGGCAAAATAAAGTTGATGGGAGCTAGCACGATCACTACAGGACAACACCATGACGGTCACGATCGCCAAATGGACTCTAGATCAATACCATCAAATGATTGAGGCTGGTATTTTGATCGGTCAATCGGTCGAGCTATTAAATGGAGAAATTATTGAGGTGTCTCCTGAAGGGCCAGAACATGCTCAACTGAGCACTGACGGAGCGGATTACTTGCGAGAACTGTTGGGGCAAGATGCCCTGATTCGGGATGCAAAACCCATTACCTTACCCAATAGCAACTCGGAACCGGAGCCAGATATCGCCATTGTGCAACCCTTGCGAGATCGATACCGCACTCATCATCCCTATCCAGAACATATTTTTTGGCTGATCGAATATGCCAGCAGTAGCTTAGCCAAAGATTTGGATGCCAAGCGGAAAGCCTATGCCCGTGCTGAAATTATCGAATATTGGGTCGTGAATTTGAAACAACGACAGCTCACCGTGTTGCGTGAACCCAGCCAGGGCGATTATCAATCAGAAATAACGGTCAATGGGGAAATGCTTTACCCGGTTGCTTTTCCATCCGTGGCTGTGGCGGTGAATCGATTATTAAACGGCTGAGCTGTTTTCAACACAAGAGATCCATGGAAGCATATCGTCAACGGCAGGGCGATCGCTTCTTTTGCTGGGATAGAAAAGCTGGCGGGGCGATCGCACATTCCAAATCCAATGGCGATCGCCTATCTCATATGGGTATGCTGCTTTTCTGAACTTAAAGCTGAGGCCGTTTAACTCATGAGTTGCCCGCCTTCTAGCGACACAGCACTTCGCACAACTTATCCAAGTTTGCATCTTGATCTTTGATTAGATCTGTAGCGCTGTCGATCAGTCTGATGATGTTTTCTTGATCAGCAAGATCCATCGCACCTGATTCTTCATCGATATCAGTTTGCAGTCGATAATAACGTCCAGGTTCATCACCGAGTAAATATTTCAACTGATAGTCGGCAGCATCAGAAACTCCATCAAACATAAACTTAATCAGCGGTTTGACCCAAGAGGCTAACCCCCAATCTTTAGCCTCTTCATAAGACGCTTCAGGGTTGATTTGGCCTGTACCGATCGACACCATTAGCAAGTCTTGATCGTCAGGGAAAAGGCGTTTGGCCTCAGCATAAGCTGAAACCGCAGGAGAGTTGATAAAAACCCCACCATCAACCAGGGTGTGGGTCTTCTCAATGACTGCTTTTCCATCTATATTTTTCTCGGCAATAATCTGCCTATATTTCTCCTTCTCATATTTCCACTTGTGTTTTTCGTAGTATTGATCTTGGTCGTAAATGATTTTGATCTGATGAGGTTCAAAATAGGTCGGAGCCGCTGACGTAGCGCGGGCAACATCTCGCATCTTCACGGCTTGATAGTCGTCATCCCAGCTTTTGAAAAAGAGCGGTTCTCCATCGACGATTTCGTAAGTCGAAATCAATACCTTCGTCAGTGCATAACCCAGGGTGGTATTACCGAATTTGTCTTTGAGCAACCTTTCTAAACCCTGATGGGAATACACCTCTTCTGAGATGCCAAACCCTCTCCAAAGGTGACGGGCAGCGGAAGTCCAGGTGCCTTGGGGAAATATTTTTTTGCCTTCCTTTTTATAAATTTCGCTGAGGGTTTCGGCTGAAAATTCGGGTTTCCCTTTTTCGTTCGCCTTACTCAGACCAAGAGCCAAAATTCCCCCAGTTGAAGTGCCTG
>CAKZMO010000016.1 GCA_937128595.1 uncultured cyanobacterium | reverse complement strand
GGCTAGCATCCCTAGGCTACGCCTTCCCCGGCACAGTGATAGCCGTCGGCATTTTGATCCCCATCGGCACCATCGACAACACTCTAGATACCTGGATGCAAGACACCTTTGGAATATCAACGGGTCTCTTGCTCAGCGGCACAATTACGGCATTGGTGTTTGCCTATTTGGTGCGCTTTCTGGCAGTAGCGTTCAACTCAGTGGAATCCAGCCTCGCGCGGATCAAACCGAGCTTTGATGATGCGGCGCGATCGCTCGGCTATAGCCCAGGCCGCACTCTTCTGCATGTCCACGCTCCTCTCATGACCAGCGGGTTGCTAACGGCGGCCATCCTCATGTTTGTGGATGTGATGAAAGAGCTGCCAGCCACACTCATTGTACGCCCGTTCAACTTTGATACTTTAGCAGTGCAGGTCTACCGCCTTGCCTCAGATGAACGCTTAGCAGAGGCCGCAGCCCCTGCTTTGGCGATCGTTGCGGTGGGCATTTTGCCTGTTGTCGTGCTGAGTTGGCAAATGACTCGACGCCATTAACATCGAAGTGAGATTTAAGTCCGACCCAGTTCCCAGTCTCGCATCTGGTGCAGTCGCCCGTCTCGGAGCTGAACGACTGGATGGTTAGACATGCGAACGAGCTGTTCGTCGTGGGTGGTGATGATGACTGTGATGCCGATTGAATTCAGCTTTTTCAAAATCTTGATCACTTGCCATGAGTTGTGAACATCGAGATTGCCCGTGGGTTCATCGGCCAAAAGAATGGGCGGAGTGCCCACGATCGCCCGTGCAATACTAACGCGTTGCTGTTCTCCGCCAGAAAGCTCGTCGGGAAAGCGATTGGCTTTATCGTGCAGTCCTACCATGCGCAGTGTGGGCAGGAGCCGACGATGAATTTCCTTCCGTGTAAAACCTTGAGCCCACAACACAAACGCAACATTTTCGGAGACCGTACGCCGAGGAATCAGCTTGTAGTCTTGAAAGACAACTCCGATTTGTCGTCGCAGCAGCGACATTTTGTTGCCCTTAATACGGGACAAGTTGTGACTGTTGACCAGCACATCTCCATGAGTGCTTCGCTCAGCACCATAAAGGAGCTTTAGTAATGTAGACTTGCCCGCCCCAGATGGCCCCGTCACAAACCAGAAATCTCCCTGCCGCACCTGCCAATTGACATTGTCAAGAGCCTTGCTAGATTTGCCATACAGTTTTGAGACCTGCTGCAAGCTGACAATGATAGGCTTCAGTGCCTTTTGATTCCGAGCCGAAGCTGTAGAGGATTGATCCGTGGAAGCAACGGCTCCAAAAGAACCCATAGGCGGAACGGTGCCGATGGGCGGATCATTTGCCTGGGCGCTGTAGGTGGAACGCGGAGTTTGATCTGAAAGAACGCTAGGAGGCATGAGCACGTCTCAATTACTGAGGTTCATGAATTTCAGAAGAAGACAAGAAAGCTGGAAACTGAGATGAAGGTTCCGTTTGCGATAGGGATTACCTATGCCACCACTGATACTAACGAGCCAATATATTCTTTAGCAGCTTATGCTGTCCAATAATGTGGCTAAATTGTCATAAAGAAAAGATCAAATTGCATCTTGATGGTTCTGACGATTTCGTGACTGAGAATGTCTAAGATTGGCTATCGCTGGATCAAAGAAATCCAGGCAAAGTGTGGCAATGCCATCATTCTGCGCCAGCGCCAGGGTTCTTGGTAGAGACGGTAGAGCCATTCCAGATGGTTGTCGCAAAACCACTGCGGTGCACGATCCTTGTTGCCAGCCCAGATATCAAAGCTGCCCCCCACTCCAATCCAGATTGAGTTGGGGCAAAGATGGCGATGCTCCGCGATCCAAAATTCTTGGCGAGGCACTCCTAATCCTACAAAAATAACGCTCGGCTGAAGCGTCTGAAGAGATTGATCGAGGCGCTGAACATCTTCGTCTGTCAGGTAGCCGTGTTGAACCCCGGCGATCGCCAGATCGGGAAGCTGTTGTTCCCAATATTGAGATGCAGCCTCAGCGACACCCGGCTTGCCCCCAAAGAAAAAGACAGAGTGTGGCGATCGCGACCCGCAGGCTCGAACCACGGCTTCCGACAGCTCGATGCCTGGACATCGGCTAACCTTGCGGCCTCTCATCCAAAAATACAGCACGATACCGGCTCCGTCCGGGACAACCAGATCTGCAGCTAGAATCACTTTGGCGAGTTGGGGATCTTGCCGAGCCTGCATTGACATCTCAGCATTGAGGGTAATCACATGCAGTCCTCGGTTTTGGTTCAACGCGCTCAAAATCCAGCCTGCATAGTCATCTGTTAAGTGGAGAGGAAATTCTAAGACTTGTGCGGTTTCGAGGGCAGGACGCAACTGTTCTGATTCTGATATCGCCATGATATAAGCCTTTGAGGTATCTATATCTTATAGGAGAGATGCTTGAGGACTTCTTAGATGTTCTAGATATCCTACGCATCCACTTCGCGGAGTACGGCTCCCAAAAAGTGTAACCTTTCCGCAGAAACAGGGAACACAAAGTTCAGTGAGTTGTGCGGTCAGATTGCAATAGGTTCCTTAGAATAGACATCACACTTCTATTTCTATCTGCTATCGAAAAACTCGTTGACCGTTTCACAGGCGAATAACCTCATCGGTGATCACGCTTGTCACTTGCCAGCAAACGTCACTTAATTTGATTGATAGATAGCCCCAGATAGACCTAGATTGTTGTTTGATGAATTCATTGCAATAAATTCATCTGCTTCATCTGCTACCCCTTACTCTAAGTCCAGGTTTCAACCCCGAATGGTCAACCACTTTTCTGCTCAATCGTCTGCGTCTTCTTCTGAGCTGCAATCGACACGATGGGATCAGGGACTCGAATCTCGGCTCAAGCTTCTCGATCAGTACTATGCCCAAGTCCACGGCATAATCTTGTCGCGACAGCATCCTGTTACAGGGCTTTTGCCCGCTAGCACAGACATCAATATTCACGGCGACTATACCGATGCCTGGGTGCGAGACAACGTTTACAGCATTCTTGGAGTGTGGGGATTGGCGTTAGCCTATCGTAAAGTCGATGAACACAACGGGCGCACCTACGAGCTGGAATATAGCGTCATCAAGTTGATGCGCGGGCTGCTCTTTAGCATGATGCGTCAGGCGGAAAAGATTGAACGGTTCAAGGTTACACAAGCTCCAATCGATTCTCTTCACGCCAAGTACGATACCGAGACGGGTGACACCGTAGTTGGCGATGGCGACTGGGGACATTTGCAGATCGATGCGACCTCTATCTATCTCCTGATGCTGGCCCAGATGACGGCATCGGGGCTGCAAATCATTCACACCCTGGACGAGGTGAATGCGGTTCAAAATTTGGTGTATTACATTGGCCGTGCGTACCGGACTCCTGACTACGGCATTTGGGAGAGAGGGAACAAAATTAACCATGGCAAGCCTGAACTGAATGCAAGTTCTGTTGGGATGGCAAAAGCTGCCCTAGAAGCCATGAATGGCATCAACTTGTTTGGGGTGCGGGGCGGACAGTCGTCTGTGATTCATGTGTTGCCAGATGAAATCGCTCGGGCTCGCATTACTCTAGAGTCCCTACTGCCCCGTGAGTCGGGCTCTAAAGAAGTGGATGCGGCTACCTTGAGCGTGATTGGCTTTCCGGCTTTTGCGATTGATGATGCGGCATTGACAGAGAAAACTCGGCAGCAGGTGGTGGATAAGTTGCAGGGTAACTACGGCTGCAAGAGGTTTTTGCGCGATGGACACCAGACGGTGATTGAGGATGTGAGTCGTCTGCATTACGAACCGTGGGAACTGAAGCAGTTCGAGCACATTGAGTGTGAGTGGCCGTTGTTTTTTACCTATTTGCTGTTGGATGCTTTGTTTCGGGGCGATCGCGCTCAAATTGAAGACTATCGCCAACGGCTTGATCGGCTCGCGGTCGAGAAAGACGGTTTTCCTCTACTGCCTGAGCTGTATTACGTGGCTGAAGACTGTTTGGACACGGAACGACAATCTCCCAAAAGCCAGACACGTTTGCCTAACCACAATTTGCCTTTGGTGTGGGCGCAAAGCCTATTTCTGCTAGGTCAAATGCTGCAAGACGGGCTGATTGCGCTGGGCGATATTGATCCCCTTGGACGACATCTCAAAGCGGGCGATCGCTCCTCCCCATTGGTTCAAATTGCATTGATTGCAGAAGATGAACCTTTAAAGCGCAAGCTTGCGACTTACGGCATTGAAACTCAGACTCCTGAGCAACTTGCGCCCTTACAAGTGCGACAAGCGAGTGAACTGTCGGGAATCTACAGTCAAATTGGGCGGAATGAAAAGCTTGAACTAAGTGGTCGTCCTATGAGGCGGTTGCGGAGTTTGACAACATCGCGAGTCTTTCGCATTCAGGGGGAAACCATTGTATTTTTACCCTCTTTTCTTGATCCCCAACAGTTTTATCTCACCTTTGACTATCATTTTCTAGTAGCGCAAATTCGTGGAGAATTGGCCTATATTCATCGCCACTGGAGTGAGTCTGGCCGACCCACGGTCACTCTTTTGCTAACCCGCACCATGTTTGAGATTGGTCGCAGAGGCAGCATTGACGAATCACCGCTACTCGGTCTGATTCAACAACTCAGTAACGGTGACTGCGATGGGACTCCAGTCCGGTTGGGGCAGTTGCGGCAATTTCTGCTCACGGCAAAAACTGAACGGATCGATCAGATTCACTCGTTCCAGTTCTCTCAAACCCCTCTTAAAGAGCGGCGTCAGTCATCGCAACACCTACGCATTCAGCCTGACCAAAGCTGGCCACTCAGCAGTATGCAGGAATTCTTGCTAGAGTGCGAAACAAACATTTCACTGCTATTAAACAGTCTGCGGGAGTCCACTAATCTGTATGAGCAGATTGAGCTGTTGGAAACCTTGGCGCGGCTCAAGGGATTAGACTTTGACACGGGTTTTGGCAGCTCAGGTCATCCGGTAACCGTGCTCGATTTGCTCAATGAAGTGTATGAAAACGCAACTCAGATCGAGCTGTGGGCAGTCATTCGACGGGCGGCAGGTTTGCTCAACAAGGTCGATATTGGATTGTCAGACGCAGTCACTGATATTTTGGTGCGACAGAAGCAAATTTCGGTCGGAAAAGCCTATAGTGCGGCTTCGCTGATCACAGAGCCGATGTCTCATGATGAGATTATGGAAAAAATTCACACCTTCTGCGGAGAAGATGTGCGCGATCGCCCCTTAACTCAGGAAGTCTTGATCTACCTCAGCGTGCTGATTAAGACCGATCCTCAACTGTTTGACGGATTGCTGACGCTACGGGTAGGCTATCTGATTTTGCTGATTACCAGCGAACTGGCTCAGTCATTTGAACTCTCGCAAGATGAAGCTTATGAGCATCTGATGCAGCTCAGTCCGTTTGAAATCAAGACTCGTTTGCGACAAGTTCTAGAAGGATATGCCGGACTGAATCAATCTCTCTTTCGGCAAGAGTCGTTGCGAGTCAGTCGGCGAGATATTCAATGGGTGGTGCCACCGAAGGGCGAAGAAGCCGCACCTCAAGGCAGTAGCTGGTTGCGACAGCGGCAGCGGGATGGCTCCCTCAATCTGGTACCACCGAACTTCTATCCAAACGTATGGACGGTATTGCAGCACTGCAAGGGCATTGTGATTGGTGACAAGTTAGAGCGACGCAATCGCCTCGACAGCCAGCTCATTTTGTCTGAGACGACTCCAGGTGAAAAGAACTTTGCCCTACGAGTAGAGCATTTGCTCAACAAAATCCAAGCGCCAGAATATCGCCAAGTCAATGTGGAAGCGCTAATGGAACTCGCTGCATTGGCGGAACAAAATCCTGATTTGCAAATTCAAGGCAACATTGTGTTAGACGTGTTGATTGGTCACGCAGTGCGGATTACCTGGCTGGAGAAGCATCCAGAGCATGCGGCGGTCTATGACAATCACAAAGCTCAAGCATGGGGAAGCTTTTACGAAACCTCGCCTTTTGATTGTGCGTTAGGTATCGCAAAAGCCCTCCGTTTCCTCACAGAACTTGGCTCGTCTACGCCGGATACTTTTACAACGGATAAGACAGTAAGGAATGCGGAGGAAGCGTCCGCAACCTAAATTCAGTAACCTAAATAGGGACATAGCAATGCTATGTCCCTACCAAAATCATTCTTCGAATATGCAACACCCTAGTTCGTGATTATGCGAAGAATTCTAAGAAGAACGCCTGCGCTGCTGACTGCTCGCCTTGCGCTTGCGTTTTTCAGCAGGAGTTTCGAAATGACGAGTGCGGCGTAAATCGGCAAAAATACCCGCTCTCGAAACCTGACGCTTGAATCGACGGAGAGCCGACTCGATTGCTTCATCTCTTCCAACGTTGACCTGTGCCATAGACTCTCCTTCCTATGACCAAGCTTGGGATACGCGATCGCCACTAGCATAAGAGCGTGGCTTGCTTTCGCGGGGACGAGCCTTGTTTATGCGCAGAGTGCGACCCATCCACTCGGCACCATCGAGTGCCTCAATTGCGCTAGTTTCTTCGTCTTCTGATGACATATTAACGAAACCAAAACCGCGAACTCGCCCGGTTTCCCGATCAACAGGAAGCTGAACGTTGTTGACAGTGCCGTACTCTGTAAAGAGCGTGGTTACGTCTTGCTCAGTTGCAGAGTACGAAAGATTTCCTACGTAAATGCCCATGCGGTCTCCTCCGAACCGTTCTTATTAGCTGTGAGATTGAATTTTCTCTAAGGTGTAATCGTTCCTCTCAAACTGGCAAAAGAGCCACTTGAAAAAAGATTGATCATGCACATTATGAGCCAATTCCTAAATCTCATAAGACACAGTAACACAGAAATAGTTTGAGCCCACTGATCGGACTACATCGATTTCAGGCACTATGTTTCAGGCTACACGACGACGACTCGCAATCTGGTATACAGCCGTCACGGCGGTGTTACTTCTGGTGTTTGCGATTGGCTTTTATGTTTACGTGCGATCGACCCTGGTGGAGCGGGTTGATGACACGCTAAATCATGTGGTGGAAGTGGTCGAGCGATCGCTCGTGATTGAGTCGGTTTCGGAAGCTGCTGACGCTCATTCAAATGGGCAACAGTTACGCGTCAATGTAGAAGCGAGCTTTCGCAACAACGATGACACCACGGATGACGACCATATCGATTTGGAATGGTTTAGTCCCACTGGAGAACTGCTGTGGTCTACTTTGGGACAAGCGTTGAACATTCCGCTACATCTCAATCCAAGAGGGGAAACAGTTCACGTTAAAGACGAGCAACTCCTGCGCCAAATTACCCAGCGGATTCAGATTGGGCGGCAGGTTTTAGGCTATTTGCGAGTCAGTCACCCTTGGTTTGAAGTGACAACGCCCATTCGGCGGCTGATTCTTGACTTAGCTTTGGGAATGGCGTTGATGGTTGGCACTGTAGCAGCGGTTGGGTGGCTATTGTCGGGCTTAGCGATGGCTCCCATCAGAGAGTCGTATCAGCGATTGAGACAGTTCACGGCAGATGCTTCCCACGAGCTGCGCAACCCGATTGCGGTGATTCAGACCAACGTGCAGGTGGCTCTCACAGACCCGCAACCCGATCCTGAATTTATGCATAGCCAACTGCTTGTAGTAGAGCGGATTACTCGTCGATTGGGCCGATTGGTAGATGATTTGTTGTTCTTAGCTCGGCAAGACAGCGAAACCTTGCATGTCAATACTCCGGTGTCTATTTATGGATTGCTAGAAGACATTGTGAATGAACAGCGAGCGATCGCCATCGACAATGATGTTGACTTAGTGTTTGAACCCTTGCTGCTCGACGGAGAACGGTCAGAGGTGAATAGTCTACCCACCTCTTCATCGATCTCAGCCTCAATGCAACCTGCATCAAGCGACTCAACCGCTCAAAGCCGAGCAGCCACCACCTCAGCAGCCACCACCTCAGTTGAGAACGTGCCTCAAGGACAGGCATCTTGGCTCGCAAGTCCATTGTGTTTGGTACAGGGGGATGCTGATCAGTTGCGGCGATTGTTTACGAATCTCATCAGCAATGCCATCCGCTATACGCCCGCTGGGGGATGGGTACGAGTCGTTCTAGAAATCTTACCCATGAATGCTGGGCTAGGAACCTACACAATCGGACAGGGCGATGGCGTTCAGGTGAAGGTGCAGGATAGTGGCATTGGCATTGCTGCCGATGACTTACCCCAGGTTTTTGAGCGATTTTATCGAGTCGATCGCGCCCGTACGACGCTCCGCAGCCTTCGCACCTCTGGCAGCCCAGCCTCGTCCGAAACGGGATCGACCGGAGCCGGACTGGGATTGGCGATCGCCAAAACCATCGTGGACAATCATAGAGGACAGATTCAAGTCGAAAGCCAACTGGGTCAAGGGACGACCTTCGCAGTTCTCTTACCAGGAGCGTCTTTAGGCAACGCTGAAACGAACGGAGTCTGAGAGGATGTTTGAGAAGTCGTCAATGCGACTTCAGATCCCCCCTAGCCCCCCT
>CAKZMO010000015.1 GCA_937128595.1 uncultured cyanobacterium | reverse complement strand
TGGCGTGATCGCTCAGAGCTATGTCTATGGGATGTATGTTGATGAGCCATTGGCGCTGATCGACCATACGGATTCCGATGCGGTGTACTTCTACCATCGGAATCACCTCTATTCGGTGGCGGCCATTACAAACAATGCAGGCGGCATCGTTGAGCGGTATGGGTATGATGCTTATGGGCAGCGGGAGACGGTGGTGGATAATGCGCCTGCTGCACTGGAACAGGCTTATGGGTTTACCGGTCGGCGGTTGGATGGTGAGACTGGGCTGTGGTACTTTAGAAATAGACAGTTTGATAGCAACCTCGGACGATTCCTGAGTAGAGATTTTCTCGGTTATGTTGACGGACTTAATTTGCTGCGCGCCTATTTTTTGACCGGAACGGTAGACCCATTCGGCACGACTATCACCTCAGTACGTTATTCTAGGTTTACAGATTTTGATCAGGTGAATTCCAAGGTAAGAGAGGCTCTTAATAGCGCAATTAATTCGGATGCACTGCGGTCGACGATTTACGGAGTTATTGTTCAACCCATTAATACGCACGCGGAAGATGTGACAGGCCTGAAGTGGAACTGCGATGAGGGCGATGACTGGAAAGAGCGCCACCGCCGTGGCAAACGGGGAATCGGCGACAGAAACGATGGAAAAGTTTGCAAAGATGTTCCTTTAAGTGTTGAGACCGTCACGTTTAGGGAAATTGGGACGGAAACCGTAGGGGAGCGAGGTATATATCACAAGCAGGGATTTCGCCAATACAACGTCTGGATAGAGCCCCAAGGGGAAATCAGAGCCAGCTTTCGCATTCCGGGTCCAGTAAACGCGATAGTTTGTTGTTGTGAGAGTAAGGATGGGAGTGGGACCTATGATCGAATCATGGGCGTAGCAGATCTTACGCCTGAAATAAAGTTGGAGTACAAAGGTGATGCGGCGTATAGTAGCACAACTACAGATTGGGCAGGGGCAGCAGAAAAGCTGTTGAGTGCTGTTCTCTCCGGTGCTATGAGCGCCCTAAGAGGGAAAGCTGAAGAGAAAGCTAACGAATATCTAGAGGATTTGGGGATAACATCCTCTGGCGAATCTGAGTAGACCCTTCGGATTAAGCAGCGAGGCCATTATGATGAAATCGATTTTTTTGGCGACCCTGGGATCATGCGCGCTATTCTCCAGCGAGGTTAAAGTTAGGGCTGAAAATTGGTCCTACGAGGTAAGCATCATCCCATCGGATAACCAACATCGCACTTATGATTTCGTTTTGGTCGAAGACGTTGGGGTCATTGAGGCGACTGGGATGGCAAGCCGGAAGGAGATGAAAATTTCCACCGTCAGCGGCGTGCCTACTGGTGAGTCAGAAATCATATTTCTAGCAAGTGAAGAGTTTAGATCGGCATTGCAAAGGTCTGGCATAGGTGCTGAGTCTCTTCAGGTAGAACTGCGGGTGGCTTATTCAGGCGACAACGGAATCCGTTCTTATGCAAAACTAAACGCAAATGAGGTCGTACGGGCCTTCAAAGATGAGGCGACTGATGGTGATCGTTGGGTTATTGTGTTCCGTTACATCGCATTTGATATGGCGCTCAAATCGGGTCTGATGGCATCCCAGTATAAGAAGTACATCAAAACAGGCGATTGGTGGGAGAGCTTTGGCGCGATGCATCGGTGGCATTATGGCATTTATCTGGCAAGCGATGGTCGACCTTTTAGTTTATTTAGCGATGAGAATTCTAGTCTTAAAAAAATGCCTCTTGTTGAGGCAAGGTGTCTGATCCCCGCCGGACCATAACGGGCTATACTGCCGTTTCATGAACGCTAGTGCCAGATCTTGGCCATGCATTAACCACTGCCGTGCAAGCGCTTACGTCCCCTGGACCCCAGACGATCCCCTGGTGATCGGTGTCCGTCACCGGTCTGAGTAATACAAGCCACGCATATACCCAGCTAGAATAGCCACTTACGCCCCTCATGCTGCCCTCTACCGAGGGAGCCCACAGCCATGCCAGCCCCACGCCGTGACCAATTCGACAGCTCGAAGCCGGTCTGGATCCACGCCATCTCCCGTTGCGTCCGGCGGGCCTTCCTCTGTGGTGAAGCCGCCGTTGGCCGCTCGGTCGAACATCGTAAGGTATGGATTGAACAGCGTTTGTGCCTGCTCGCCGGCGAGGCTGCCTGCGATGCGGCAGGCTATTTGATGATGACCAAACATCTGCATGTCGTGCTGCGTATGCGGCCGGATCTGGTGGGTGGTTGGTCGGCGACCGAGGTCGTGCGGCGCTGGCTGGCGATC
>CAKZMO010000014.1 GCA_937128595.1 uncultured cyanobacterium | reverse complement strand
GATAGGTTAGGACAAACATTGATGGAGAAGCCGCGCGGTGCGCGGCTTCTCCATCGACTATTGGTTTTATATCAGCGCGTAGCACTATATCAGATCCTTTTCCATGAGTTCTTGCTTGTCTGGGCGTTGCGAATACAGAGACGGTGAGAGTTTTACTGTTCCAAATTTCTATCGCTGGTGACCGTTCAGGAGTGAATTCTGTGCACTTGCGTCTCTAGCTTGGAAAAGTCAAACGGAGCTTGTCGGGCGTCAAGCCAACGAGCTAGAGCGATCGCCAACCCAGCCGAAACCACCAGCGCCGCTCCAAAGCTGACTAGAAATCGTCCGGCCAGAGGGATGTTGAATATTGGCGTAAAGTCTGGCTTCGGGAAAAACAGAAGTCCTGCTGCGATACCGACTAGGCAACTGGTGAGAGCAGAAGAACCACTCAGTTGACGAGAGTAAAGACCATAAAAGACCGGAACCATCGCCCCTGCACACACCAGATCCGCAATGAGAAACAAGTAGAGCACACTGTAGCCTTGAGACGCGATCGCCACAGCCGGGATTGAGACCATCACAGTGACAATGCGAGCAATACGCATTAATTGTCCTGCAGGAAGGTGCGATCGCCATCGAACTAGGTCACTCACTACGGTGCTGCTAATGCCGTTGATCAGCGTATCCATGCTGCTCATGACGAGAGCCAAAGCCAGCACGAGCACCAGCATCAACGCCCAAGATGGCATCACTTCCTTGACCAGAGCAAAAAGCGCAACTGAGGCTTGCTCAGGTGGGACACCATGCCCCACTGCCATCAATCCGATAATGCCGGAGAGAATGACCATTGGAACCACAATTAACCCCGCAATCCAATAGGATCGTCGCAGAGTTTTCAGATCGCGACAGGCGTAGACCCGTTGCCAAAAGCCCTGGTGAAATAGGTTTGCCGCCAGAATGGCAATGATCAGTGCAAACCCAAATTCGACGCCAGGAGCATTCGTTGGGGAGAGCAGTGGCGGAGACTCTGGAACCGTTAGAGGAGCTAAAGCCGTTCCCAGTCCGCCAAGGAGAACAGTCGTTACCACAAAAACAATGACAAGTAGAGGCAAAATCAGCACGAACTGGAAATTGTCCGTAAAGATGGTCGCTTGGAGTCCTCCATAGGTGGTGTAGATCAGGGTTGCAGTCGAGACGATGAGCGCTGTCCAACTGAGGGGAATATTGGCGACCAGATTCATGGCTAAAGCAACGCCTGTCAGCTCTGCGGCCAAGAACACAAACATGTAGAAGATGGAAATCAGCACTGTGAAACCATACATTCCAGCACCAAATCGATGCCACACATACTCAGTCAAGGAATGTCCCTGAGGCATCACTTGGCGAAGCCTCGGGCCGAGATAGGCAAATGCAACTAGAGGAGCGGCTTGACCGATACTATAGCCGATGATGCCTGGAATGCCCGCCCAGGTTGCAGCTTCTGCTGGGCCCAATAGGAGCCATGCCCCAATGACCGAAGCTACGATGGTTGCGATCGCCATTGAACTGCCAACCTGGTTGCGATGAACAATGTAGTCTTCTACATCATTGAGCGATCGCTGACCTAGACTCACAATACCTAGCAGCGTAAAGACTGAAACCGTCACCAATGTGATGACCAGAGCTAAAGAGTCGAATGACATGATATTCCCCGTAATCCATGCCTGCCATACGGCGAGGCAGTAAAACAACAAAGCTCAGTGGCACATCTTGCCACCGCATCAAACATGGGGAAGCGAAAAATCTCTAGAATTGAGACAAGCATCTGAGTCAAACTCTGTCTAGCGTATGGCTAGTAATCCGCTGCGGGACGTTAACTCAGATAAGCATCTAAGTCTGGATACAGCTCAAGCCGTTGATCAAAACGCGATCGCTAAGTCAGAGGCTAAACGGAACAAATGAACAGCACAATCCAGTCTCTTCTATCCAGAGAGATGGCTCCGATGGATTCTGAATCTAGCTTGCTCTCAATCTAGGATCGATGACTAAGATCGATGAAAAGTCAGCTTCCCTCCACCAGTGTTAACTGGGTCAGGTTCTAAGGGTGTGTTCTCAGCCTTCTAAGGTGAAAGGCACCCCCAGCCAAGGAAGTACTATATCACGTCGTCATTCGTCCTTAGCACGAGGCTGGAAGCCAGCATCAAATATTTCTCACATCAAGTAGTGCACAATGGCATGTTTAGCACCTTGAAATCGTTGCTCGTAAGAGGGTTGAGGAATTTTCTAAAATTGTCTTGAAGATGTCACACCACTGTCACACCAGCTTGATTTCGCCTATTTATCTTGAATAACAAGAGGGTAGCTCAACTCTGAGGTCTCACTTGAGCGATCGCCCTCTGATAGGCGTGGCTCTTGTTGCTATCCCGTTCCTCACACGAACACGTTCCTCACAGGCAAGAGTCACGTTCCTCACACCCGCCTTTCTCACCCTTTTCCTTTGCACCCTAGTCCATTCGTTCACACGTTTCACCAAAGCCTTATGACACACAACACCCCAAACTCTCCCGAAACTCGTTCAACCCGTTCTTGGAAGCAGCCTTTGTCGTCTCTCTTCTTCGTGATGCTCGGCGCAGGCATGGCAACCGTAGGTGGATATCTTGCCTCAGACTCTGGAGTCCAAAACGAAGAACCAGCGATCGCCCAAACAGCTACCACCCAGGTTCTTAGCCCTGGTGGCGCATCGCGCAACTTAGACGATGAATCGACATCTGCCATCTCAGCAGGTCTTCCAATCGACTCCAACTTTATTAGCAACGTCGTCGAGCAAACTGGCCCTGCCGTCGTCCGCATCAATGCGTCTCGCACCGTCAGTAGCGCATTTCCTAACGATCCCATGTTGCGGCGTTTCTTCGGCAATGCTGTGCCTCCACAAGGTGAGCGAGTGGAGCGCGGTGTCGGTTCTGGGTTCATTCTGGATGGAGAGGGACATGTGATCACTAACGCCCATGTCGTCGAAGGCAGTGATACCGTTCAGGTGACGCTGAAAGATGGTCGTCAGATTGAGGGCACTGTGCTTGGCAGTGACTCCACTACTGATGTAGCTGTCGTCAAGGTCGAAGCGAACAACTTGCCGACCGTGACCATTAGTGACTCCGATATTTTGCGCCCTGGGGACTGGGCGATCGCCATTGGCAATCCTCTCGGCCTCGACAATACCGTAACTGCAGGTATCATCAGTGCGACAGGTCGTACCAGTCGTGAAGTCGGCGTGCCTGACAAGCGCGTGGATTTCATTCAAACGGACACCGCCATTAACCCTGGCAACTCAGGCGGCCCCCTGCTCAATGTTGAAGGTAAAGTGATCGGCATGAATACCGCCATCATTCAGGGCGCACAGGGCATTGGCTTTGCCATCCCTATCAATACGGTGCAAAATCTAGCCCAGCAGATCATCAATACGGGTAAAGTCGAGCATACCTACCTGGGTATCCAGATGGTCGATCTGACACCTGAACTGAAGCAGCAGCTTGAAAATGATCCCAATCGCAACCTCAATCTCACAGCAGATGAGGGGGTGCTGATCATGCAGGTGATGCCAAACTCTCCTGCCAGTGAAGCCGGACTCCAGCCCGGAGATTTGGTGACTGAGATAGAAGGAGAGGCGATCGCCACGGCTGCTGATATTCAAGAAATTGTCTCTAGACGGCGAGTCGGCGAGTCTCTAGAAATGGAGGTTCAGCGGGACAACCGCTCCGTCGAGTTAACGACAACTCTGGGCGAACTTCCGTCTGCCCGATAGAACCCGATAAACGCAGAGAGCCGCGTTTATATATAGCTATAGTCAGCTCAATTAGGTCATGACCATTTTTTGTAGCCATACAGCAATGCGCAGATAGGTTAGGACAGACATTTATGGAGAAGCCGCGCGGTGCGCGGCTTCTCCATAAACTATTAGTTTTATATCAGCACGTAGTGCTATACCATTCTGTCAAGACCAGTTTGCTCACCAGAGGCTAACTCATCTCTCAATAAATTATTTTCAAAAGGCCAGCGCTCCAGCAATAATGCTGAATGCGCTGGCCTTTTCGAGTAGCAGCCAGCATCAGATTTTGCGTCATTTTTTGGGGCTGATTCACGCCCAATCCCTGTACTTTTCCACAGAAAACAGCAAGTTTTCCACAGATCTTCAAAGGTTTTCCACAGAACCTAAAGACTTCTGGATCACAAGAGTTGGAAGGGTTTGGCGATCGTTTGTTCGTCTAATTATGCCTCTATCTAGATAGCGTATTCCACAGGCTTGCCCCATCTGGCGAATTCGTCAAGGCCCCAGCCTTTATCCTCCCCAAACTCGCCAATCTTCCCAATCGAGATTGAAGATCGAGGTATCTGGAAAAGCGGTGGGATTTCCCTTTTGGTTGAGGCGCTGCTGCAGCTGCTGCAACTGAAGCTCTGTTCGTGGCAGATCATCTACCAATTCAGCAGGAAGTAGATCCTCCTCCATGACGAAATCGAGGGTCGTTCCTGCCGCTGCCCCCACTGACCACTCGAAGGAATGCACCCGATAGGCCGCTGCCGCAATATGGCTGGTCGCAATGCTCTTACTGGCAACCAGCAAATTGTCCAGATCTTGAGGAATCATTGCTCGTAGGGGAATTTGAGCTGGATAAGCTTGTCCATGACCTTGGCGAGCCCCTGGACGCTCGATATTGCCGGGTGTCTCGGGTGGACTCTCTGCCATACAAGGATGAAAATCAATGGCATATTGAGCAATTCCGACCGAATCAGGGTAAATAGTCGAGCGAGCCCGCCGAGTAATGTCTGCTGGGTCGGTTGCATTCCGAATCGCTTGCGTCGCCTCTAGACCTGCGAGAGCCTGCCATAGCCGTTGATAGGTTTCAGAAGAGAGAGTATTTCGGTAATAGTCTGTTCGAAAGTCCTGCCGGGAAATGTCGATTTCGTTGACTGCGAAGCCAGCGGGATAACCGTAGGATGGGCGGCCAATAATCCTGCGTCCCTCGCGAATGTAGGGATATTTTGATAGGCCGTGCTGAGTTCCCATTGGGGAATCGAGTCCCTGCAACAGTTGATGATTGGGGTGAGGTTGCTTTACGTCATCGCCCAGTTGCGAATCTGTCGTGCCTTCGACCAACCAGTAGTAGAAGCCCCTCGCCAATTCTTCTCCGGCTCGCAGGGTTTCAGTTCGCAAACCACCTTGCCAATTACCGGGTTCAAGCTGGCTCATCTGCTGAAGCTGCTCGCGACTGTAGACCAAGTTGTCAGCGGCTGTACCGGGACGATAGTCGTTGCCCCAGACCCAGTTCTGCATGGAGATGTCGCCTGGTTTCGGTACTACTACACCAAATCGAGGCACTCTTGCTTCGCGCTCGTCTGCGTCGGGAGCCCAGATACGGCGATAGGTAAATACAGCGTCAAAGTCCGCTAGGTTGGGGTTGGGATCGTAGCCGTAATAAGGCTGGTAGCGCTCATAAAAGTCTGGTTTGATTTGAGGTTGAGGCTCCTCAGTTTGCTCCATTGCGAAAGTGTAGGTGAACCCCTGAGTACAGTACGGATCTCCTGTCGCGCTGGCAGAAGAAGGATTGTAGAAGGAACGTGGATCAAGCCCAAGGCGATAGGGGACATCGGCGAGAGCGATAATTTCGCCCGTTTCCGTTGCTTCCACAACGTACCAATCTGCTAGAAGAGTAGATTCATTACGGTCAACATCTTGACGCGAGTCGGAATCCCCTTCTAGCTCAGGGGCAATGGGCTGAAAGCGAATGATGGTCTTGCTCAGCCGTTCTGAGTCTTGATAACGATAGGCATCTTCAATGGTGTAGGACAAAGGGTCTTGATTGAGTGGTGGAGTATCGGCAGCAGGAGTGTGTTGAATGGCGATCGCCCCTTCAATTTGTCGCTCGTCGTCACTAATCTCTAGCTCCTTAATCACCGTTGACGGAAACCAAAGGAGAGTGCCATCCCCCTCGTCAGCCGCGTCGTCAAGCATTTCAACCAGAATGGCGTGGGCATCTCTGGGCAAAAAGCAGGACGCGCTCACCCAGCATTCTCCGGGATTGAGCTGATCGTAGTGTTCTCTGATGCGCTGACGCAGCTCGTTGTAGCCCTGAGCGTAGAAGAGGAGCGATCGCTGCTTGCCCGCTTCATCCAGTGCCGAAGTCCCCTGAGATGAAATCTGTCCGCCCAACCAATCCGTAATTTCCGTAACACAAACAGTTCGTCCTGCATGGAGCGCTTCATAGGCAGTTGCAACTCCTGACAGTCCTCCGCCAGCGACCAGAATTTCACACTCCACGACTTCGTCAACAGACATTCCCGACGGCGTCAGGGGAATTGGAAAGTCAACCTCAGTCGTGTCCTGGGCATGGGCGATCGCCCCTATCAAGCCGCTTCCAAAACTCCCGATGATCAGCCCCAGACCTACTCGGCTTAGCTCTCCAGCGATTGTCTTTACCGCATCTATGTCACAGAACTTCATGGGTTTGCTACTCCTGACCTACACAATCATGATCCTAGGCACTGCCTTTGTTCCGACTCAGTGTATATTGCCCACCGCCTCACGGAATCCTCCAGATGGTGCTACCCGAACCGAACTCTCCCCAATGTCTCCAAGAGTTGTCTAAACTTAAGATTGGAGAAAGGAGCGCAAGTTTATGACTGAATCAATGAACGCCACTGATCTGATGCGATCAGCTTACGAAAACCGCTACACCTGGGACAAGAATTTCCCTGGCTACACCGCAGAGGTTACCTACAAAACTGATGGTCAAACTTTCACAGGGCATGTCCGCGTCAATCCTGATATGAAAGCTGAGGTCTTCGATGTCGAAGACGAAGAAGCTAAGAAAGCAATTCACGGGCAACTGTGGGAAATTGCAATTCACCGGGTTCGCCGCAGCTTTGAAGAGACCCACGGCAAAAATACCTTCTCGTTAGGCGAAACAGACGACACCGGAGCCATCGAAATTCTCATGGGTGGCAAAGCAGAGGGCGATCGCTACAAACTTCGCGACAATGAAGTTGTCATGGTTCACCGCCACATTCACGGCATTGTTGTCACCATCCATACCTTTAGCAGTCACGATACTGGGGAAGGGTATCTATCTCATCGCTACGATTCTGTCTACCACGATCCGGAGACAGGCGAACAGAAAGGCGGCAAAAGTGTATTCGAAGACGAGTACAAGAAAGTAGGCGACTATTCTATCCTCACCCGACGCCATATCGAAACCACAACCGATGGCAACATGTCTGAGCAAGAATTTGTATTCTCAAACATCTCTCTGCTTAGCGCAGACGAGCCTGCACTAGCGGGTTCTCAGGCTCAATAAATATCCATTTCCCGCTACAATGGACTAAAACAACGATTTAATTGTTTTAGTCCAGTAGCCTTCATCCAAATATCATCAAGAGGAGTGTAGCGATGCCTGACACAATGGAACTCACAACAGACAATGTTGAAACCGTTTTAGACACCCTACGTCCCTATCTCATGTCTGACGGCGGAAACGTTGAGCTAGTCGAATTGGATGGCCCCGTTGTTCGTCTCCGCCTTCAAGGTGCTTGCGGTTCTTGTCCCAGTTCTACCATGACCTTGAGAATGGGGATTGAGCGCAAACTGCGCGAAAGCATTCCTGAAATTGCTGAGGTCGAGCAGGTTCTATAGTTTTTTTGGTGGTCTTAACTGATCAAATCTTGAATCATCAGATTTAGAGTCTCAACAGTTTGAACTTGAATCTTGACTCAAACCTCATGCTTTAAACAATCCAATTACGACTTGAAAAAGCGCGCATTCTACATTGCAGTAGAGGTGCGCTTTTTTTATCTTCTTTTCATTTCTGTGTTCGAGTCTTTAGCACCATCCTAAGGAATTGGTATAGCTACAGCCATTAGCCTTAGGACATAGACGTTTTTGTAGCCGCGCAGTGCGCGGCTACAAAAACGTCTATGTCCTAAATAAGCTGACTAGGCGTTGCACATTCGAAGAATGATTTTGGTAGGGGCATCGCATTGCGATGCCCCTACAGCAGGTCATCCATGAGTTGAATCTTTCCGCATCATTCCATGCTGTGCAACGCCGCTGACTACAGCTATATCAGGCAATCATCTCCTCTTTCCCAATCTTTTCCAGGAGTATTGAGCTGGAGGGAGTTCTCAACGAAGCGACGGCCTAATCTGCTGCCGAAAGAATTCGTCGGTAGTTGTAGCTACAAACTTGTTATAACAATCACGGCAGACTATTGCTCAAGTTTTCTAACTGTATTCAATCGTGTGTTCAACTGCGATCGCCAAGTCAAAAGAGCAGTGTTAACCGATTCGGGTTATATGAGGAGAAAGTCGCTGTGATGTATATGGACATAGGGATATTGGCTCAGATTCCAATTGAAGAGCTGCCAGAATCCACCCAGTTTTTAGAAACATTTGTAACGGAGACCTACTACTATTGGGCCTCTGTATTCATGCTCATTATCCACGTGGGCTTTTTGGCCTATGAAGGCGGCGCGTCTCGGGCTAAGAACGTGCTAGCCACAATGGTCAAAAACCTGCTGACGCTTTCAACAGTCGGCCTCGCTTTCTTTTTCTTTGGCTGGTGGGTCTATTGGGCTTTTGCACTGTTCCCTTTCAACGGTGGCATTATCGGGCCTTGGACATCACCTGATGTAGAAGGAGCAGCCGCAGATATTCTGCCTTTGGTGCAAGCCTCCTACCCCTGGTCTGAAGCTATGGGGCCTAACCTTGGAGATAACCTAACCGGCGTGTTCTGGTTTGCATTCTCCCTGTTTGCAATGACAACAGCTTCAATTATGTCGGGAGCAGTCATTGAGCGCATTAAGCTAGGAGCCTACGTCATTCTTGCTACTGTCTTAGGCGGATTTACTTGGGTAGTTGCAGCCGCTTGGGGCTGGAACTACTGGGGTTGGTTCACCACCAATTTGGGCTACCACGATTTTGGCTGTTCCGCTGTAGTTCACGGGGTGTCTGGATTCTTCGCACTGGGCGTCTTGCTCAACCTTGGACCTCGGATTGGCAAATACGACGAAAACGGAAATCCTCGTCCAATCTTGCCCCACAACCTGCCTCTGACGATGGTAGGACTAATGCTGATTTTCGTAGGCTTCTACGCTTTTCTGGCAGCCTGTGTAATTTATAGTCCTGGGTTTGCCAGAGAGACAACTATTTACGACACACCCATGACGCTCGCGTCCATCGCGGTCAACACAACACTGGCTCTATGTGTGGGTATCATTGGTTCCTACTTAGGTTCAAAGGGTGATCCCTTCTTCACTATTTCTGGAGGACTAGCTGGCATCATTTCTGTTGGCGCAGGACTCGACCTCTATTCTCCGCTGCTAGTCATTCCCATTGCCTTTGTTGGCGCACTAACAATGCCTTGGGTCGGCATGTGGATCGAGAAGCTGGGTGTTGATGATGCGGTCGGGGCGGTTGCCGTTCACGGCTATTGCGGCGTCTTTGGAGCACTGGCTGTAGGCATCATGGCCTCAGGCTATATCCAGGGTGAAGGCTATCCGGCAACCGGAATTATCGGTCAGCTGATCCCCACCCTCATTTGTATTGGTCTGTTAGGATTCTTGCCTGGCTATGGTGTCAGTTGGGTTCTAAATCAGATGGGCTTGCTACGTGTTCCGGCTGAGGAAGAAATTGAAGGACTGGACTTGGGCGACTTTGGTACACCTGGATACCCCGAGTATTCCATTGTTTCAGGTGAAGAGTTTCACTCAGGCGCTGGCATCAAGACTCCCCAGGTATAGGTTGGAGCGATCTCGCTTCTTAGTTCTTTAATGCTTCCACTTTGGTAATCACGTATTTGTCAAGATTTCGTTAGGAGAACGAATCATGAGCGCGAGTCCATTTTCGAGCTATGAAGAGTATTACTCAGCAACGGGGCCAATCTATACCCTGGCTGATCGGCCTGCCCTCATTGGTATTTTGACTGTGCTAGGCGCAGGCATTTTCATCTATTTCATCTACTCCACTTACACCATGAAAAAGGGTGGAGATGGCGGTGACAGCATGAAAGGAATGCTGGGCTTCTTGCTGGCCGCAAGTGTCTTGCCTCTGGCAGATGCAGTCTATTCCCAATATATTCAACGCAGCGATCATCGTCCGACTGCTGCGGTGTCGCAGGAGGCAGATATTGACGAGCAGGAAACTCCGGCTCGCGGTTGGGAGCCTTTGGCCTTGATTGGTTCTCTGAGCATTGGCACTTCTGCTCTGGGTCGAAGCCGTCGCAACGGACGCTCAAAAACTCGGCGTAAACCCAAGCGGGTGATTCGCTAAACTGCTGGTCTTCACACATTGAATTAGAGGCATGCTCTGGCACGCCTCTTTTTTTGCGTTTCGTTTGATCAGAATTATTTGCCTGAAGTGCATCATCCAATCGGAATCTTGAACCACTCAGCCCGATACAGGAATGCTAATGCAGAAATAGTAAAAAAAGACAAAAAAACCCAGCTCTAAGCCGGGTTCAGCAACGTGCATCCTTGCCAAGAAGCGATATGACAGTCAATCTGCCGCAAAATTTGCCCCCTTTACGACTGAGTAACTGTCTCGCTTCCTGACATGAATTTAGTTTAAGAAATCTCAAGACCTATTCACTTCACCTGAGAAGGTCATCCAGAAGCATGAACTTTGGTGCAGATTTGTGTGTTTTGATGCAGACAAGTCTGAAGTTAATGAAATCGTGGCGATCGCCCTGCTTTCCCCCCCTCTCTCTAGTCCGATCGGGTGATTTATGGCAATTCTCATTTAGTTTCAGGTTGTGGTCACTTAGAATGGCTGCGTAATTCTTTCAGTCAGAAAAAGGTTTACTTAATGGTTGCCACAACACATTCACCAGCTTTGATGACAGCGTTTAAGTTAGGCTCACTGCCGCTGAAAAATCGAGTCGTCATGGCTCCTCTGACGCGATCGCGCGCAGGCGAAGAGCGCATGGCCAATGAACTCATGGCAGAGTACTACACTCAGCGAGCCTCATCTGGACTGGTCATTTCCGAAGCCACTGTCGTTTCAGAGCAGGGCATCGGCTGGATTCACTCTCCTGGCATCTATACCGAAGAGCAAGCCAACGCCTGGAAACAGGTGACGGAATCTGTTCATGCCAAAGGCGGACACATGTTTTTGCAGCTGTGGCACTGTGGACGCGCCTCTCACAGCAGTTTTCATAACGGTGAGCGACCTGTCTCTGCGTCCGATATTAAAATCGAGGGGGATGAAATTCACACGCCTGACGGGAAACAGCCCTACGAAACGCCTCGTCCGTTAGAAACGGAAGAGATCCCGATGGTAGTCGAAGACTATCGTCAGGCAGCAGAGCGAGCGAAAGCCGCTGGATTTGATGGGGTCGAAATTCACAGCGCCAATGGCTACCTCATCGACCAATTTTTGCAGTCAAAGACCAATCATCGGAGCGATCGCTACGGTGGCAGTCTAGAAAATCGCTTCCGGTTCCTGAAAGAAATTACTGAAGCCGTCCTCACCGTTTGGTCGCCCGAACGAGTGGGAGTGAGACTTTCGCCCAATGGAGCGTTCAACGATATGGGTTCGCCTGATTATCGAGAAACATTTCTCTATGCAGCAGAGCAGTTGAATCCGTTTAAGCTGGCTTACCTACACATCATGGATGGGTTAGGGTTTGGTTTTCACGAACTCGGCGAACCGATGACTCTGCCTGAGTTTCGCAAGGTGTTTGACCAAGCACTGATCGGCAACTGTGGCTATAACCAAGAGACAGCAGAAGAGGCGATCGCCAAAGAACATGCGGATCTCATCGCCTTTGGTCGTCCCTACATTAGCAATCCTGACTTGGTGGAACGATTTGCCAATGGATGGGAACTCAATCCGGAATCTGACATGAGCACTTGGTACTCATTTGGTTCAGAAGGGTACATTGATTTTCCAACCTATGAAGAAACTCAAGCCGAAGAGTCTTAGCGTTCGACGCTCAATTGTTCTTTGCTAACGCTTGAGATGACCATAGGCTTTTCAATCACCTGCCTGTGGTCATCGAACTTGTCTTGAAACAGAATCTAATTTTCGGGCGGAAGACCCTTGAGATAGGGTGCAATGTACCGTTGTCCTCTGTCGATGTAGTAGCGGGTAAACAACGGCTCAAACTCTTCTCGAACCATGTGCATGACTGCATTGAGTCTTTCGCGGCCATAGACCAGAAACTGGGCAGTGGAGTAAGCGTAATACTCTCGCTGCGCTCCTTCTACGTTTTTCTTAAACGCATCTTGGTAGAGGTCTCTCCCTTCATCAATCAAAGCTTCGATGGTGGGAGTGAATTCGAACGATTTTCCGCTGGGAAAGTCAATTCTTTTTTCTTTAATAAACCCAATCACCTGCTTCATGCACTCGCGCGTTTGATCTACCGATAGGCACTCTTCATCTTGTCTTCGAAACGCCCATTGGGTGCAGCCATTCGTGACTTCGAGAACCCGCAACGTGGCAAGCTTGTCCAGTTCTGTGTCATCAATGTGTTGAAGGGCATCGATGTGATGCTGAATCCGGATTTGGAATCCTTCGAAGTCTTCTTCAAAGTAGTCTTGAAGCTCCCTGATTTGGGCAAGTCCCTGCCAATTGATCTCCATATCCCCACTGCTCCTGTTCAATGAATCCGAATCGATTGACCCGCTCTCACTTGAGAATATCTATCCTATAGACTCGTGACCGTTTTTATAGCAATGCGCAGATAGGTTCGGACAGATATTGATGGAGAAGCCGCGCGGTGCGCGGCTTCTCCATCAACTATTGG
>CAKZMO010000013.1 GCA_937128595.1 uncultured cyanobacterium | reverse complement strand
CGGCTAAATCAAAGGTCGGATAGCACTTGAAGTAGAAGAGAATATATATCAGCTTGTCTGTCACGGTGTTCAACCGAGGTTTGCGACCAGCCCGTTGAGCTCGTTGTCTCAGGGTTAGATGGCGACGGGGAATGGGACTTCTGCAAGTGCCTCGGCAAAGACGGGCGTTAACCTGTCCAGTGCTTTACGGTTCAGTCCAGTGAGCGCACGCAGCAAACGCATGAGACGAGTATTTTCTCGTGCTTCATTTCATGTATTATCCCCTATTTCACAACAGTAAACCTGTTGTGAGAGATCTCAGTAACCCGTTCGATGGCTGGTTCGCGCAGCGTGGCGCAGCCACAATCCCATGCCATTGAGATATATCTTGATGCAGAGGGCTTTCACGTCAGGAAGATACGACTGGGGGTGAGGATCTTCTCGAAACTGACGATGACAGTCTCGGCATAGATCGCTTTGCTTCCCGTTGCGACGACCATTCTTAACGACGTAACGGCAATGGCAGCATGGACAATCCATAAGCCTCAAGGTGTACGTCATTTCCCATTATGCAAAGCCTGATTAGCCGGACTGGATATTACACAGACAGTTTGTTGTTCTTGTCTAATCTGTACACCGTTTTACTTATTTTAAGTTTATGATAGACGTATGCGCTACGCCTGTGGATTGAAAAACTAATGACTAGCACTTTCATGACTGATGACTTAACCCGTGAAGACATTGTTGATCGCTACAGAAAAAGAATTGCTGAAAGCAAGAGGGCAAGATTAACTCAGATAGAATGTGAGCAACTAGCATATCTTTTAGTCGAAACACTTATACATTTATCGGATGCGGGCGAGGATTCAGAGAATGTCATCCGCTCTTTGTGTCAGGAAGAGGTTGACCTTCTGAAGGAAGGATACCCTCAAGAATCAATTGATACTTCTTATATCCCAACATATACACGGCTGATTCAGGAAGCGATCGCCTCTGGTCAGCTTAAGTTAACAGACCTCAACAGCTATGAAAAGGCTAGCACTTCTGGAGATAGCTCAGATAAAAATACGGAGTGGCAACACTACGCTTTAGATTTTCTTGTGCCTGATAATTATGCTAAAAGTCCCGTAAAAAAACCAGGCCGGACAGAAAAGCAAGAAAGTCAAGTCCCACAAGATTTAATTGAGGTAAAAGCTTATCTGGGCAAAGCTCGCGATCTCCTCAATAGCAGCACAGCAGAAGAGATCGCGATCGCCCTCAGTGCGCTGACTGGAAGATACTATACCGAACTGATTCAAGAACAGCCATTTGAGAAGACTGAGTTTCCCTACCTCATGCGCTACAGGGAGACATCAGAAACAGCATCAACAATCGAGATAAATGTTATAACGCTAATTCCTGTAGAGGAGATTTTGCCCCATCTACAGCGATGGCAGCCAATGGTCTCTCATCTAAGTAAAGAAAAAGCCTCAGAATCTCAAAAGCGTGCTTTTATCGCCCGAGTCAATCATCGTATTCGCAAAGCCTTCGAGTTCACTCAAATCATCCCTGTCGTCGAGGAAACCAAGACAGTGTCAATGCAGTGGTTAAGAAACGCGTATGGAGCGATCGCCCTATACTTTTTCTGTCCACCTACAGGCCAACAACAGAATTTTATAAATCTTACTCTCAGCCACTTATTAGAACCAAAAACTCTAGACAATCCAACAATAGAAACCGTGCAGCAGTGTTTTCATTATCGTCCCGCACAACAGGGGCACCCCATTCGGGCAGTCGGAATCAAGCTTCCGGCTCATGGACCTGTCCCATTGAATAGAGCAGAGCTATCATCTGAAACCCAAGCATCTCAACAAGATGATCAATACATCGCGTCCGATCTATCTACATCGGCACATACAGCAGGCCAATCAAAAAGTATCATAACGACCAACCCCACGACTTCCTCGACAGAAGTAGAAGCTTCCCACGAGTGGGAAGCTATCGTCAGAACTCAAATCAAAACAATCGCGGATCAGGCACAGGCTATCAACTGGCTTACAACTGAAGTTCGAATGTTGAAAGAGAAAGCTCAACACCTCACAACAGCATATGACAAAGCAAATTCCCAAGCTGATAATTTGCCCGTCATCAAGGAAGAGTGCCAACGGCTAAGAGCAGAAAATCAAACTCTCCGACTAGCGCAGAACAAAGTAGACGCGTTCAAAGCTCTACTTCTAGATCATGACACTCGGAAGAAACCGCTCGCTCGGACAAAAGAACAATCACGCCCGGTATTAGGTTCGTTGCCGTCTGGCTCTGACTCCAAGCTTGCTGAACAGCCAAAGCCGAACAATCGTACAGCTTCCCAAAAAGGGGCTTCACACAACTCCCCCGTTTCAAGTCAATCATCACCAACCATCAAATCTACATCCAGCAGCACTTCAGACCGTGGTTCGGAACAACCGGAACAAGTAGACTCAATCCTTCCTGAAGGCTATCAACTACAACCAACCAAAGCTAGTAAAGCTCAGCAGCGAGCAGCATCTATTGTTATAGCTATCCAAGCTTGGAATCGTCAGCATCCTAGCCGCTCGTTCGCAATCACCAAAGGCTTGCTAGAACACGAATTTGGCATCAACCGAAAAGCAGCCACAGAATTTCTTGAGGGTAATCGCCAAACCCTACAAGACTACTATCAAAAGATTGGAGTCAACAACGAACGTGGACATAATCGTCAACCAGGACGAAATATCGAAACGCTGAAGTCATTCGTTAGTAATAAAGTATCCCAACAATCACAATAGCGATCGCTCCCAGAACATACTTGAAGAGGACGGGGCAATCGCCCTCCCTAAGTTGTCCATCCGTTGATAGATTGCTATTGTTAATCTCGCTGAGTACGAACCCACTGAGACTCAGGTTTCACAACAAATGCAATGTACAGAGGGATTTTCCAAAGAATGTATAAGGGAGCTGTAAGCAGCGCTTTACCAGGAATTTGGTGACGGCCAAACCGATACCAGCTAATCAAAATAGCAGTTCCCATCAATAGACCAATGAGACCTAATACGATTCCAGGTAGCCATTGACCTGTCAGCCATGCCAGAACACCCAATACAACCATTGATCCTAGCCACAGAGCAACCAACAACGACAGCGGCGGCACACACAAATCGAGAGCCATAACCAGCAGGTCAAAACGACGCTGGCTGATTGCCTCTTTGAACAAGCGGGGTCCCTGACTCAGCAACGTCTGCATATGACCATGCTCCCATCGAGTCCGCTGGCTGGTAGCCGCTGAATCTTTGTCGGGCAGCCGCCCTAATACATCCGCTCTCTCACAAAAGATTGGAGGAGTGCCATCAATCGCCAAGTCAAGTCCTAGCTGCATATCTTCAACAATGTTTCCGCTAGCAATAGGAGCATGGTGAATTACTGACCAGGGGAAAGCCATACCTGTTCCAGTCAGAGGGCAAGGCATCCCAATGACACCAAGTCCTGCAGGACGAACCCAGTTTTTCACAAGAAACGCCAGGGCAGAAATGGCATCCTTTGGAGTTGGCTCAGCAGGCTGCTCCATCAAATATTTGCTTTGCACTGGACGCCCCTTCTGATGAGCTAAAGTCGCTGTTTGGTCAATAACCCCTGCTGCAACTGCGCAGTCAGCATCCACAACTACAACAACATCTGGCGGATCTTGCTCCAAGTAGTCAAGACCGTAAGCTAATGCATAGCCCTTGCCGCGCTGCTCTGAGTTGAATCTCTCTAGCACCGTCGCTCCTTGAGAGCGAGCTACAACAGCCGTTTCATCGTCACAATTGTCAGCAATCACTACGAGGCGATCGCCCGTTTGGATCTGCGGCATCACATCCGTCAGCGTTGCTCCAATACCTGAGGCTTCGTTGTGAGCTGGAATAAGTATCGCAATTCGAGGACGTTGAATTGTCTCCAACACCGTCTGACGAAATGAACTGAGAACCGTTGCCGCAATGCATTCCAGACTAAACACCAGCATTGGAATACCTGGCACTAGCACCAGCACCATAAATAATACGTCAGTTAATACATTCACAGCTCACAACAACTCCTAACCATTAGAACAATCAATTCAACCAACGAACTTCAATCATGACGATCAGCAAACCGCAACTCGAAGTGTATGCGCACCTGCCTCTGTCAACCTCAAAGAGCCCTTACGACTTCCCACGAGAAACGGCCACGTTAAGGTCGGGTGCCTGCGATCGCCATGGACAACGGTAGCGGTTTAACTTCTGTTGAATGACCATCCAGATAAACGTCGGGTCATCCAGCAAGTAACGCTTCCAGAGACGCTTCGGTTCCTTCATCAGGCGATACGCCCACTCTAACCCCAACTCGCTCATCCAGCGAGGAGAACGAGTTAATGTTCCAGCCTCAAAATCAATGGTGGCTCCGATCGCCAAAAATATTTTGACCCCTGGCATAGAGACTTTATGCTTGACAATAAATTTTTCTTGCTTGGGTGCACCCAAGCCAACCGCTAAGACCGTTGCTCCCGATTCATGAACTTTCTCTATGATGCGTTTGCATTCGGCTTCGTCCTTCTCAAACCCAAAAGGAGGAGAGTAAGTTCCTACAATCATCTCACGGCCCACATGAGCATTGATGACCTGGCGCGCTTGCTCGGCAATGCCCTCTAAAGCACCCAGCAAGAAAATCGTTATGTCAGGGTTGTCTTTATGGTGATTGTAAAATGCCGGAAACAAGTCTGAGCCAGAAATTTTTTCCTTCAGTGGCACTCCTAAAAAGCGAGCTGCATAGCAAACGACTCGACTGTCGCATACTCGATAATCCGCCCCATCATACGTTTTCAAAAAGTCCTGGTCATGCTGCAGCTGGACAAAATGATCAGCGTTTGGAGTAAACACAACCCCTCGCTCTAGGTCGTTTAGCAGTTCCTGCATCGAAACATTGTCAATCGCTAAATTGAGTATTTTTACACGCGTCATAATTTATACGAACCTCTCAACATTGCCTGATACCGTCGTGGGTCAGCTCTAGCTGACTCAGATTTTCGATGGTTGAACCCTGATTGAAAAAAGATGTTTCTGCTGTTTCTAAACCGCTACACCAATGGAATCTGGAAACAACGACCAAGACGGAGTACCCAAGTTTCACATCACGAGTATTGACTTCACCATAAAAAGCATCAACTTCCGAATGGCCAATACTCACTGCACCCCCAATCTTAAACTTCCCGCAAAAAGCGGTGAATCAATCCTTTCGCAGCTCAGTTTGACTCACAAAACAAGAAGTCTTTATCAAGAATTCATCAAAGCTTGTTGTCATCCTCCCACTGACTTCAATATTTCCCAATCCACCAGACAGAATGACATCCTGGAGAGCAAACCCATTCCAAAGACAGGGTTGCCTACAGTTATGACAGCACATCCTTGGATCGATTAAAACAGGGCAAGTGTCAGCACAACGATTGGCTATCCATAGATATCTCGGATCTCTCGTCGATCCTGACTGCACATTCGTCCAGGCGGATAACATTTATCAGGAAGGGATGGGCACTATGGGAAAAGTCGCACTAGTCTTCTTCAGAAACTCATTCTGCCCGACTTCGTCTAGGCTATTAGTGGCTTTAGCACCATCCAGTAGTTGTCTCAATAAACCGGGATTCTCTGGAGCAGGTGCTGATACATTGACATCTACGATAGAAGTCGATGTGCCCTGTGTTCATCCACCTGTGCTCCACACAGTCAAAACCACTTTGTCGTATCCAAACGATGTTGAAACGCCTCTACTCTTCGACCCTCAAACGCTCTACAGATCCACGGGAGACGCATTGGATGTTGCTCAAGGTTGCACTCGGACATGCCCTGCATCCACTGGTCGCATCAGGTGTGATGCTCATGTGGGCCATGCCAGCGATCGCCCAATCGGCCACGACCCAAAATATCAGAGATACGTTATCGCCTCCAACAGTTTCCTTGTCTACTGATGAGCATTTTGTGTTGGAATCCTCTCTCGCTCCACAGCTTAAAGCGACATCTGCAAGGAGCACTCATGAAGCGATCGCATTAGACGAAGACGAAGACGAAGAAGGCATTGACTATAGCGTGTCTGAGGTCAGGAGTCTGACTGAGACCAGCGCCGCAAGCCATGTCGACATTGACTCAGAAACGAATCCGTTCCCAATCTCAGGATTGGGAGGAAACTCTCGCCAGTCGAAGGACGTTCTGCTGACCTCAGAGGTTGGCGATCGCTCTGATGCCTCTACCGAGACCCTATCCTTAGAGGACAAACAGGTTGATAGAACAGAGCCTGCACCTGCACCCCATGGTTCTCCCTATCCTCCTCCCACCTCCTATCCATCCTTTGGCGAAACGCCGAATCTATTTGACTATGTTCCAGTTCTGGAAAACGGGGTCGATGCAGACATTGAGGTCGAGATCGAGGTAGAAGATGTTCTTCCGGTTTCCGATCGCAATGCCTATTTGTTGGGGCCTGGCGACACCGTTCAAGTCGATATCTTTAATGCACCAGAACTCAATACCGCAGACAACGCCTACACCATCTTGGATGATGGCACTCTCAATCTGCCTTGGATCGGTCGTGTGTTTTTAGGAGGGCTCAATTTAGAAGAAGCCGGAGCGGCGATCGCCATTGAGTATTCTCCCTTCTTACTCGACCCCGTTGTGACCGTCAGTCTATTGACAGAGCGGCCTACTCGCATTGCTGTGGTCGGAGAAGTCAACCGCCCAGGAACTTACACCACTGGTGCTTTCGCGACCAGTGGTGCCTACGCCACCGGAACGGCACGAGCTGCAGCCGGAGGAGCCAACCAACAACAGGTCGGTGAACTTCGTACAGTCATTGAAGCTATCCAAACCGCAGGCGGCATTACTCAAACCGCTGATGTTCGAAACATTCAGATCCAACGGATACAGCCGAGCCAGGAAATCACGGTTCGCACCATCGATTTGTGGGCGCTGCTGCAGGAGGGTGACCTTAGCCAAGATTTAACGCTGCGTGATGGCGACACCGTACTAGTTCCCACTGCAACTCAGTTCAATTCCGAAGACCTTCAAGAACTGGCTTCTGCAAGCTTTTCGCCAGACATCATCACGGTCAATGTTGTGGGAGAAGTAAACACCCCCGGAAGTATCCCTGTTCCCCCCAATACGGCTTTGAATCAAGCCATCCTGGCTGCCGGAGGATTTGATAGCAACCGGGCTCGCAGGAGCCGGGTGCGCCTAATTCGGCTCAACCCGGATGGCAGCGTGACCGATCGAACGGTGCCGATTGATTTCTCCGATGGCCTCAACACAGAGACCAACCCACCCCTGAGAAACAATGACATCGTGGTGGTCGCTCGCTCTGGCCTCACCCGTGCCGCTGACTTTATCGATATTATTGGAACCATTGCAGGAACGGTACTCAACCCAGTTCGAGGAGTCATCGACATTGTTGATACCATTGGCGATATGCGCGATCGTCGGGAAGATAATGATCGCGATGAACAACGCTTGGAGTTAGACCTCGAACAGCGAGAGCAAGACAACAATGACGACGATGATGACGATGACGATGACGACGATGATTTCGATGATGATGATTTCTAAGCCGAATCATTAACCCATGAACGAGGCATTCAAAGTGCCGCAAGTGATAAACTTTTGTCCAATCTTTCAATGTCTACGCGGCAACAAATGCATATTTTCCTTAAGTATGTCAAGATGCTCGCCGTATGCCTTAATCCTTAGCGAGAATTTGGGAACCCTTACCCAAGACAGGCAAAAGCAAGCGACTTCGGTTTCGACTAGACAAAACCACTAGACAGAACCAAATCTGTTGAATGGCATCCCCAGTCACCAGCAGCACCGCCCCTTAAGTTTTAATGTGCCGACATTATAGTCACTGACCTTGAAGGAGTGGTCTGTCCCCACGGAAAAGCTCAGGAGAGGTTACAGCATACGAATGAGTGATAGAGAATCCATCGATATTGATCTTGGCTTGGTATACCGTGCTGTCAGACGTTCTTGGCTCCTAGCAATTGGTGCCTTTACCGCATGTGTCGCACTGGCAGCCTTCGCGTCCACGCGTCTCACCCCAACCTATGAAGCCGATGCGAAGATACTCTTTACGAAAGTTGACCAACGTGCTGCACTCACAGGTCTTGATCCTCAAGGAACGGGACAATTACAGTCTCTTCTCATCGACCAAACGCCTCTCAGCACAGAGATGCAAGTGCTCACCTCAAGACCCCTACTCGAAGAGACTATTGAGCGCCTCGATCTCAGAAATGACGAAGGCGAACCCCTCACCCCCGAATCTCTTAGCCCTGGAATCGACCTTAGCATTATCGGCGGAACAGATGTTCTCGAAATTCTCTATACCGATCCCGATCCCGATATTGCTGCGGCTATCGTCAATACTCTGATCGATGTCTATCGCGAATATTCCATCACCACCAATCGCGCTGAAGCCAAAGAAGCCAAGGAGTTTCTACTCACTCAACTGCCCCAGACTGAAGAAAATGTGCGGCGGGCCGACCAAGCCTTAAGAGATTTTCTAGAGCAAAATAATGTTGGCGTTCTCGAAGAAGAAGCCAGCTCTTTGGTCACGAGCCGAGAAGCAATTGATAACCAAATCTCAACGATCGAAGCCGACCTCGAGGCAGCAGCGGCACGGGCTGAGACGCTACAAAATCGTCTCCAGCTCAACCCTGAACAAGCCTACACGGTTGGATCACTGACCCAAAATCCTGGCGTTCAAGATACACTCACCGCTCTTCGCACAGTCGAACAAGAATTAGCCATTCAACGATCTCGCTATAGCTCCGAGAGTCCCGTTGTCCGTCAATTGCAAACGGAACGAGATTCTCTTCAGCAACTTTTGCAACGGCAACTCGCAGAAACGGGGGGGAGCTCATCGTCAACCTCCAATACCATGATTCAATCCAATCCCAATCAGCAGAGCATTATGCAAACGCTGATTCAGGATTTGCTGAATACAGAGGCTCAATATGCCAGTCTTCAAGAACAACTAGACGTTCTCCAAGGCTATCGCGACAATTATCAGTCCCGACTAGGTGGGGTTCCGGCTCTCAGGCAAATTCAACGCGAACTCGAACGTCGCGTCGCGATCGCCGAAACGACCTATGAGGCTCTGCTCACCCAGCTCCAAGCGCTCGAAGTGCGCGAAAACGAAACTTCTTTCAATACCCGCGTCATTCAACCCGCTACCGTTCCAGAAGATCCCATCGGCGGCGACAAAGTCCAAATCCTCGCCCTCGGCGTCATGGGCGGCGCTTTCCTCGCCATCGCCATCATTGCCCTCTCTGAGGTCTTCCGATTCCGGAAAGCTCAGCAATTTGCTCTCGTCTCCGACAACCCCAAAGAACTGCTCCACTCCTCTGATCCCGATGTCGCCCCCTCCAACTCCACGCGCTCATGAACCTCGCTATCCATCCCCTTAATCTTTATCTTGAAC
>CAKZMO010000012.1 GCA_937128595.1 uncultured cyanobacterium | reverse complement strand
CCAATAGTTGATGGAGAAGCCGCGCGGTGCGCGGCTTCTCCATCAACTATTGGTTCTATATCAGGGCGTAGTACTATATCCGCAGATGTCGCAGATGTCGCAGATGACCGCAGATTAGAGTTGAGGTTTTCTGCATCGTTAAGGGAGGCTTGGGCTATCTGGCACTGGCTTCTTGATGATGTTATCGAGTTCTTCGTAGTCGGGTAGGGTTGTGTCGATCGCTTGTCCGTTGCGAATGACGGTGCGATCGCCTTGGGGACGCGACAGAAGCTCGCTGAAGGTGCGAGCTTTGAAAATAACGAGGTCGGCAGGCAGTCCAATACCAATGCGTCCAAATTGAGGCAGCTCCATTAGATCGGCGGGTGTGGTGGTAATGCTGCGTGGCCAGTTGCCGTAAGGACTGTCGAGGTGAGCAATGCGAGTTGAGAGGTTAAACACCTCGAAGGCATCGTGATCTCCAAACCCGTGAAACGGATCGCGGCAGTTGTCGCTGGCGATCGCCACAGGGATGCCTGCTTCTTGCAACTCGTGCAAGAGGGTCATGCCACGCCATCGCGGAGTTTTGCCCGTTTTGAGGTGCGATCGCTCAGCCGGAAGATCGGCTTCTCCCTGTTGAAACCGCCTAGAGGCGTTCTGATTTCGATCCTGAAGGTACAGATTGCAGAGGGGCAGACTCACGACACCGATGTTCGCTGCTTTCACGATATCTATGGTGGCTTTGACTTCCTCTGGTGGTTGCACGGCTAGACTACAGCAATGTCCACACACAATGGGGCGATCGAAATCGTGGCGAATGGCAGCACGGGCGATTTGCCGCAGGGTTTTGTCTTCTGGATTGCCGCTTTCATCAGCATGAAAGTCTAGAGCCAACTGGCGCTCTTTCGCGATGGCAAATACTCGATCAAGTTGAGCATCTAAATCCTCGTTTGGGAAGGTGACTCCGCCCAGCACTCCTCCTTCAATCTCTGCCATCTGATCGGCAAGGGCTTCGCCTTCCGAAGCACAGAAATAGTCGATCGTGACTAGGCAAACTGCCTGAAGCCTGAGGCGATCGCGCCATTCATGCTGAAGCTGCTGAAATACTTTTAAGCTAATGCCAGCCTGGTCACCAAAGGCATCAATATGAGTGCGGATGGCACGAGTGCCGTGGGCATAGCTGCACTTGAGTCCAAACTCCATACGGGCATAGAGATCTTCAGCTTGCCAATACTGTTGCGAGTCCTTTTGCACAACCTCTAGAGCGCTGTCAAAGGTGTGATTGGGGTTTGGGCAGCGTTCCCAGATATGTCCCTTGTCGAGATGAGTGTGCATATCGATGAAGCAAGGCCACACCTGTTTGCGGCGTAAGTCAACTGAATGAATAGATGCAGCAGAGCTATTGTGAGTTTCCGAGTTGGAATCAAGCTGACCCGCTGGGGCGATCGCCACAACGATCCCATCGCGAATTTCTAGATCCACCACGCAAAACTCATCGCTTAGCAAGGGCGATCGCCCCTCTAATCGTGCAGCTTCAATGAGCGCGGGGTCGGCTTGCAAGAGACTTGCAGGGACATGCGCTTGCAGCAACCGATAGTGGGATACGCGAGGTGGAATCATAGCTGTAGTTTGTAGGTGACGGTCTCAGTTTTCTCGGCGAATGGCGCTTTCATGCCAGTCGCGTAATGCCCAGTCGGATACCAGGGTTAGGACGACGAAAATGGCGACTCCCAACACGGTGGTCATTGCCAACGCTGCAAACATTCGGGGAATTTGCAGATTGTAGCTCGACATCAAAATTTGGTAAGCCAGCCCCGAACGAGCGCCGCCTGTGCCTGCAACAAACTCGGCAACTACGGCTCCAATGAGAGCAAGGCCACCGCTGATCCTCAATCCTCCAAGGAAGTAGGGCATGGCGCTAGGCAACCGTAGGTGAATCAGGGTCTGCCATCGAGATGCTCGGTACAGCTTAAATAGATTAACTAAGTGGTGATCGGCGCTGTTGAGCCCAAGGGTCGTGTTGGCGATGATGGGAAACAAAGCGACAATCCAGGCACAGACGACCAGTGCTGCGAAGGTGTTGTTTTTGAGCCAGATGATGATGAGAGGGGCGATCGCCACAATCGGAGTGGTTTGCAAAATGACTGCGTAGGGGAAAAAGCTGCGCTCAATCCATTTGCTCTGGGCAAAAATGATGGCAATCACCAGCCCCGAAGTCACTGCGGCCAGAAAGGCGACCACGGTAATCTTGAGGGTCACCATCAGGGCTGGAAAGAGTTCTCCCCATTCTGTAATCAACGTTTGCACCACGAGCAGCGGCCCCGGTAACAAGTAAGGAGGGACACCGGAGACCCAGACCCCGATTTGCCACACCGCTAGCATCACGATGCCGACGAGAACGGGAGCAACAACATCGGCAGACAGCAGCGATCGCCGCATTCGGTCTATCCAAGAGAAAAGAGGCGACTTGCCCCGACGACGGGATGTTCCTGCTCGCTTTGTTTTCGCTGAATCGTAAACTTTGCCTGATGAGGAGAGAGATGACTTAAGACTATTCAACCGCCGCGTGAATAGAGCGACCACGCTAGAGAGAAATTCAAATAACACGAACCGCCTGACCCGATGAAGATGAATGAATGCTTTAAAGAATAACGTTCCTATCTCTTGGTGACTGAAGTCTTTGTGACCAAAGTTTAGATGACTAAAGTTGTCGCTACGTTACGTTTGACACAATACCCTAGAAAGCGCTTTTGAGAATCAGGTTCCGTCAGCTACAATCCAAATGTGTACCTCAAGCTTAGCCGAAACTCTGACGCTCCTCTGCTCTTATCGAGCGATCGCCACATTGTTCAGCATGGTGAAGTGCATCGCTTAGTGTGAAACTTTTGATACCAGACGCAGTCTATACATTTACGCACTCATCGTTCACAATCTGGCCTCTGAGAGAGGATATGCAAGCGAGGGGTGAGAGAGCTGTTGAACTTTAGTAATCGGTCACACCACAACTCATGAAATCAATCCAATCTACTGCAACGCTATCTGTACTGTCTCTGTTGGGCGCGATCGCAGCACCTTCTCTGCTCGGAACGGTACCTTCAGCTCAGGCTCAAGTATCTAGCCGCACTGTTGAAGAGCTGTCTGAGCTCTGCGAGGAGTTCACCGATTCTGATGCGGAATTTCAGTGTTTGTTGAACCAGTCGGGTCGCCTCAATCGAGCGAAGAATTTAGCTCGTCAGCGGGGTGAGCAATCCAATGGCGGGGTTATTACGGTTGAGACTGAGCCGTCGATGCATGGTCCTTCAGCCGAGTCACCGTACGAAATTGAGGTCACAGATGGTGTGGTGAGCTACATCTATACCTATCGTCTGCGTCCTCGTGCGACTGAAAATTACACGATCGAAACTCAGGTTGCGGTGAACTACAACACTGATTTTGAGCAGTGGGATGTAGACACGATCTATAACCGCGAGATTCTTCCGACCCCTTGCTCCTATTCCAGCGGATTGGCTGGAGAATGCTTCTAGGCAGAGATGCAGCAGTTTTTGAACTCTACTATAGCCATAGCCGGTAGTCATCAGTAGTCATAGGGCATTATTCTTCAATTGCTCTCGGCTTGTGTTTTAAGGCGCTTTAACATCAGAAAAGCAGCGTTGCACGATGCGGGTAGTGATTGGGCAAAATTCAGCCTTGGATTCTCTCTTGTAGAGGCATCTCACTGCGATGTCTCTACAAAAAACATTCTTCAAATGTGCAACGTCAAGAACTTGGTCAATGGTCGTCCGCCGCAACCCCCTTATATTCCAATTAATCTAAGCAATTTCTTCTTCAAACTCGGCAATATCTGATTCAGGAACTCCCTTCCCAGCGAATAGTTCCTCTGTGCGCTGCCTTGCCTTGTCTCTGACCTGAGGCGTGATACTAGATGCAATGGTCGCTACAGCTGCCGTAATCGCAGTGAAGTCATCGGTAAACCCAACGGCGGGTAATATGTCTGGCAGCATGTCTAAAGGCAATATCCAATAGGTCAACGCGACAATAATTTTGAGCTTGGCAGTTGCTGGAGTCTTGGCATCATGAAGGGCGTACCAAAGAACAAAGGCTTGTTCGACAAACCCCTGTCCGGCTTGAACGCCAAACGTTTTCATTTTGTCTAAAAAACGCTGGTCGGAGTATTCGACTTCGTCTGTGTCTGTTTGCTCTTTGTCATGAGCCAAGGCTTGGATTGGAATGCCGACTCGCTGCATTCGTTCACTGGCTGCTTTGACCTCGCTCACTGTTTCAGAATTTTGTTCACTTCTAGCTTTTGCTAAGACTTTGATGTAGTTATGAATGGTCTCAACTTGCACATCGTTAATTTCAAATGCATGTTGAACTTTTTTGAGTGCTTCCTCTTCCGTTGGCGTCATGACGCCATTAATCCAAATAAGGTTGAGAATGCAAAAGATCAGGCCAAACTTGAGTTCTTGATCCGCATTTGAAAGCTGTGCTAGAGATTCTTCTAATGGAGGTGGATCATATGAGTAAGACTGTAACTCTTCTCTTTCTTTTTGCGATAGTTTGTCTGCTTCGGGACTCGACAAAACCATTGTGAGTTCTGCCTCGTCAACCTTGTTGTCGATCGCGGCAACTGCAAAGAGGACGGCAAAGAAAGCGAGGGTATTTTCGTTGGAGAATGGCAGCAAATCTTGAACGCTTTTGAAAAGGCTCGATGTCTTTTCACCGATATTTTCTCCAACGCCAGCGGCTGTTTCTCCGACTGACTGGCCGACGCTAGAGGTGGTTCTTGCCACACTTTTACCAAAGCTGCCTACCCTGTTGGTTGTTGCTTTGAGTGCTGAGTTAAACCAATTTGCCATGATCTACAATCCTTCAAACAGACATCATCCCGAGTTTATTCTTACGAATAGCACTGTTGATGCTGTTGTGCATCTTTCTCTCTGGTGATGACTTTTAGAAAAGCTCGACAAGTTCTAGTCATCTCATTACCAGAATGACGATGTTGTAAGGAAATCATGACTTAGGCAATACAAGTAGGGCGATCGCCTCGATTACTATCGCCCTAGTGCTGTCCAAAAAGTTTTTTATTTGTACACTTATGCATTTCGTGAACGGTGACTCAGAGTGAAGCCATGTGTGAAGCATTATCAGTCACCTTCAAGATTTTCGCTCGAACTCTGAAAGGTTGTGGGTAGTAATTATATACTTGTTGAATCAAATTCTAAAGACGAGCAAGCAGCCCCTCTCGTTTACTCAGTGTTTGAGTATCCGGTTTGTCGATACGGTTGGATATTGCTGGGTCGCTTGTGACAGTCGCTCGTGACAACGGTGGCAGACCGAAGCGATCATGACTTCGAACAAAAGAGATGGAGATGTATTCTTCTGTTGGAATAGAGCGAACCTTGGGTTGATAGAATCGGTATCGGTGCTCGTGTAAGAACCATATTTTTACTCGGCACGCTATCGAGCCTATT
>CAKZMO010000011.1 GCA_937128595.1 uncultured cyanobacterium | reverse complement strand
GGGGGCTAGGGGGGATCTGAAGTAGCATTGACGACTTCTCAAACATCCTCTCAGACGTTAACCTGATTTTGCGAGTAATCCTCGCAAGACAGTACTGAGATATCCGATTTGACCATATGCATAGGTAAAGTTGTCAAATCGGAGTGCAGGATCGTTCAGATATTTTATTGAGCGATAGAGTCCACGGATTAATCTCTCGCTTCCTCGGTTGATCTGGGCGACACCTTGTCGGCCTGAAAGCTGCTCTCGATAGTACTCGCTGATTCCCTGCCACCAGCTACGATTGAGAAACCACTGATGACATAAGCGTTCAGGAGCTACATTATGAGCCACGAGCGCCTCTGGTACGTAGGCCACTCGCCAACCCGCCTCAAGGACACGCTCGGTCATCTGCAACTCTTCATTGGATAGAAGCCGTTTTCCCACTCGACCAAGCTGACTGTCGAATCCGCCCATCTGCGTCCAAACAGCTCGACGCATCGAATAGTTCAATCCCCGTGGGGTGAGTCCGGGATTGTCGATAAACACGACCTCAGCTCCGAGATCGTAGAACCCTAGGCATCCTGACATTTCTACCGAAACCCATCGAGGAGGGGCAACGCCATCTGGCCAAATGAGTGTTACCTTTCCACCTGCGATCGCCACGTCGTTGTGGTCTTTGTAAAACTGATTTAAGATTTGCAGCCATTGAGGAGAGGCGATCGCATCATCGTCGAGGTACGCGAGGATTTGACCTTTTGCAGTTTGTGCTCCAGTGTTGCGAGCAACAGATAGTCCCATCGTCGGTTCATAGACATAGTGCAGATGCGGCTGCGACTGCCGTGTCTTAACAATCTCACGGGTGCGATCGGTAGAGGCATTATCAACAACAATCACTTCGTAGTCCACTGATCCTTGCTGGTTCAGCAAGCTGTCGATCGCATCTCCCAAGTAGCGATCGCGATTGTGGGTGCAGATGATCGCTGAAATCTGGATTGTTGAAGTTGGCAAGTCAGACATACACCGATTCTGGGCAGAGTCTCATCACGGGTTATGCACATTAGAGTAGCAGGAGAGGAACGGTCACAGGATGCAGTGACGCGATGGCCGTTGTTGGTTTTGGAAACAGATAGGGATTGAACCCGCAATTCTCAGGTTGAATGCTGGGGTGGTGGCGATCGCTTTTCTTGTACACAGCCTAGAGAGCCGAAAGCTCTTTCAATCTGCTGCCCACGATCAGTCGCACGTCGCATCGCTAGATGGACGCGATGAAAAATGTCATAGAAGTTAAACCCAACACGAACCAAACGCAGTAGGCGCAGCGTGGTAGGTGAAACACATCGGGTTTTTATCAAAGCTCAGTGAGTAAAAATCAGCCTATGACTTTATCTTTGAAGAGCTTACCTGCACTAAAAGCAGGCACGGTTGTTGCTGGAATGGTCAAAGTCTCTCCGGTTTTAGGATTACGACCCTCTCGGGCTTTGCGTCCACGAGCCTCGAAAGTGCCAAAACCTACTAGGGTTACTTTTTCATCGTGACTCACTGCGTCGATGATGCTATCTAGAGTGGCAGTCAAAATCGCATCTGCTTGCTTTTTAGTGACTCCCGATTTCTCTGCAATTTTATCTACCAGATCACCTTTATTCATCGCTCAAGCTCCCTATTGAAATGTAGGTCTAAATTGCTGCTATCTTACAGCATGAAATTCTACTGACAACAGCAACTCTAGTTCCGTTTATATTTCTCATGACTTTTGCAACACTCAGCAATGTTTGCCGACGGATCGGATGCAAAAAGAGCAGACCATTTCTTCTAGAGCTTTACAAAACTCTTTTAACTCAACTTCCGAATTACTTCAGAATTGCTGAGCATAGGGAAGCAATATCTTAAATTTTGTTCCTTATCTGGAGAGGTGATTATTGCAATTTGTCCTCCACCCTTTTGAGTCACAATCTGATGACTGATAGCCAGTCCTAGCCCTGTTTTGTCTTAAGCCGATTTTGTTGTAAAAAAGACATTGAATACTCTCTCTCGAAGCTGCTGAAGGATACCTTCGCCATTGACCCAAATTTTTACCGGTAAGAAATCTTGACCATTTTGCTGTACGTGACGGATTGAAATTTGAACTTGAGGGTGCCATAAATAGCTATCTTTAGCTAACGGCTTTAGCTTGTCAATATGTCCAGTATTGGCTTTGGCACGAGATTCTGAAGAAGTATTTTTTGATATTTTTGCTTTTTTAAAAGAGCGTCAACGCTGTTGAAAATCAAGTTTATGAAAATAATGTACTGATGGATATCGATGAGTTGAGGTCGTTCCTGAGCCACACTTGAAAAGTTGCGCAAGCTGGAGACAATCTCGACCATGCATTCGGATGCAAGATTGAAGCTGATGCAAAGCGTCAATGGCGATCAGAACGCGGTAGCTGAACATTGGTCGTTGTAGATAGCCTCACAGGATGATGAAGTGCACCGTTCTTCATTCACTACATGGAGGTTATTCAGCGTGTCTGCTGCACTCTGACAATCGATTTGACTTGTTCGGTGATTTGTCGTTCAGGAATAAATTCCACCCTGCAGACTATCCTTGGATGTCGACCCGCAGACACTTTGAGCAGTCTCTGTATGCAGAAATTTGAAGCAGTAAAAGGTCTAAACCTAATCTTTAATTTTAAATTCGAGTCACGCTTAGCAGTCTAAGATGGAGTGGCGTTCATAGGTACTGGTCTGAGATGTTGCTAATAACGTCAACCTGTTTTTTCCTTGATATGATGCTCGTCTTATGAGGATGTTTGGAAGCTATTCAATGGCACGCTGGAGTGTTTCGATCTTCCTAAATCCTTCTCAGAGAGGGGAACTTTGAAGGCGGTTCCTCCCTTTCTGAGCTAATCCTGTAGGGGTTTTGTAGAAACCCCACACCACACTACTTTCAGAATCGGTGATTTGAGCACTAGATCGCTGAAACCGCGTGGATTCGGACTCGCCATTTAAAACCCCTACAGGATTAGCTTTCTGAGGGGGCGTGGGGAGAGCTGAAGTAACATTGAGACTTTTGAGGCATCCTTCTACTGCATCGACACAGCTAAAATCGTGCTTTAGGTAGGTTGGTGTTGAACGGAGTGAAACCCAACGACAGAAAATGTTTTGTTGGGTTTCGTTCCTCAACCACAACCTACAACTTTAGAGATGTCGTACCACTACGCTCTTCATGAAAAGCCTTATCTGATTGTCTTGTTGCGATACACCCACTCCAAAGTGCACTTCGAAATTTAAAATAGCTTTAAGACACCCCGCTCACACATATAGACCTACCTTATGTTTCACCGAAAACAACGGAATGTCGGATTAGAGGTCTGACAGATTGAGTGCCCACCACCTAGTGCCGATAGAGGTTTTAACCCAAACATGCCACTGAAGCCATCTCAGATTCAGGCGATTCTCACGGCAAAACGTGAGGACTTTGAGGCATTTAATCAGAAAGCGTTAATGCTGCTTGAAAAATACTGTGAAGCGCTCGACGAGTTGTCTCAGTGGCCTCTCGGAAAATTGCAGAAGGAACTGAGTCAGCAGTCAGGAGAGATAGGAGCGCGATCGCTCGAAACCTGCGAAGGTTCGTCTCATTGTGTCATCGCCTCTAACCTCAACTGGCAGAGCCGTGAACAAAGTATTGCCTGGGTGCGCGATCGCCTCACGGGCATTAGCACCTTTGCTGTGGACGGGTCACAAATTTTTCCTGGCAAAGATGTCTCGATTCCAGTTGCGTTAGTTCAGATCGGCTGGTTTGAAAATCCCCATCTCGAACGAGGTGACTATGACAAAGATATTGAGTTAGACGTGATGACACCGTCTGATCTTCGGGTCAGAAATAGTAGTGAACCAGCCGACCGTCGGGTCAATTTCCGTCGGTTTGAGATGGAGACACAGCGCTTGGTTCGCTATATCGAGGAACACAGCGATCGCCAAGATTGCCTCGTCTTTTTTGATGGGTCTCTCGTGGGTACTTTTGCTGAGGCGTTTGATGCAGAATTTCGAGAAGAGTACGTCAAGTGTTTTCTGCACTTGTTGGATGCCAGCAAGACCCATCGAGTACCGCTGGTGGGCTTCATCGATACAACCTATGCTCGCGATCTGACCGTGATGCTCCAGCATCTGTTTGAGCTACCGGATAGTTCCGCAATTCACGATGCTCAATTGCTGAACCGATTTATGGAGTGGGGCGATCGCACGCCGTTCTTTCAGTGCGATCGCACGGGTATTTTGCGTTACTACGGTGATCAGCGCGACCAGATTGCTTTCTGCTATCTCAAAACCACTCGTGACAGCTATCCTGCTCGTATTGAGATGCCCTTGTGGCTCTACGAAGCAGGGCTAGCAGACCGGGTGATGGACTGGATTCGCGGTGAGGTGATTATTGGCAGTGGCTATCCCTATGTGATCGAAACGGCGGATCAGACCGCTGTTTTGCAGGCTGATGATCGACAAGCCTTTTTCAGAATTTTGCAAGACTGGTCAGAAAAAGAAGAGATCACCCTGCGGCTCTCGCGCAAGATGATCAGT
>CAKZMO010000010.1 GCA_937128595.1 uncultured cyanobacterium | reverse complement strand
GCCAATGGCGTAGATCGCTGATGTGGAAGGCCAAAGCTTACAAAGTATTGCCGCGTATTGTTGAGGATTACCCAACGCATCGATGGTTGTTCGTAACCCTCACTCAGAAGAATGTGCCGATAGACGAGCTGAAAGCAACGCTACAACACATGAATTGCTCGTTTCAACGGATGGCTCAGCGGAAAGCGTGGCCTGCGATTGGATGGTTACGCTCAACTGAGGTGACGTTAGGGAAGAATCGCACGGCTCATCCTCACTTCCACTGCTTATTGATGGTGAAGCCGGGATATTTCGGTAAGAACTACATCAAACAGGCTGAATGGGTTGAACTATGGCGGAGTTGCATGAGGCTCGACTACAACCCAATTCTGGATGTTCAGGCAGTGAAGCGAGGACAACAACCGATGCAGCTCGTACCGGAGCTGTTGAAATATTGCACCAAGGAATCAGACCTGGTCGCAGATCGCGAATGGTTCCTCGAACTCACGCGCCAGCTCCACAAAATGAAGGCAGTTGCTACAGGCGGAGTATTGAAGTCTTATCTTCAGGAATTAGAGCAAGAGCCCGAAGATCTCATCGGCAAGGATGATGAAGCTGAACTCACTGAAGATGAGATTTCGCTGTTTTTCGGATGGCGCAGAGTAGAGAAAAAATATCGATTAGTTGATAAATAAACGTTTCTGTTTTTGTACTTTTTCAAAGTATCCCTATTTGAAAAAGTACTTATTCAAAAATGAATTTGTACGCTATCAAAGCTCTACATATAGCGTTGATTCTATTTGATCAAAATTGTAAATGTGCCAAAATGTCTTTAAGGATTTTGTTATTGACAAATTAGCCACTTCACATCCCTCTTGGCAGTTATGGATTTTACTCCAGAAAATGTTTTCTCTTTGATTCAGTCTGATGATTTATTTCCAGTTGATTTTGATGATGCTTGGAAATGGATTGGATGGCCGAAAAAGCAGCACGGTAAAGAGGTACTTTTTAACAATTTCGATGAAAGCTTTGACTTTTTACGGAATGGCGTCAAAAGCTCTTCTGGCGGTCGTCCTAGTGAATGGATTGTATTAACTGTTGATTGCTTTAAGTCTCTCGCGATGATGGCTGGGACTGAGCGGGGTCGTGAAGTTAGGCAGTATTTCTTAAAATGCGAGCAAGAGTTGAAGCAAAGGCTTCAGAAGGAGCAGGAATCAAAACGCGATCGCGTTCTTCAAGCAGTTGTAAGTAAAGACGCTACTGCATGGAGGAAGCGCTTTGAGGATGTGTTTTTTGATGAGGCGTATCGAATTACTGGGTGGAAGAGAACAGTTACAGGTCATCCGCCTTGTATGGGAAAGTTTGTAAATGAAAATGTCTACGATCGTTTCCCTGAAGGAACAACAAGACGTTTGCAGCACGTGAATCCAAAGGTAAATGGAAGACGGAAGAACAAACATCATCAGCATTTAACCAGTGATGTCGGCTCTCCATTGCTGGCTTATCAAAAAGGAATGACTATCGCTGTTATGAGACTGTCTCCATCTCAGAATTCAAGACAGTTCAAGGCCAATATGCAAAAAGCTTGTGGCGATCATATCCAGCTAGAGCTGTTAGATGAAGCGTCGTAAATATTGATTATGTTCAGAATTAAAAAGCTGTATATTGATTCTGTAGCGAAATCAAAAGCTTATGCCGCGTGGTGGTCGCAGAGAAAATGCAGGCCGTAAGTCTATATGGAAGCATCGGGAAACGACTGTCATTCGAGTCCCTAAAGCTTTTGCTGAGGAATTGCTAGAGATAGCTCAGAAACTAGATAGTGGTGAAGATTTAGAATTTGTTCCTAAATCAAAAGCTCGACAAATTGAAAAAGTTACTCAATCAAAACTGAAGAATGATTCTGTAATTCAATCAAAAAATGGACAGCTTGAGCTGGTAACAGAATCAAAGAAATTGCAGCCTTTATCTAGTAGAGCGCTTGGTAGGAGACTAGGAATAAGCAAGAACTCAATCGCTAGTCGAAGAGACGACAGTGATGTTCTTTTCAAGTGGACAGAAGAGCGAGATCCTGACAATATTGGCTGGCGCTACAATTCATCTGACAAGAAATACTATCCAATTGAAAATGTAACTTAATCTAAAACAGTTATTTTTGAAGACTTGGTCTAAACATGGTTAATCTGATTAAGCCTGATAATCCAGACAATGAGCCTCAGACAACTGAGTTTTATACCATTGCGGGGACTGGTGAATCTGGGATGAGTCAGTCAGGTTTAGCTATCTTGTGTGGCGTGAGTCAACCTGCTATTGCAGGTCTTGAAAATACCCTTATAAGCAAAGCGCCTTCGAGATGGCTAGAGTCTTTGGTAGGCAAGGATTTAACCCTTATAAGCAGCAAGGTAGATCCTGACTTGACAGTCAACGGAAAGCTAGTAGGTAATCTTAGGATTTACAAAGCTTCTGCCTGTGCCCGTATTATTCAGCACTATGCATTTCAGGGAAATGATGTAGCTCAGTACAGCTTGAATCAATTTACTGAGTTAGGAGTTAGCACTTGGATTCAATCCATTACTGGATGGCAGAAGGATCAAGCAACTACTTATATTCCTTATTGGTATCAGCGTCTTACTCTATTTACGGCTAGGACTCGCATTCCTGATGGGTGGTGGTCAGTTTTTGAAGAGTTAGCCAAAATGATGCGTGAGTTAGAAGGCTATGGCTATGTTTTACCAGACCGTTCAACCTCAACCGGGAAACGTATTACTCCTGATATCAGCATTGGCCAGATGTTTTGTCGCCACATGAGAGCAGAAGGTTATGACGTTGATGGTGAAATCCAGAAGTACACTCATCACTATCCTGATGGTCGAGTAGTGAATGCCAACATTTACCCCGATAAATGGCTCAGTTTATTTAGGGAGTGGTTTAACACCGTTTGGAAGCGTGAGCGGCTGTTGGACTACTTAGGAAGTCGAGATCCTGAAGCATTGCCCTCTATCTCCCGTCTATTAGGCTTGCCATCGGTAGACGAAGACGTTGAGATTTAGTGCAATACCTTCAAATCGAGTCAAGAGACGTGGAATACCGGAACGGAGCGATAGCGGAGTGAGGATATGCCGCGAAAGCTCTTGACGGGGCAACCTATCGCTACACTCTTGCAGTCTTCGAGGGCTGCTCACTGTTGCATCACTACCGAAGTCTCTACCATTAGCAGCCCTCGGAGCTGCCTAGCGGCGAGCGATGTCTAAATCTGATGCGGGTTGAGCACTTCCTGATATGGCCTCCCAGCTAAACTAACTCATCAGAACTGAGAAAGGAGTTTTGATGCATAAAGCAGTTGTTACTGTTGTTGGGCTGGTAAGTCTCGTTGCTATTCCGACGACATTGCACTACGGCGGCTATCTGGAAGCAAGGCTAGATGCCTTGGGTGTAAAAGGTGAGGTTATCTTGGATGGTCGCTCATCTGGTGGAAAAGTAGATGCGCTTCCGCCCTCTGCGTCTCGAAATGAATAGCAAAACCTCAAGAGCTTGAAAAAGCTCTGCGTAGCAGGGTGGACATGTGTCCACCCTGCTACTTGGCAGTAATAAAGAATTTCACCTGGATTTCTCGATCGACGATTGGACTCTTCTGAGTGACTGTAGGTGAATGATCAAACCCTAAGGGTTCGTAAAAAGCTTGGCGTATTTAAAAAGTTTAAAAACATGGACGTGTGTCTATGTTTTTCGCAGCGCGATCGCGCTAGCTGAGTAAGAAATTGCTCAGTCTCCCAAACCAGCTTTTTGGTTTTGATATTGAAATCTTTGCTTTTAACTCACCCAGTACTTTTCCGCTGGAAAGTACCGCTAGTCTGTGTTGTGCATCTTGAAATGAAGATGCATCAATTTCAATAACCCACCTTTCTTTTCTATATGCGTATTCAAGCAAGTATTTCTTGCTGAAATCATGCGACTTTTTTATATCGCTGCTAGTATTTGATCGAACATCAGTATCACTTAAGGAATGAAACATGGATTTCTTTATCTATAAGGACAGTAGAAATGAATGGCGTTGGTATCTCAAGGCGTCTAACGGACGGAAGATAGCAGATTCAGGAGAAGGTTATATCACTAAGCAAAGTTGCTTGAATGGGATTGACCTAGTGAAGTCAGCGCGGAACGCTTCGGTTTACGAGCTTTCTTAATCGACCAAAAAGTCGCCCCGCAACTCGCGAAGCGACCTTCACTTGAATTATGAGGGAAGACTCTGACTCGTAGAATCGGATGTCTTCCCGATGTGGCAAGGGTTACAGGTTGATAAGCAGTGAAATAGAAAGACAAAACCGCGATACAGTTGTTCTTACCACAGAGCAACTAAATATCGCGGTCTTTGTATGTCTGACGCCGGACGGGGTCAGGACACTTGTATTTCTGATACCAGTGTATCTGATTCACAGCCAGGTTTGGCAGACCTCTCGCCACGGGATAAGCCGTGGGATAAGCACAGAGGGAATGCTGACAAAGTAGCCGCCTTGTACGCTGGTAGTGAATTTCAAGCCTATAGCGACAGGGTGACGTTTTGTTCTGAGTTTTTGCAGTTTGGAATTGTGCCTCAGGAAGACTTCCAAGCTATGAAGCTGAAGCTTCGAGCTGCTCGTTTCTGTCGTGTTAGGCATTGCCCCGTATGCCAATGGCGTAGATCGCTGATGTGGAAGGCCAAAGCTTACAAAGTATTGCCGCG
>CAKZMO010000009.1 GCA_937128595.1 uncultured cyanobacterium | reverse complement strand
CGCGGAGGGTGATGCAAATCGACGGAGAGAAGTACCTAGAACTCCCTTCTACCAGCCGTTTCAGAGTGATGCAAATCTTGGCAGAAGACGGAAACGAGTATCTGTTGCTGGAAGCATCAGACTGGGTCACGCTGGCTCAAGACTGGGCGAAGAATCCAGGGAAGTTGAGAAAACCTGCTCGCGAAGGACTGATTGATTTTTTGGCCTGGTTTGCGGCTGAAGGTCTCTACGCCCAGGCATACACCATCCTGAAACGGGTCTATACCTATGAAGACGATCAGCGGGTTCAGGGCTGGATTATGTCGCGAGAATCGGGCAAGCCTGCTCGTCGCGAATGGGGTTTTGAGGTGCAGGATAAAGATCCACGAGGTCGCTACGGCTACTGGACAAACTATGTCTATTGGGGACTCTTTGGCATGGATGCCACCGCAATGAAAGAGGAATGGGAAAGCCCAGTGAGTGGCAGCAGTCGCATTGCTCGCAACTATATTCCGCAGTCGGTGGGAATAGAAGCGGTCGCCTACTGCGAGAAGATGGTGGCTCAGCTCGATCTAGACGACATTGAGCAGGCGCATGACCTGGCGATTCAGGCGACTCGAATTAAGTTCTCGAAGTATTTCCTACTGAGTTAGGCTGATTTGGAGCGATCGCCCTTCCTGTTATCTGCTTAATCATATAATCGCTCAAGCAGTTAAGCGAAAAGCTTAAATTAGAGCTTTTCTGATATTCCGCGATGCGATCGCCTCATTCTGACTGATGTCAAAGAAGAGAGCGATCGCCAACCCAGTTCACCAATGACGCCGTGAGAAATATTCATACGGCACTCAACTGATTAATCAGTTAGTCAGTCAAGGAAACAATCACTTAATCACTTTGCTTTTTCACCCAAGCATCTAGCAGCTCCGTCACCAGATCAGAGAAATCTCCCTCAGTGTCCACAAGCAATCGCTTTACTCGGCACTTGCTTAAACTCCAGCACCAATGACCATGCCAGTTCGGTATAGCCATCGTCGGTCTTCAGCAGCTCAATGGGAGCCACCTTCAAAGCCACGGCAACCAGCGATTTCTCAAGGTCGAATCAGCAATACCTAGCTCCTCAGCCAGCTCTTTGCCCAAATAGGGAGCCCCTTCGACCAGATCTCCTTCAACATACTCGACCTGATGTGCGGCAATGTGCGGTTGATGTGCGGCAGTGTGCGCTGCCTGTGCGCTAGGTGTGCGCTGCCTGTGCGCTAGGTGTGCGGGAATCGTGCGGATTAGTGTACTGCATCTGTACAGATCCTAATAAATGAATACCTCAAACCCTTGTGGGGAAGGAGGTTTGCGGTGCGCTCAATCTGTGCTCGACCTGCACAAGGTCTGTACGAACCCTGTGCGAATTGGTGTGCGATCTTTGTGCGCCAAATGTGCGCTTAAATTAAAAAATATCAGAATTTGATGCCGAAGGCATCAAGAGTTTTACTTTGATAATTATTAAATGCTATTACTTACCAAAGAATGCCAAGAGCAACCATTATCTCTAGAGAAACTCTAGAATAGGCTTGGCCTTACTATTTAGTACAATTAGATGAAAAATGCCCAAAAAGAAGAAGAAGTAGAAGATTTGCGCAAACAACCCCGTGTTCACACACCACTCCCTGAGGAGACTATGAAGCGGCTGGAGGAACTTGCTGATATAGATGCAAGGCCAGTCTCGAATATGGCTTCTATTCTGATCCAGGCTGCTATTGAGTTGATTAACGAGAGGGATTTCAAGCTAGTCGGCGGTAAGCTGCGTAAAGTGACCTTCGAATCGCTAGAGGCTCTAGAAGCTGAAGACTAGACTAAGGACATGGAAAAGAGCGCAGTTAAGCGACTGTGTTTGAACTGCTTAAAGTATGTAATTTTTGATTTTTTTTAGCCAGCATTTGAACAATTGCTATTACTTGAACGCCCGGAGAAGTTTCAAGTAATAGCAATTGTTCAAGCTCGTGCAAATCAATATAAAGATTGAATTTTCAAACCCAAAAATTCAATCTTTTGCTAAACCTAACTAAAACAATAGTCACTTCGGATAACGCTCTATAAAGCGTTGAGACTCTTAGTTTGTAGCTAGACTGCTAGACACAAGCGAGGGGTAAAAACAGCGTCGTTTCATTGGCGACTTAAACGCTGTCTGGAGTGCTGACTCACTAAAAGAATAGTTACTTCAATTCAAAGGGAATAGAAGCGGATTGAAATTGAATTAGTTGAATTTAAAATAGCAAAAATGCAATTTTTCACAGATTTTACTAATAAGTACAAGCATGATACTCTATCGATCAGATGCGACTTTCTTCTGCTATAGCGACGGCAGAAGAAAGTGCAGATCCAGAACTGAAGTAGGAGGAGACTAGACAAATATCATTTAAAATGCCGAAACGCCGCGCAGATTACCAGCCTCGCGACGTTTCAAAAGCTATTCGGAGCCGTACATAGTCTCGCTTTAGATGCGAGATCGCTTTGTAGTGGTTGGATTTGCGGATTTTGATTTTCGCATCTCTTTGCCACCACATCGTGCATTGGTTCGATCATATCATTCGCACTTGTAAAAAAGCAACAAGTCGCGGCTAGTTTGTGCTGCCAATTTTTTGGAACGATCGCGCACTCCAAGAGAAATGTACACAAACTAGGCGGGAAGTCATTACCGCGAGTGGATCAGTCATCTGCACGGCTCCTGAACACTACAACAGGAACCCACGATGAAATCTACCAATGATTCATATGGCATCTGCTATTGCAGCGATGCCATTCAAATTCTTGGCTTAGGCGACTCACTCTGCTCAACTTGCGAGTGGGTCGCCACCCAGTACGTGATTTTTGAGGCTGAGGCTCAGCCTCAAAACAGAAAGTCACGGCAAAAGTCACGACGACCGCAACCACTCACCCCAGCTCAGAGCAGAGGTCAAAGCAAGCAGGCTAAACCAGTTCAACTCCAGCTAACACTGGAAATCAATGGAGGCTCCAATTGATGGCCTCCATCTCACGTCACCATGTCCAGGAGATCGCAGCATCAGGCGTTAGTCAGGCGATTATCGAAGCCAACGTTAAGAGCCTCTATGGTAATACCGCCATCGAAGCCGTCGCTGGAGACTACCTCGATAGTCTAGGCGGTGATGCCCATCAGTACGCGACTGCTCCCGTTCGAAAGGTATTAGACCTCTACGACCATCTAACGGATGGCGGCTGGTGGTGCTCTGGACTTGACCCGCTCAAGGGTTGGGAACCCATGAGTTGGGGACAGCTCAAGCCGGATGCCCCTCGACCTAGCCCCGATAATCCAAACAAACTCATCAAGTATGAAGGGCAATACAAGGTTGAAGCCCGTGCAACGTTTCTCGATGACCCCACCCGTCCCCATCTGTGGCCACATGTTCTGCAAAATGTGAGCAGCCCGATCTATTTAATGGAGGGATCTAAAAAGGCAGGGCTACTCCTGACGCTAGGCTATGCGGCGATCGCCCTTCCCGGTATTTGGATGGGACTGAGGAAAGACCCAGAACGACTGATACCAGAGCTGGACATCTTCGCCCAAGCGGGCCGCGAGTTTGTCTTTGTCTTCGACGCAGACGAGAAGCGAACGACTCGCCAAGCGGTCGCCAAAGCCATTCGCGCCACAGCAAAGTTACTAGAGGCGAACGGCTGCAACATCCGCGTTTCCCGGTGGCTTCCCTCCCTCGGTAAGGGTATTGATGATGTGTGGGCAAGCGCTGGTGCAGATACCGTTCATGAGCTATTAGCGACGGCATCACCACTGGGGGATCAAAGGCATCTCGCCAAACTCAACCATCGGGAACGACAGGAACGACCTGAAAAACAGTACCAGGAATGGCTCGCTCTGCGGGAAACACAGGCTCGTTCTAACTGGCAAAAGCTCAGAACCTATACCCCGACTGCAACAACAGAACAGCACTATGTGTCGGTGGACATGGCGGAGCTATGGGCATCCGATATCCATGCCCTTAAATCCGGTATGGGCACTGGTAAAACCCAAGAGCTATCGCGCATCTTAAACGAGCTGGATGGTGGCGCGATCGCTCTTGGCTCCCGAAATTCTCTGCTGTTGCAAAGCTGCGAACGCTGGGGCGATTTTTACCACCTGCACCAAGATTCAGCCCATCACCTCACGGCTGACCCCTATAGCCGGATTGCTTGCTGCCTGGATAGCCTGGTTCTCTTTCATCCTCAGCACTTCGATGGCAAAGTGCTGATTTTGGACGAGGTTTTATCCATCGTTAAGCACGGACTCACCAGCTCGACGCTAAAAGGGAAACGCTCAGAATGCCTGTCCCGCTTCGCTGAAGCGATTCGTAGAGCTGCGGTCGTTATCGCCTGGGATGGCAACAATGCCGATATCGCCATTAACTATCTCGTTGCCCTGCGCGGCCCCGATGCCAAAGTCATCAAGCAGCTCAATAAATTCAAAGGCGATCGCCTGCGAGTGGAGCTGGTGCAATCGGTGAACGCAGACGGAGAGCCACTGCTGCGCGATCGCTCTCCGGTTGAGAAGAAGCTGATAGAAACCCTCGCGACAGCACGACACCTGCCAGAAGGGATGGCACGAGCGGCGGTCGTCATCAGCGATAGCCAAATTCAATGCCAAGCCCTCGACGATAAACTCTCTGAGGCAGGCTACCGAACGTTGCGAGTAGACAGCAAAACTCTCAGCGATGAAGCCGTAGGGACATTCCTTCAGGCTCCAGATGCCTACCTAGAGGCAAACCCAGTCGATGCCCTGATCATGTCCCCAACAGCTGAATCGGGCATTGACATCAGCATCCAGAACTATTTCGCCCATGGCTACGCCTTTTTCTGTGGGGTCATCGATACCGATACTCAAATGCAGTTCTTGAGGCGAGTTAGAGACTGTCTTAACTGGTCGGTTTGGTGTCAAGAGTACACAATATTAAAGGAGTGGGAAGGCACGAAAAGCCCCTTCGCAAGCAGACTTCAAGCTCAATTGCTGGACTACTTGCAGATGGACGCGGCAGCGTCATTGGTCGGAGACGAGCGGGCTGAAAAGCTACAGGACTTTTGTAAGCAGATCCTAAAACAGGCCGACGACCCACATACCCAAGCTACCCTAACGTTTATGGCGGCTCGGAACTTTGAGCGATCGCACACCAGGGAATGTCTAGAGTATGCCCTGACTGAGGCCAACCACCAAGTTCATCGGATAGACCTATATAAAGACCAGGAAGTAGAGGAGGCCATGAAGGAAACCCGCGACGCGATCAAGGAGGCTGACACTCGCGCCATCTTCCACAGTCGCACGATCAGCTTGACGGAAGCCCTCAGCATTAAGGCATCGTTTAGTGCCAGTCTGAAAGACCGATATGCTGCTGAGAGAGCACTACTAATCGCACGGCTTCCTGGGATTCAAACCACGGGCTGCTGGTCTGCAGAACTTATCAAACGACTCCTGTTCACGGAGCGCAAATTGATGAGCCAGCTCGAACGCTACTGGATGCTGCGCCATATGAATGTAGCTAAAGAGCGATCGCGACAGATGTGGGCAGAGCTGATCGAAGACGGGACATGCTTCCTGCCCGATATCCAGTCTGACTATGCCGAGTTAGAAGCTCTAGACTCTCTGGGACTGCTGAAGATCATCGATAACCAACAGACCCTAACGATCAATAGTGAAACCGTTCAATCTATTTATAAGCGCTGCAAGCGCAAGCAGATGCAGACGGCACTAGGTCGCGCTCCCGGCAAAAAACCGATGGAGCTGCTGGGTCGGTTGATGGCGAGCATCGGTGTCACCCGCCGTGTCAAGATGTCCCGCCGCGATGAACGGGGCAATCGCTACAGACAATATACCTACCAGCCACCTGAAACTGACGAGACTCTAGCCTCATTGCTAGACTGCCTCGCTAGGAGATTCGAGAAATTTGTCGGCTCCGCAGAACCCCTGAATAATGAAGCGATTGGACTGGATCAACAATCACCGAATAACTTACCCAGCACGACAATCGCTGATCCAGTTCCCTACGATTTAGAGGCGATAAACGATGTCGGCGATATGATTCAGCAGGCCGAGGGAGATGAAGAGATTCTAGCTGCACTTAAACAGGCCATCCCGCCCGATTTATGGAGCCAAGCCGAAAAGCTGAATTCAGCATGATGTAGGTTCTTTGTATAAGTATTGAGCAAAATCCATCTTCTGTTATTTCTGTAATTTAGTAAATTTTTTAACATAAAAGGATGTAAAAACTTTTTACCATCGACTAAGTCGGGCTAAATTCAGTTGAGCTGTCCCTGAAAATCTGTCACTACACAGGAAACAAGCTGTTCCTTTTACGTCTGCATTGCGTTGTGGTGATTTAATGGTGGGTACTTTTTTAGTTACTTAATGAGTGACTTGCCATGATTGTTACCGTTACCAGCTTCGAGGGAGGCGTGGGGAAGACGATGACTGCACTTCACCTGGTTCATTAGACATCTTCAAAAATAAGGAAAATGAGCAGGTTGAGCTGCTGAAGCTCTGAATTTAGACATACTGCACCCGCTAGACGAACGAGACCACACACGCAGGCCGTCACCTCCTCGTACAGGCGTGAGTGCCTCCGAAACGTCTCTTTTGCCACTCGGAAATCTTTGATCACTCGAATCAGATGCTCGACCGCTACTCGGTTTTGACTCAACCGGCGATTAAACTCCTTTTGCGCTGCAGTCAGTGCCCCCTTGGGAGGCTTCTTGTGCGGAGTGGTCGTCTTGTGCCGACCGACATAGGCTTTGTCCCCAATGAACGATAGCTCTTCTGGCAATTCACTTTGCGTGTGCTCAAGCAAGTTGCTGTCGCTGCACGGTTCCTTCTCCCCAAGAACCACATCAACGATGTCCACTCCGTTGGGCAAGGTAATCCCTTGGTTTTTGCGGGGGTGATCCTTCTGTTTGCCGGAGTCATATGACGCCTGCTGTTGCTCATCACTCGGTCGAGGAATCGGTTGCTCCCTGCTATCGACCAGCAACGCTCCTGCGGGTAGCTCTGCCAACCAGTGGTCTAACTCGGCGCGTTCAACCCTGGAACATTCCTGCTGCCATTGTTCGAGTAAACTGGCGGGCAACTGGTTGCGAAGAGACGGGAGCATCTCGTGGATGTAGTTCCACACGGTTGATTCTGCACACTCAATGGTCTCTGCAATCGCTTGCATCGTCCAATGGTGCCGCAGATAAATCAGGGTGACTCGCAATCGACACAGCAGGTGAGCCTCCTTTTTGCGTCCGCCACCAGCTTGCCGTTGACGGTCAGGTCGTTGAGC
>CAKZMO010000008.1 GCA_937128595.1 uncultured cyanobacterium | reverse complement strand
CTTAGAAAACTTGAATAACAATCACTGGCTCACATTTGTATCGCCAGCATGACCTGCGGATATTGTTCGATAACGTCGTTTTGTTTCAACATCCGCTCTATCCGGTCAGTTATTGTTCTTGGGAGGTCTTTCTGCAATTGGAATCAGGGAGTGCGCGATCGCTTCATCGAATCGACAGATCAATTCACACCTCAGCCTTCAGACCGAGCATCCAAAATTCAGACAGCACAAAATGCAAGTTTGAACCGCTCGGTGTGTAAGTCCTAATCCCGATGAGTGGTTTGAGTCAAGCTCTCATCATTGATGCGTCATTCAGCCAGCGGCCGCAAACCAAGCAGATAGATGTCCTAAGGTTCATCCCTTAGCCACCTCTATCCCCATGAAGACTCAGCACAGCCACCTCTATCAGCGCTTCCTGATGCGCGGCGATGTTCTCACTGCCGGATTCACCATGACCGAACTCATGGTGTCAGTGGTCATCATGGGCACATTGTTTGCCCTTGCTTACCCATCGTTTGTGAATCAAATGTCGAAGGCTCGACAGTCCGAGGCACAGTCCTATATTGGTGCCGTTAATCGAGCGCAGCAGTCCTATTATTTGCAGCACCGGAGGTTTGGCGACATTGCTGACCTAGAGGTTGGCATTGCGACTGAAACCGAAAGCTATACCTACACCATTGCACCCGCAGGCATTGGACCAGATGCGATCGCTCAAACCCAGGCTGAGCCAACGGATGAAACCATTCGTGGCTATGCCGGCAAAGTTTGGATTGACATGATAACAATGGGATCAGCCAATACCTTTACGCTCATGTGTGAAGGGGATGTTGGCAATGTACCGATGATTGATGGCACGAGCTGCCCATAACGGGTAACTGAGCTATCCATTCATTGATTCAATGCGACTGAGAGCAACGCTACTCATTACCTTGGATCACTTGCTTCATAGTCGTCAATGCTTCCAAGCTAATCAGGCCGCGTCGATGCCCGCGCTGATTCGACATCCCTAGCGCGATCGGTAGATTGGTCTGGGCGTTTCGATAAAAACGGGGCGACGCATTGATATACACCGTTGCGCTGGTCGCCTGTGCCGCAAACTGACGGCTTTCGTAATAGGATTCAGTGGCAATACTGTCAGCATGACCGCTGCTGTACTGATTCATCCAAGCGATCGCCGTATCGAGGCTATCTACCCACTTAAATGCGATCGTTTGATTGAGGTAAGATTGCCGCCATTCATCTGGCGCGCAAACGGATAATTCTGGAAACTCTCGAGCGAGTTCTTCATCACCTTTCAGCGTAAATCCTTTGTCATTCAAGCTAGCCAGCAACACGGCTAAGCAGGATGAAGACTGCTGCCGGTGAACCAATACCTTTTCGATCGCATTCACCGGATCCGGTTCGCTGGCATGGCTATCCAAAATCATCCAGCGGGCACTCTCGACACTAGCCGATGCCGACCAGTAGAGATAACTATTGCCGATCGCTGTTCTCAACACGGGTGCCGTGGCTTGGCGGCTCACCTGCTGCACCAAACTCGCCCGTCCGTAGGGAATGACCAAATTTACGTCGCGATCGCGGGTAATGAGTTCACGGGTAAAGTCGCCTTGGTCAGACGGCAACAACTGCAATGCCCCAACAGGCAAATCCACGCTATCTAGCGCATCCTGTAAAATTCTGACCAGCATTTGATTAGACTGGCTGGCTTCACTGCCGCCCCGCAAAATCAGGCTATTGGCAGTGCGAAGGCACATTCCAGCCGCGATCGCCCCCAGTTCAGGCAAGGCCTCATAGACCAACGCCACCACACCCAGCGGCATCATCTGGCAGTAGGTTTGCCCGTGCCCCACTGGATAAAACGAACGCTGCATTTGCTGAATGGGGTCGGGCCAATCACTCAGCCGTTGCAACACTTGAATTGTGGTTTGAAGGCGCTCTGGTGTTAACTTCAACCATTCCAAGACCAACTCAGGCACAGCCATCTCACGACTGGCCTCTAGGTCGAGGGTATTGGCATCCAGCAAGTCGTCCTTGTTGTTTTTAATCGCGTCAGCCATCGCGAGCAACGCACGACTGCGATCGCTCCCGCTCAACTTAGGCAGGATCGCCGCCGCTGCCCGGGCCTGGTGAGTCGCCTTAGATACTATGTCTGGAGAGGAAATAGAAGAATGTACTGACATCGCCTAACGCCTATAGGCTACCCAGAGCATCAACAGTAGCATTACTAACACAAGAGCAGCAATGATGCGGAATGCTACGTCTGAACTCAAAATAGATTGCAATGTGGTGATCAGGAGAAGAAATGCTAACCCCAACAAGATGGTCAGCATAAACACCGGCAGATAACCGCGTGTCATGGATGGATGCACCATTGACCATTGCCGCCCCGTCCAGCGCCACACTTTTTTGTAGGGATAATGCGTGGACAGTTGCTCGATGGTATAACCGTTTTCTTGGACGACAAAGATTTGTTGACAGCGATCGCAGCCAAACGCATCCGTCAATGTGATGGGAGTCAGCCGACCATGACGACGGCAAGGACAAGGATACTCAGCGCTGAGGTCAATC
>CAKZMO010000007.1 GCA_937128595.1 uncultured cyanobacterium | reverse complement strand
CTTTGTTCAATCAATCCTGAGGTATTTTTCTGAGAAAATGTGATGTCTAGGAGACGCTAGGCTGAGAGAATCGTGTTTTAGAGCAAACACTGTTCTATGGCAATTTTCTATGGCAATTATTGATGTCGAAAATTTAGGCAAAGTATATCCGGTCGCAGCGAAAGAGCCGGGAATTAAAGGGACGCTCAGCCATTTGGTGAATCGTTCGTATCGAATGGTTGAAGCCGTCCGTCAGGTTTCATTTTCGATCGAACCGGGTGAAATTGTCGGATTTCTTGGCCCCAATGGAGCCGGAAAAACGACAACGCTCAAAATGCTGACAGGACTGATACATCCTTCAAAAGGAAACGTTAATGTTGCTGGGCATGTGCCGTTTCAGCGTCATCCGCGATTTTTGAAAACGATTACCTTAGTGATGGGGCAAAAGCAGCAGCTCATCTGGGATTTGCCAACGCTAGACTCACTTCGGATTAACGCCGCTATCTACGGTATTTCTGATGCGGAGCTACAAGAGCGAGTCGGTGAACTGGCCGAGATGCTGTCTATCGGCCAAAAGCTCACTCAGCCAGTGCGGAAGCTCTCTCTTGGTGAACGGATGAAGGCCGAACTGATGGCCGCTCTGGTTCATCGACCTACTGTACTGTTTTTAGACGAACCGACTCTTGGTCTGGATGTGAATGCCCAGGTGAGTGTGCGAGAGTTTTTGAAAGAATACAACCGTAGATATCAGGCAACGGTGCTGCTGACCAGTCACTACATGGCTGATATTACGGCGCTGTGTGAGCGAGTGATGCTGATTTATCAAGGATCGCTGATTTATGATGGTGGACTCGATCATTTGCTGAATCAGTTCGCGCCTTATCGAGAAGTGAAAGTAGAGTTGGCCGACTTTGTCTCAGCTGAAGATTTAGCAGCTTATGGAGAATTGGAATCTCTGGATGGCTGTGTCGCTCGGTTTATCGTCAAGCGTGAAGAGTTAACTAGGGCGATCGCCAATCTGCTTTCAAACTTCGAAATATTAGACATGACGGTAACCGATCCTCCTGTGGAGGAAGTTATTGGTCGCGTCTTTCATGCTGGAGCTGTCTAAAGCACCTGACTTTTAAGCTGATTGCATTTACAGATGACTACAATAGAGGCACCTTCTGTTTCCTTATTTCGTCTCTTGGATATTAGGACAGGTTCGCGACACACTGCGGTTCAAAACGCATCTGCCAGATTTGGGACTCTGAAAGCTACACCTGGGCGATCGCTCAAGGAGTGAACTACGATGAGCATGTTTTCAACCCTGGCGACTGCAACTCTATCGGCGATCGCCATTGCTACAGGACTGTGGACAGCGACTCCTGCCGCCTGGGCTGACATCAATATTCAAATCAATACGGGATCGTCCCACGGCAGTCGCTATCGCTACGGTCATCGACATAACGATGATGTTCCTGTTGTGCGAACGTTTTTACCCGATGGACGAATTATTGAGCGCTACGGCTATCCCAACGGTCGGCATGACGTGATTGTGCTGCCGTCGCCTACAGTCATTCAGCGCCCGATTGATTCACGACCTGTTTACTCACGACCCGTTTATTCTCAGCCCATTTATTCTCAGCCCATTATCCAAGAGCCTGTCCGAATTCCTCAGCAAACCCAGGAGCCGCGATTGTTGCATGGTCAGCAGGTGTCGCCCTTCACAGCGGTTGTCGTCGGAGCGGGTGATCTGTCTGGGCGAGAAGGCCCCGGCTCCGTGTATCCATTGCTGACTCGGTTTGCAGCAGGTCAGCCCGTCACGGTGATGCGCATTGCAGGCGGCGGCGACGGCTATGACTGGTATCTAGCAGCATCTACAGCGGGTCAGTATGCTTGGCTCCGGGGCGATCGCCTCGCTGTTTACAGCCAAGGATATTAGATTCTGGCGCACCTCCAAATGAATTTTGGGCGTTGTCGCACAACTATCATGAGATAGCGAATAGATAGCGTGGCAACTATCTAAACTACCCAGAATCGCGCATTGCAGGGCGTAACTATGCTTGGCTGCGAAACGATAAGAAGTCTCACGCGTTAGGATGTAAGCGCACTAAGAGACTTCACAACGCGACGGCATGGATTGGCAAGAAATTGCAGGTAACTGGGTCTACATCCCTCAACGCCCCAAGGCAATCATTCATTTTTTGGGAGGGGCATTTATCGCGGCAGCCCCACATGTCACCTATCGGTGGCTGCTCGAAAATCTGGCGCTCCAAGGTTACGCCGTGATTGCGACGCCGTTTGTTAATACCTTTGACCACGGGGCGATCGCCCGTCAAGCACTGCTGTCGTTTGAGCAAGCGCTAGACTGCCTCCAAGATCGGTTGCCCCAACGCAACCTGCCAATTTATGGCCTCGGCCACAGCATGGGCTGCAAAGTTCATCTACTCATTTGCAGTTTGTTTGAAGAAGAGCGAGCGGGCAATATCTTTATTGCTTTCAACAACTTTCCAGCTCGACGATCGGTTCCGATGCTGGAGCAATTTTCTCAGCTTTCCAATGCATTTGACGGAGCCCGCCGCTCTTTTCCATTTTTAGAGCAATTTGCTCCCCTCACTTCCAACATGACGGTGGAATTTGTTCCGTCTCCAGAGGAAACCAACCTCATGGTGGCGGAAAACTATCGCGTGCGGCGCAATTTGCTGATCAAGTTCATCCGCGATGATATTGACCAAACCTATGCGTTACACGAGGTTCTGCAAGATCGCTTTCCCGACCTCACGGCTATTCAAATCCTGCGGGGCAATCACTTAACGCCCTTGGGACAGGACATTAGTTGGAAATCGGGGCAAGCGTTTTCGCCGCTCGATGCTGTAGGACAAGTGGTGAAGCAGGAGCTATACCGAGATTTGAAGCATCTGAGAAGCAATATTTTGAGATGGCTGAATCCAGCGGAGATGCCTCGATTGAAGGCATGAGGATCAGTGAATTTTGGATTTTAGGGTTTGAATTTTGGATTGTCCGTGAGGACAGAGATCCAAAATGACGCAGCGATCGCACGCTGGCTTGCTGTAAAAGCAGCAGCGTTGGCCGTGGAGCATCATCACCTCATGGTTATCGTAGACCTGCTGGGCATTCCAGTCTTCAGGCAGCAATGCTTCTAGCACTGCATGGGAGGGGCCGACTGCGACGCTGTTAGAAATCAAACCGACCCGTTGTGCAACCCGATGGTGATGGCTATCGACAGGCAGGGCACGCCGCCGCAAGCGACTGAAGCACAGCACGGCGGCACTGGTTTTGGGGCCAACTCCCGGTAGGGATTCCAACCAGGCACGAGCATCTGGTACGAACATATCTGCCAGAAAATCGAGAGAGCTTTTGCCGTGAGTTTTCTCATCCACTAGGCGCAATACCTGCTGAATGCGAGGGGCTTTTTGCTCAGGCCAAGTACAGGGGGCGATCGCCTCTTCCACCGTTTTTGTCTCAGCTTCGCGAACCGATTCCCAGCTTGGAAATTGAGCCGTGAGCCGCTGGAAAGCGCGGTTGGAGTCTCGATTTTTGGTGCGGTGAGAGAGCAGGGCTGAAATCAACTCGCTGAGGGGATCGAGCGCGTGAAAGTAGGGAATTGGACAGCCATATTCAACACAGAGGCGATTGTGAATGGCGATCGCCTTTTGTTGTCGATTCGGGTCAGTTAGTAGCAAGGTCAACAGCTCAGCCCCCTGATTCGTCTACTTTTTAGCTTAGCAACTTTGTTTGCTTTCACCGATTCGTTTGATTCTCACCAATGCTGATTTGATAAAGGCTGATTCAAGGGCATTTAAGATTTGATGAATCCTTGAATTTCGATCGTTTCACAGGCTCAATTTAGCTACTCTGGAGTCATCTTTCTCAGGGGTGATGCTTTTTCAAGCATCATCTATTTCGCACATCACGACAGGGGCACTCCATGCAAGTTACTCGATCGATTCAGCAGGTGGGCAGCCAAATTCAGGAGTGGTTAGCCAAAGTACCTATCATGAAGCTTCGCGCTTCTTTGTTCAAAGATTCGCAGCTTTCGCTCAACTACTTGGTTCTGATCGCATCATCCTGCCTCATTGCGACCTTCGGCCTGATTATCAACAGCAGTGCCGTCATCATTGGGGCGATGATTATTGCTCCCCTGATGCAGCCGCTGAGAGGATTTGCGTTTGCTGCCATTGAGGGCGATCGCGAGCTTCTGAGAATTAGCACAGCGTCTATCGCCATTGGAACCTTGTTGGGCGTGGCTATGTCCTGGCTAGCCGGAATATTGTTAGGCATTCCCGAATTTGGCAGCGAGGTCTTGGCTCGAACTCAGCCAACGCTGATCGATCTCACCATCGCCCTGGTGGCAGGAGCCATCAGCAGCTATGCCAAAATTCGTCCCGAGATTGGCGATGCGATTTCAGGAACGGCGATCGCCGTTGCGCTGATGCCACCGCTCTGCGTAGTAGGCTTGACCATTTCACAAGGACAATGGGCTTATAGTGGCGGAGCTTTCGTCCTTTACTTTACAAACCTGCTAGGCATCAATTTGGCCTGCACAATTGTCTATGTTATGGCCGGATATACCCGTCGCAACAATCAGTTCAGCCGATCTTTGAGCTGGGGCGTTAGCGCGATTCTCGTTTCGCTATTGGTCATTCCGTTAGGCATCAGCTCTCTCCAACTGATTCGCCAAAGCCGTCTCGACTATTCCATGCAGTCTTTGCTGAGCGACAGTCCGCTAATTTCCCGTCCAGACGTTGAGCTTTTGGAAACCCGCATTACTTGGAAAGCCTCAGAGATTGAGCTGATTGTTCGTGCTTCTGAAATGATTACCTCTGAAGAAGTCGCCATTATTGAACAGGCGATCGCCAACGAAATTGGAGAGTCATTTGATATTTTCTTTAATGTGACTCAGGCGACCAGAGTGGGTGCTCAGACTACAGCAGATACTCCCGCAACGGACACTTCAGCCCATTTGTCCATAGCCCCTCAATCAGAGAGAGCCTGAGGTTCGAGGGCGATTGACTGACAAAAGTTCCGAGGCTGGCGGTTGTTTGCAAAGCGTCCTGTAAGGTAACCGCATGACGTTTTGGCAGTCAATCAGGGATCGAGGTCTGAATGACTGGGGTCGAGGCTAAGCAGATCGTCTTCCCAGCCTCCGTCACATGCCTTATCTCCGACAGGAATTACGATGAGAAGCGGGGTTTTCCCTAGATTAAGTCTTCTTAAGACTGGCTTATGGGAATGTCTGAACCGCGAATCAACCTGTAGCCTAACGTTGGAGGTCTTCGGAACAAGCTATGGCGATTTACACCCCAGACTGGGTCAAGCACGCAGTCTTTTATCAGATTTTTCCCGACCGATTTGCCCAGACCACCCAGCACCCAAAGACAGTTGCAATGCAGGTGCCGTTGGAGCCCTGGGATGCTCCCCCAACGTTGCAAGGTTACAAAGGTGGAGATCTGTGGGGCATCGCGGAAAACTTAGATTATTTGAAAGATCTGGGCATCACCGCTATTTATCTCACCCCGATTTTTCAGTCTGCTTCAAATCACCGCTACCATACTCACGATTACTATCTGGTCGATCCGCTGTTGGGCGGCAATGCGGCGCTAATGGATTTGCTCGATGCGGCTCACCAGCGCGATATGAAAGTTGTGCTCGATGGAGTGTTTAACCATGCCAGTCGCGGCTTTTTCTACTTCAACGACATTTTGGAAAATGGCCCCCATTCGCCTTGGCTTGACTGGTTCAATATAGAAGGGTGGCCAGTGTCGGCCTATGATGGGTCGCTACCTGCCAACTACGAAGGCTGGGTCGGAAATCGAGCCTTGCCTAAGTTCAACCACCACAACCCTCAAGTGCGTGAATACATCATGCAGGTGGGCGAATATTGGGTACGGCAGGGCATCGATGGGTGGCGGCTGGATGTGCCTTCAGAAGTGAAGGTTGATGACTTTTGGGTGGAGTTTCGCGATCGCATTAAAGCCATTAACCCCGAAGCTTACATTGTGGGTGAGATTTGGGAGAATGCGCGACCGTGGCTGGACGGAACCCAGTTTGACGGGGTGATGAACTATCTGTTTACGGGGCCGACCCTTGCATTTACTGCGGGCGATCGCGTCGTTATGCGTCACGTCGAGTTGCCCCCCTACTATCCTTATCCAGCGTTGGATGCGGCAGGCTATGCCACGCAGATGAAAGATTTGCTGGCGCTCTATGACTGGCAAATTCAATTGACCCAGCTCAACTTTCTTTCGACTCATGATGTGGCGCGCGTGCTGACGGTGGCTGGAGGCGAAGAAGATCGTCCCAACGCGATGAAGGAAGCTAAGGTCAGCACCTACCTTGGCGTGTTGCTGATGATGACGTTTCCGGGTGCGCCCTGCATTTACTATGGCGATGAGGTGGGATTGCCAGGTGCGTTTGATCCCGACAATCGGCGGGTATTTCCTGCCGAATCTGAGTGGAATACGGATGTGCTGTCTTACCACAAGCAGCTAATCGCGCTACGAGAGTCGCGAGCTTCCCTGCGACTAGGAGACTATCGAGTTCTCTATGCGGAAGGCATGACCTATGTCTTTGCTCGCAGTCTGGAGAATGAGGTGATCGTTGTGGCGGTGAATGCTGGAGATACGGATGATACAGTCGCGCTGTCGCTGGATCAGGTTGGCACAGGCCAGCGTCCTGACCAAATGCTGTTTGGTGATGGGTCTGCTGAATGGCAGGGCGATCGCCTAGATCTGAAGGTTAAGGGACGATCGGGACTAATGATCGGCTGATAGAGGAAAGTCAGGGTTGACTGTGCTGATGTAGCAAGCCGTAGTAGGGTTGCTATATTAAGCGTGTGGTCAAAGCTAAAACGAACGGGGGGCACCTCCCCAAATAGCATCGTTTACTTATGGCTACCGACTTACTCGTTGAGATCATCAAGAAACTCTGAAGCCGGATCAATACCGCTGATGAGGAGATGATCTCTGGCTCGGGTGCAGGCGACATAGAGCAGGTGTCGTTCGGTGTTGTAGACTTCTTCAAGGTCGGCTTCGTCAGAAATATTCTCAATGCGTTCTTGAAGAGGCAGCACCTCATCATCGCAAGCCATGACAACCACGGCTCGAAACTCCAATCCTTTAGCTAGATGCATGGTGCTAACGCCAATACATCCTTCAGCCGATGCAGTAGACTCGTCAAGTCGCACAGGTTGAGCATCGGATTGATGGATGGTGGCGATCGCCCGCTCCATTTGCTCCTGTGACCGCACAAATACACCAATTTCTTCGGGTTGAATGCCCGCAGTCATGCGATTGGCAATCCATTCACTGACGGACTGAATTTCATCCTCAACATTATCGTGGAGGGCGATTTCGGGTGGGGGGCCATTGAAGACGGAGATGGTGTTGCGACGGTTTTCAGTGTTGCCGTCTACGTCAGTAATGGATGTGGGCAATAGTCGATCGGCTTGCTGGCGAATCTGATGAGAGGTGCGGTAGTTAATAGTCAGGTTTTGCGATCGCCCCCGAATATCAACGCCCTGCGACTTCCAAGAATAAGGTTGCTGAAAGATGCGCTGCCCCAAGTCTCCGGTAAAGAAGAGGCTGTCGGGAAAATGGGTGCCGAGAGCAGCAAGAAATCGAATCTCCGTGATGCCCAGGTCTTGGGCTTCATCGATAATGGCAAAGTCAAAGGGAAAGGTACTGGTTTGGGTGAGATGTTGGGTAACGCGGTGGAATAGTGCGGCCCAAGTGATGAGGTTTTGCTGACGAAGGGATTCTTTCACGCGCTGAAAGATGGCCCAGAGTTGTTCTCGTTGCTTGCTGCCAAGGCGAGTTTTACGCCCCAAGCGCTGCACCTCTCGGTAGTCGTTCCAGGTGTCGAGTTGCCATGCATCGACCACATCATTCCATTCGCCCCAGAGGAAGGTTTCAGTGAAACTGCTTTTGCCACTCTGGGCAGCCGCCTCGGCTAATATTTCCTGGATATGTTCAGAGTCAGTGATGGCGGGCTCTCCGAGGATATCGGTATAGAGGTCGTGAGCGATATCGCGAATGGATCGCACTTGAATACGCTGGTGGACTTCAGGTTCATTGCCGACTAAGCGATTGAGTTTGATCTGGAGGGCATTGGCAAGAGCTTTAGAGAAGGTGGTCAGCAAAATGCGAGCAGTGGGATAGCGACGCGCCAGAAAAACGGCTCGATGGAGGGCAACAATGGTTTTTCCTGTCCCTGCTGAGCCAGAAATGCGGGCAGGGCCGCTGTAGTCTTTTTCGACCAAATGCCGCTGAGCCGGATGCAAGAAGACAGTCCATTTTTCCCACGGGTAGTCGAGTGCCCGTTGCAGCTCTTCGGTGTTGCCCATAACGCGAAAGCGTCGCTGTGCGTCTGGGTGGCTGAAGGGATCAGTCTCATCAGGGGCAGAGACTGGAGGTTGAGGCTTGCCTCCGGTCGCGAGTTCGAGCAAGGCTTCTGCGGCTTCTTGGGGCAGGTGTTCGGCTACGTCAAAGAGGGTGTCTTCAGTGGCGTGCTGAACAGACTCTATCCACTCTAAAGGGATGCCGTAATTGAGCAGTTCGTCGTCAGAGATGCCTGCGAATAAGGGAGCCTGGACGGGAGCAGGAGCTTCGACAGGTTTATGAATGATGATTTCTTCGACCGTCTCGCGTACTTCGACCAGTTGAGCGGCTCCGGTTCTGGGATGGCGCTCAATTTTGCGCTTGTTGGCCCATTTATAAGCGTCGTCATGGTGATTGACGTAGCAGAGCATCAGGCTGGACTGGGTACGGTGGACGATGATGCGAATGTCTTTGTTGACGCTGACAGACCAGAAGTTTGGGTCTTTGGCGCGATCGAGTTTGTGGAATCGTAGCCCTGAACTAGACGGATCAAGTTGCAGGTCAAAGGAGGTCATTTTGACTGCTTTTTGCTCTTGATTGGTCAGCTTGATTAGGCTGTCTGTAAAGGTGTCAGAGATGCGAAATTCCATTAGTCCTCCAGAATAGCGGCAATGGTTTGCAGTAGCTCTGGCAGGTTAGATTGCAAGACCAGCCATACCCGCTCAACATCAACGCCTTCGTAATCGTGGATTAGTTTGTCACGCATTCCCGCCATAGCTCGCCAATCGATCGCGGGATGTTGCCCTCGAAACGCTGCCGAAAGACGTTTGACGGCTTCCCCCATGATGGCAATCTGATACAGCACGGCAGATTGGGTTTTGATATCTGCATCGAAGCTGTCCCAGGTCATTTCTTGCACAAAACTCTGGGCTAATCGGGCCGCATTCACGATGTCGATCAATGAGGCGCGGTCACGCGGGGTCATAAGCCTCTGCCTGGGAGTAAATGACCTGTGCGGTCTCTAAAATTTCTGCTTTGCGAATGGGGTTGGCGCTTTTTTCGATGACGCGCTTTTCGATCAGGTCAATGTCGCGCCCGGTGAGATCGGCCAGTTCATACTCCATATTGACGAGATCGAGCAGCGTCCACGGGGCATCGGGAGCAAAGGCGACGAGCACATCGATGTCGCTATCGGCATGAAAGTCGTCTCGCAAAACGGAACCAAACAGCGATAGTTCAGTAATTTTCCATTTTTGGCAAAAGTGATGAAGAATCTCGGATGTCAGATCAATTGGGAGTTGCTTCATTACTCAATTCTATAAAATGACGGTAGTTACCAGCCTATTCTTCAGTTTCTCGCCGCAGTGATTCTGGACTGTAGGTCAAGCCTGTGCTCCAGTGGTCAGGTAGGGCAAATTTCCAGCCTTCAGCAAGAT
>CAKZMO010000006.1 GCA_937128595.1 uncultured cyanobacterium | reverse complement strand
CGTCATGACTCCGGCAGCGACCATAACGCCCATTCCGCCGATCAAACCCCATTGGTCGCGGATACCTTGAGCGAAATCACCGATTTCACCGAGCAAAACGATAAAGATGTAGGCCCCGACACCGGTAATTAAACCGACCAGAACAGACAACAGAAGCGGAACGGTGTCCTCTGCCAATGGTGAACTGCTTAGCTTCTTCCTAAGCCACAACCGCCATGCCATTCGTGTATACAGAGGTGGCGTAGATGTGAACGATCTGTTGCGGTGCATGAGATCCACTTTTCTAGAGTTTGTCGTTTATCAAGTTTTTGTAAACTCAATGGGAAGGCACAACTTGACGCTGGTCCCTTTATTGAGATGACTATCAATCATTATTTTGCCATCGTGACGCTCTATGATGCGCTTTACCAGCGCAAGGCCGATACCACTGCCTGCGATACCCTTCACCCTTTCGGAACGATACAGTTCATCCATGATATAGGGTAAATCTTCTGGTGAAATGCCTGGACCTGTATCACTAATTGTGATATGCAGACAGTCGTCATCTGGCTGAGCATCAATGCGAATACTGTCCCCATCATGGGTATACTTAACGGCATTGATCAGAATGTTGTGAAGTGCCAGCAGCAGCAGATCATAGTCACCCACGATCTGCGGTAGATTGTCTGGAATATCCATGTTTATACGGCGTTGCTTCGTTTGATCTTGATCAGATAACATCAAGAAGGCATCATGCAGCAACATATTTGGGTCGATGACAAGCCGTTCTATTTTATGATGTTCCATATCCCCAATACGGCGCAGTTCGGCGACCAACCGGGTCAGGCGCGTTATTTGCTCTGTAATCGCAGTGCGGATAATCTGTCTTTTGGCTGGATCTTGTTCCCCGGAAAGATTATCTAATGCGGTTTGAATCCCCATCAGCGGGTTTTTGATCTCGTGATCCAGACGGCGCAAAAAACGGGTGCGGTCTTCAGCAAAGGCCGCACGGAGTTTCTTTTCTGTGTTCAGTTCGATCAGACGAATACCTTCCCTTGATAGCAGGACAAACGAGATCAATGCAGTTGCCATCAACCCCGAAAAGAGAATGAAGGTATCAATATCGTGAATCGAGAAATGAAACTCGATAAGCTGAAATTCAGCCAATATCAAAACTAGCACCAGCCCCACTGTCGTCGGCGAAATTGCCCACAGCCAGAACATCCGATTATCTCTGAGGTTAATCGCCACGCTTGACCTCACCCAGAAAACGGTATCCTTGACCTGGAATAGTTTCGATGTAGCGGGGTTCATTTGGGCTATCGCCAAAGACCCGCCGAAGTTCTGCAACACGGGTATCAACAGCGCGTGTCCCAACGGCGTAGTCCCACCCCCACACCACATCCAGCAGACGATCACGCTGTACTACCTCGTCAGGGTGAGTCATCAGGTATTCGAGTAGCGTGACTGCTTTGGGGGTCAACGTGATTTCCTGAGCCTTGAAAAAGACACGCCGGGATGTGCGATCCAGCGTAATCACGCCACTGCTCAAGCGGGATGCTGTTGTGAGGGGTTGTATATTGTGTTTTGCCCGGCGCAGCACCGTGTGAATACGAGCGATGAGTTCATGTGTATTGAAGGGCTTGTTCAGATAATCGTCGGCCCCTTCTTCCAGAGCTAATGCCCGCTCATCCGCGTCCCCGACCTGCGTCAGCAAAATGACAGGTGTCCAGTTTTCTTGCTCGCGCAATTGGCGCAGCACTTCACGCCCGTTCATACGTGGCATCATCACATCCAGCACGATCACATCTGGTGCCGCAGACGAGATATGTTTCAGCGCATCACCACCATCGGCTGCGCGTGTAACCTCAAATCCGTTGCGCTCTAGCAGTGAGCCGAGGTTGTCGCGGATAATGGCTTCATCATCGACCAACAATACATGAATTTTTTCAGTCATATCAATCACATCAGCTAATTCTACGTTTGTCATGTATTGTAGCCTTTCTTGAATCATTTTGTGTGACTGATGCCTAATGCTCACTTTGTAGAGCGCGAATGCTGCGCCGATGTGGTAGCTGGGCAACCTCATCTCTCGTCAGCTTGAGGAAAAATGTATCTTCTTCTATGTGATCAATGGCACCAACTGGGATCAGACTGTGTAATGTCCCATACCAGTGCGATTTATCTAGCACGATATGTGTGATGTGATTAGATTGATCGACGATCAATTCACTGAGTGTGCCCAGTCGCCCATCAGCCGCATGAATACGTGCCCCCATATGGATAGCGAGTTCACCATCAGGGATACGCTCCTCAACATCACGTGAACCATACAGTGTAAACAATGTGCGAGCAGGACCATCCTGCTGCCGATAGTGATAATTAGGAAGGCAAATGAGTTTTCTCATGGCAAAACGACGTTGCTCAGTGAGCATTTGGTATGAACAATTCAGATAAATCGTATCTTCTGTTGTCTGGTTGATCCATTCCACTGGAACGATGCGTTTTGTTCCGTCCTCGCTTAAGGAAACAACAACATCAGTGACGGCTTGATGGATTGGGTCAACAATCGCACAGGTAATGTGGCCTACATCACGATCATTGCAAAGCACGTTTGCATCTATTGGCAGGTACATTCGATTTTCTCCTTACACTATTCGTCTCCAAGAATGATTCCGAAGGTATACCGGCCTTATAAATTGTTAGGATTTTGGCCACGAATAGGCATATTGTGGTGCAGTGCTGACTCAACTGTTTTGACGACATCAGGGTGCTCGTCATCAAGGGCATTCAGTAACGCAAACAATGCCTTTTCCCCGCCGATGGCACCCAATCCCTCAGCAGCGGGAATACGTACCCAGGCACTTTCATCGTTTTGTAGCGCCTTTGCGAGAACATCTACAGTTGCATCTGTACCGATAGCACACAATGTCTTTATCGCCATTTCGCGTGCGTTCAGCCTGCCCATTTCCAGTACATCGGCAAGGTGTGGTATCGCTTCATCAGCGTAGTGAATGATCCCCTGTGCAGCCGCCTGCCTGACATCAAATACAGGATCATCCAACATTGCTATCAAGTGCGGCAAGGCTTGTGGACTGTCCCCGTTGCGCAGTTGCTCAACGGCTAAAAGGCGTGTTTTCCAGTGTGGTTGTTTGAGCGCAATATCTATGGCCTCAGATGTATCTAAAGGCGTTTCTAAATCAGTTGATGTTGAATCGGTGTAACTCTGCTTTCTGCCGTTAAAATACCAACCCACCAGAACCGCAATTACAAACCCAATGTACAACAAACTACGAAAAAGTATCATGTTTGTCTCCCAAGATGCAATGTCTATCATTCACGATAGCGCACGCATGTAGCAGCAGTGGGTGAACGATGTTACCGACTCGCTACAATCGGTGACATTCCAGATACGGCCAAGTCCGTATCTTGACGTGTACAGTAATGAACCATCCGCTGGTTTCAACTCGGTAAATCAAGGTCGAGTTCAACCTAAAGCACAAGTCGTAAGAGAAAAATATCACACACCACAGCGACCTTTAATCGTGAAAGGCCACACAGATCCGACATTAATCCTTCACAATATCTACAAAAGTTTGAGGCATTATGATTGCAAATCGAACGAATAGACGAGGAGTCATACCATGTTCAAGAAATTCGCAATTGTAGCCATGCTTATCAGTATCTTCATGCTTAGTGCGGTTGCCGTCTACGCTCAGCAGGGCGGCGGTAATGGAAATGGCAATGGTCCAGGCGGCCCCGGAAACCAGCCCAGTGATCCGAATGGCGACTCGGCCAACTGCACAGGTGAACCGCAACGTCACGCCTACCAAAATGGCGGTATCGGATTCGTTAACCCACAGAACGGCAATCAGTGGAACGACCAACAACGCGGGCGGATGAATCGAGGCACAGGTGCGAACGGTACAGGCATGTATACCAGCCTGCCACCTGCAACTGTCGAGGAACTACCGCAAGAGATCGTTGAGCTGATGGTCGAGGGCTGGCTGGATGAGCAGCATGCCTACACCGCCTACGAGTCGATCATGGCGCAGTTCGGCGAGATCACACCCTTCGTCAACATCCAGCATGCGGAAGTGCAGCACGCTTCAGCCTGGGAATTCCTGTTCGACCGCTACGACATACCTGTGCCGGATGTGCCGACGTTTGACATCCCGACCTTCGCCAGCCCGCAAGAGGCGTGTGCCCTGGGCGCGGAAGCCGAGATCGCTAACTTCGCGCTCTATGACGAGATGCTGGA
>CAKZMO010000005.1 GCA_937128595.1 uncultured cyanobacterium | reverse complement strand
GACCTGATATTGCTCGACATCAATATGCCTGAAATGAATGGCTATGAAGTTTGTCAGCATCTCAAAGCGTCTACTCAGACCCAAGAAATCCCAATTGTTTTTATTAGTGCTCTCGATTTAGTTTCTGACAAGTTGAAAGCCTTTGCCGTGGGTGGAACGGACTACATCACTAAGCCGTTTCATGAGTCGGAAGTGCTGGCTAGGGTCAAAAACCAGCTCACCATTCAGCAGCAGCATCGACAACTTCTGGTTCAGAACCATCAGCTTCAGGTCGAGATTCGACGCCGCCAACATGCAGAGCAAGATTTGCAGCGTCTCAACATGGATTTGGAGCGCCAAGTGAAAGCTCGCACAGCAGAGCTGCGGTTAGCCTTTGAGTTTGAAGCGACACTGAAGCGAATCACCGATCAGGTACGCGACACGTTAGACGAAGAGAAGATCTTAGCGACTGCCGTCTTTGAGCTGGCTCATGCGGTCGATGTCAGCACCTGCAATGCCTCAATCTACAATTGGGACGCTCGAACGGCGCTGATCATTCAGGAATATACAACCCAGGCTGGAAGCTACCAAGATCGAGTGCTTCAGCTTGATCGATTTCCCGAAATTTATTCGATCCTGATGCAGAAAGACCCGATTCAGTTTTGTTCGCTCATGCCTAATCCAGAACGGGGTTCTGTCTCGACATTGGCCTGCCCGATCTTTGATGAACAAGGCGTGCTGGGGGATATTTGGCTGTCAAACCATACCTACTATGCCTTTCACGAACAAGACATTCGCCTAGTACAGCAGGTTGCCAATCAATGTGCGATCGCCCTCCGACAGGCAAGACTCTATCAGGCTTCGCAAACTCAAGTGGACGAACTGGCTCGTCTCAATCGTCTCAAAGACGACTTTGTCAGCACGGTGTCCCATGAGCTGCGAACGCCACTGTCAAGCATCAAAGCAGTGTCACAAATTCTGGAAAGTCAGCTAGGCGCAGGGTCAGAACACAAAAACGGCGCGAGCCGCCCAGAGCATATCGAACATTATTTGCGAGTTTTAAGAGAAGAGTGCGATCGGGAGATCAAGTTAATCAATGATTTGCTCTACCTATCTGGCATCGATTCAGAATCCGACCCTTCAGCCCTCGCGAGTCTGTCTCCTCAAATGTGGCTGCCCTACTTGGTGGAACCGTTCGAATATCGCCTGCTCGAGCACCAGATAGAGCTAAGTCTCGATATTCCAGAGCACACGCCCAACATTCTGACAAATGCTCACTATCTAGAGCGGATTTTGACAGAGCTGCTCAACAATGCATTCAAATACACTCCAGCAGGAGAGAAAATTTGTGTTGTCGTCGCAACAGAAGGCACTCATGTCGAATTTCGTGTTAGCAATTCAGGCATTGGGATTCCCGAAGAGGAGTGCGATCGCATTTTTGAGAGATTTTACCGCATCCCATCGAGCGATCCCTGGAAACATGGTGGAACAGGGTTGGGACTGGCTTTGGTTAAAAAATTGGTGCTCTATCTCGGAGGCACGATTGCTGTTGAGAGTAGCGATAATTTGACGACATTTATTGTGCAAATACCGAAACTGACTCAAAAAGTCGAGGCAGAAGCTGAGGTATAGGCTTTTCATCCGGGATAAACGTCAGACATAGAAGCACAAGGTCACATTAATCTGCAAATTGAGGGAGATTTTACGGTGATTCTTCGTCATTCACAATAGTCTAGATAAACGAGTCTACAATCTTAATCTTTACGGGATGGCGCGATCGCTCCTTGGGTAGACGCTAGACAATCAAGGGTCGCTGAAGATTTGTAGAGAGAATCTTTTACGACGAACCTTACTGATTACTGTGTGTTAGCTGTTGGTGCGATCGCAACTCTAAGCCCTATGTCGAATCTGACTTTATCATTTGCCTCTGTTATCTCCCGTATTCTGATTGCCCTAATCTTGGTCTATGGAGGAGCCTGCTGGTTTCTCTATCAGCGGCAAGCACAATTTATCTTCTTTCCATCTCCGACTCTGGAGACGACACCTGCCGTTCATGGATTGCCTTACGAAGATGTCTGGATTCCCGTAACGTCGGAGGAGTCACAGACTGAACGCATTCATGGTTGGTGGTTGCCCTCGCTGCAAGATGATGCTCCAGTGATGCTCTATCTGCATGGCAACGGAGGAAATGTTGGTGCCAATCTTTCGAAGGCCGCTTGGCTGAATCAAATCGGCTTTACAGTGCTGATGATTGATTATCGAGGCTATGGATTGAGTGACGGAGAGTTTCCCAACGAGTCTCAGGTCTATGAAGATGCAGAAGCGGCTTGGAACCACCTCACTCACACCCAGAACATACCGGCTAACCGCGTTGTCGTGTTTGGGCACTCTCTCGGATCGGCGATCGCCATTGAACTTGCTACTCGCCATCCCGACATGCGAGGGCTGATTCTAGAGGGAACCTTCACGTCAATTCTAGAGATGACAAACCGCACGAAGAGTTTCGGCATCTTCCCAATCGACCGCATCTTGACTCAGCGATTCGACTCACTCAGTAAAGTGCGATCGCTCACCATGCCTGTGCTCTATGTCCACGGCACTGAAGATACCGTTGTTCCCTTCGACATGAGCCAAACCCTTTACGAAGCGACCCAGGCTCCAAAAGATTTGCTCTTTGTGCCAGGAGCTGACCACGAAGATGTTGCTGGAGTCGGGGAAGACCTTTATCGATCGGCTCTACGGCGCTTTCTTCAAAAGACGGAGGATGCTTTTACTCCAGGCTGAAGGATGGATGAGTGAACACATAACCCGCCTGACGAATTTTTTGATTCGAGACTTTGGCATTGTAGGAGCGCTCACTGGGAGCGTCAGGATTCCACCGAACAGGGGTCAACTGGTGAGTTCGACATACCCAATCAATCAGATCGCGACGGCTGGGAGGATGATCTTGAACCAGATTGAAAATGCCGTTGAGCCGATAGTGAGACGCGAACAAGATCGCTCTTGCAATGTCGTCTAGGTGAATCCAGTTGCTGGGTTCGGAGCCATCTCCCGGACGTTCTTGGCCTGCGGCTCGACTAAAAATCCGAGCTAGTTCTCGCCCTGGCCCATAAATGCCCCCCATTCGCAAGACACAAACACGGGTTGCTGAACGGGTTGCGTCTGCACCTTCTGCTTTTGCCATGCTCAACAGCACTTGCTCGGTGTCTGCCAAAATTTCGGAGGTGCGTGACCGAGGGGCGATCGCCGTCTTTTCATTGACCCAAGCCCCATCATGATCGCCATACACAGCACAGGTTCCGGTATAGATGACCTGTTGCACAGCGGTCTGGGGCAGGATCGATTTCAGCGTCTTTGCCGTGTGGAGATAGGTTTCTTCGTAGGCTGCGACCGTGCGTTGGGGGGCTCCGACACTGATCAGCACCACGTCCTGATCGGCTAAAAGGGATTGGAGCGCGGGAGCATCGTTTCCATGCACGATGACAGCATGAGTGGCGATCGCTTCTAGATCAGCCATTCGCTCAGGTTGGGTCGTCGTTGCCGTAACGTTAATACCTTGTGCTTCCCAGGCGATCGCTACAGCTTGCCCCACGTACCCACACCCTAAAATAGTTGCTTTCACCTGTTTCGTCTCCGTTGGGTTTGCCCAGATCGTCCTTGAGGTGGTGTGCGGTGTTCACCGAAATACTTTTCGCTCCGGTAGCGTAGCCAAACTCGAAGCTGCTGTGGAATCTTGTCTTTTTGCTCTGGGGTCAGAGTGTTGTAGAGCGCTAATGCCTTTTCTCGTTCACCCCGACAAGCGCGGTTGTTGTGGGCATCCCAATAGGAACGCGCGACTCGAATACGTCGACAAACTTCTTTCACGAGGGCATCACCCGTCAACGGGCGATCGCTCTTTTTCTTTGCCATAGCTTTTAGCAGGATGAGTCGATCGGTCTGCGGCAGAGATAAGTTCGAAACTTTAGCTGCAATGCACTCAGACTTAGTACAACAGAGATTTCAAAGTTCACTCTTTCAGGAAGGGACGGAAGATTTTTCCATCCCTTCCCTAGCAAAATTATGGATTCAGAATCTTGAAGTACATGGCGGCAACGAGAAAGTTGATCGCCAGAAAAATAACCAGCCCTGGAATGACATCAGACGGGCTTGGAGTGATGGGAGTTTGTTTGTCTACCATATTGTTTAGATCTCCATCTATTCATTCATTAAGATTAAACTCCATCTTATTTTAGAGAAGACCTGATCCTTTTCGACTGTACCTTCCTTCGTATTTTTGACGATTTGCTCTGAAAATAAATATTTTCTCGATGGTTTGAACATTTTTGGGCAATTATGGTGTTTCCATCTTCTTTTTTGGTGCGATCGCGCTCTTTTGCTTCTGCCTTGACTTTCTCCGTCACGACAATGGCGATCGCCTCTATCAGCTGGACTTCATTTCCATTCGTGGCTCCAGCACATGCCGCAGCAAATCCGTCTGAATGGCAGTCTCAGGTTATTTATCTGGTCATGCCTGATCGATTTGAGAATGGAGACACGGGTAACGACCGTCTGGGTTACGAGTCCTGTTTCGACCCCGATAGTCCGACAAAATTTCATGGCGGTGACTGGGAGGGTCTGCGACAGCGCATTGATTACCTACAAGATCTGGGTGTCACTGCAGTGTGGACGACTCCTGTGTTGCGTCAGATTGGCGTCATCAACGATTCCTGCGGCTATCACGGCTATTGGGCCGATCTGACCCTAGCCGACGATGAAGCATTAGAACCCAAACTTGGGACAGAAGCTGATTTACGCGGATTGATTCAAGATCTACACCGCACCGAGATGAAATTTATTCTCGACCAGGTGGTCAACCATGTCGGATACGATGCTCGCTTAGTACAACAGCGCCCACAGTGGTTCAATCCATCGATTCCGGCTTGTGAGTCCATTGGTAGTCCAGAAGTTTTTTGTCCCTTGGCTGGGCTACCTGACATTGACTTTCGCAATCCTGATGCAGTGGACTACATCACTCGTCATAGTCTGAGCTGGCTACGTCGCTTTCCTGTTGACGGCATTCGCATGGACACGTTCAAGCATGTTCCCCAAAGCTATTTCCGCAACGTCTGGATTCCCCTGGTGAATCAAATCGATCCTCAACTGTTCACAGTTGGAGAATTGCTGGATGCTGAGTCTCTCGACCGAATTCGAGATGTAGTGGATACAGGCTTTGATTCCGCCTTTAACTTTCCACTCCAAAGCGCTTTTGTGGAGGCGTATGCCAAAGAGGGTTCTGTGGATGCGATCGCCACCATTATGGACACCACCTGGACTCAGTTTGGCGATCGCGCTCTAATGCTGACAAACTTGGTAGACAACCACGACATGCCTCGCTTTGTGAATCAGCCAGGTTTTGGAGTTTCTGAAGATGAAATTCGCCGCCGCTATCATCTGGCGCTAGGAACCCTGCTCACTCTGCCGGGTATTCCTCAGCTTTATTACGGAAACGAAATTGGTCTCTACGGCGGAGCTGATCCCGACAACCGTCGCGACATGCCGGACTGGGCCTGGACGAATTCAGGACGAGAAGATGTATCGGGAGAGGACGCATCGATCGCCCTTGCCGATCCGGATGCGACATTCGACTACGTGCAGCGGTTGATCGAACTTCGCAAAGACAATCCAGCGCTCCACAGCGGCTATTACGCAGAGCTGTGGCGGCAAAACGGGGCGTCTAATCCCAATGTCTACGCCTTTTTCCGAGGATTGGGAGAAAATCGAGTTGTAGTGGTTGTCAACAATAGCGATGAAGCTTCGGGAGAACTTGCCGTTCCCATTCAAATCAACACAAGTTTGGAACCAGGCGATCGCGCTGCCCTTCAAAACGGTGTCATTCTAACCAACCAGCTCACCACAGAAGCACCCGAAACAGTTCGGATTGACAACGAGACCCTACACATCTCGATGCCGCCTAAGTCCCTTGGCATCTATCAAATTTCAACTGATCCCTAACGACTGGTTGACTTCGATGTTGCAAGCAGGGCATAGGTATCAAACAGCATCCCAACAGAACCTCCAACAATTCCCAACACCACAACTCCTCGAAGCGGACTGCCACTTCCGAAGACATTTAGAAAGTGAGTGAGTCGGTTTAGATTGTCGTGGCTGATGCCATCTAGCCCAGGCACATAGCCGATCAGAAATGCAGTAGTGATAAGCATTCCCATAAACAACAGAGGGGCAATAAACCCAGCAATGCCAGTTAGAACCAGGGAACGCAGAAGATGAATTAGCATACTCAATCTAAAATCCAAACGATAGATAGGCTAAAGACGAGTTAGGTTAAGCAAATTAAACCAGAGAAATTAAATCAGAGAGATAAAAATGGCCGAAAATAATGTCTATAAAAAAGAGGTTTGATTGCAAAAGACAGGATGACGTGCGGAGCCACTCAATCATAGAAGAGGTCATTGCAAAATTGCTGAAGTCTGAACGAGACTTCACACCCAGCAAGATGCTGTTACAGTGTGAATGTTTTCAGGAAATGAATTTTCAGGAAATGAAACTTTGCAGGAAACAGAATTGAACGAGTTGACTGCAATCAGACAATCTAGAGAACGCTGAGGTATTGCTACAGCCCAATAGACGGTCACGAACTGCGATCCTTAACTCAACAGGCATAACATCCCATCTGTTCATCTGATTCCTTGACAGGCTCAAACAGGCGATCTCAAGCCCAAGCTTGTCTAACAACCTGTATTCGAGCAGATTCAATGGATTCATCAGATTACTCACCACCATATGAGCAACTGACACCATTTTGGGAATAATTCAAAAATCTTAAATCTTCCTTAAGAAATATCTATAGTTTCTTCATGATCTGACCATCTAGGGGTGGCGATCGCTACAGAATTCGAACGGAGTTTCTCTTGAGAGCTTTTTTCTAGCATCTACAAAATCAAGAGTTCCATCATCTGCAAAATCAAGAGTTCCATTTAGATGCTGTCGTGGGGGTCGTTCATTTCCCCAAAGTCGCTCCATCAGCTTGAGCCAATATACTAAGCCTATAGTCGCTGCAATCGTGATGAGGTCTTGGTGCAATATGTTTAGATGCTCGTCCAGCGATCTGCCCAAGGAGAAAACGATTGATGAAGTCAGATGCACTTAGCTCATTGCGTCGATGGTTTCAGCGTCTGGTTGCAGCGCTGTTTTTGGGAGGGCAAGTTGTGACTCACCTGGCAGGAGCTAGAATCCATCGACGCAACACAGTGGAGCAACTGGCTACGGTGGGGCCAGGGTCTTTGCTGATTGCCCTATTGACTGCTGCTACGGTCGGAATGGTGTTTACAATTCAGGTTGCCCGTGAGTTTATCAACTTTGGCGCGAGTGCAGCTGTTGGGGGTGTTTTGGCGCTTGCCTTGGTTCGAGAGTTGACCCCGGTTTTGACGGGTATCATTCTAGCTGGTCGTGTGGGCTCGGCCTTTGCCGCTGAAATTGGAACGATGGTGGTGACCGAACAGATCGATGCGTTGCAAGTACTCAAAACCGATCCGATTGATTATCTAGTAATTCCTCGGGTCTTGGCTTGCTGTATGATGATGCCAATTCTGAGCGTCTTGTCGTTTGTGACCGGGATGTCAGGTGGATTGATTCTTGCGGATCGCTTCTATAACATCAGCTACTCAGTGTTTCTCGACTCCGTGCAAAATTTTTTGAACACCTGGGACATCATTAGCATGATCATTAAGGCGATCGTGTTTGGGGCGATCGTGGCCGTGATCGGGAGCAGTTGGGGACTGACAACAACGGGTGGAGCCAAAGGCGTCGGACAATCGACAACAACGGCTGTCGTTACCGCATTACTGATGATATTTGTCTCAAACTTTTTCCTATCTTGGTTGATGTTTCAGGGAGTTGGAAATGCGGCAGGGGGTATTTAAGCCTCGGGGAGAAGCCCAGGACACTATCTCCACAGCGGTCTCCACAGCGGTCAGAGCTGTAGATGTTTAAGATAAAACTATCCCAGAAGCCCCTTTCTGGCGTGTTTAAGTTCCAAAATCGAACTCATTTCATTGATAAGACCTTGTCGAAGAATTGTCTCTCCATGGAGGATCGTCAGCGTGACTGAAGCGACTTATACCCCGTCTGCCGACTCTGAAGTAACGCTCTCGCCCAGCTACAATCTACCGATTGCCTTAGTGTTGATTGCCGTTCCGTTGCTGCTCGTTTCTCCTTGGGTCAGCTTGGCGATCGCACTTTTTGGTGTTTTTCTGCTGTTTCAAGCGGTGACTCTGCGTCTGGTGTTTACCGCCACTGCTCTAGACATCTTTCGGGGAGAAAAGCTCCTCCGACGATTTCCCTACTCAGATTGGCAGAACTGGCAAATTTTCTGGATGCCTGTTCCGATTTTGTTTTATTTCAAGGAAGTGAAGAGTATTCACTTTTTGCCCGTATTGTTCGACCCCAAAGGGCTGCGCGACTGTCTCCAACAGCGCCAGCTTCCCCAACAGACATAGCGAAACGATGTTGGCGATCGCCATTCACTACTAAACTTCAGGGACATTGTGGGGCCGCTATATTGCTTGGCCTGAAGAATTTATTTGAAACCGTTGCGCGATCGCCAGATAATGCTGTCAGGCTCAAGCCACGAGACTAGCGTGGACGGGCAATATCAATGTTCTCTTGGATTATTACGCTCTTCTTAAAACGCAATGGATGAAGAAACAAATCTCTCTCAACGACTCGATGAACTGCGACGAGAAGAACAGAGACTCAAGCGCGAGATTATCGATCTCAAGCAAACATACGAAAAAACTCTAAAAGATCAGTCTCAAGACGCTCAAGTGATGGTGAGTCGGCTTCTACGGGAAGGGCTGAGCGAGTTAGAGCAGCGTAAAAAGACTTTACAACTCTCAGTTGAGCAATTAGAGCGTCGTCAGGAGCGGATTCGCGAAGAGATGCGCACTAGCTTTGCGGGAGCCTCTCAAGATTTAGCAGTTCGTCTGCAAGGCTTTAAAGATTACCTGGTGGGTAGCCTTCAAGATTTAACGACAGCAGCAGAACAGCTAGAGTTATCGCCTCGAACCGTTCAACCTTCTCAACCCCCTCAGCCCATCTCTATTCCACGGAGCGGAGAGCCCATTGTTGTTGAGCCCAAACGCCCCAAGGCTGCGAGGCGTCCCCCTCTGGAAGTGATTCCACAGCCTGAACCAGTCCCGACTCCACCCGTTGGCGACGTTGGGAAGCCACAGCTTCAGTTCGCAGAGCAACCGTTTGAAGATGAGGTGCAGCGGATTCGCCAAATTCTCGACCAGTACCGGATGATGCCTGATTATTATGGGCCTCCTTGGCATCTGCGCCGAACCTTCGAGCCAATTCATGCTGATCGAGTCGGGCAGTGGTTTTTTGAGCAGGGAGGTCGAGGTGCGCTCCGCACGTTGGGATCACGTCTCCAAAACATTCTCGTGGCATCTGCGGCCATTTCTGTTCTTAGAACTCTGTATGGCGATCGCGTCCGGGCGCTGGTTCTGGGGGACTCTCCTGAGCGATTGGGTGAATGGAGACGGGGTCTGCAAGATTGTCTCGGAATCTCGCGAGCTGACTTCGGTTCAAATGAGGGCGTTGTTCTGTTTGAGGCTCCAGAAGCGATCGCGCAACGTGCCGATCGACTCATTGACCAGGAGCTACTCCCTATCATCATCGTCGATGAGGCAGAAGAAGCGGTGAGTTTGTCGATTTTGCAGTTTCCACTCTGGTTGGCCTTTGCGCCTGATCCCAAAGATCCGATGGGGATGTACTGACAGACTTTGTCGATGATTGGCTAGGGAAGCCTCGAAAACAAGAAAGGGAAGGGCGATCGCTTCGTGTTGGCGATCGCCCTCTCTTATCCGTTTTGATGCAGCCCCATTCAAGACCAAATCAACGGTGTAAACTGTTACTGCTTTTTAGAGTTGCATCAAGTAAGGGGAAAGACTCATGGTGGTATGGCTTGGCTGGAGTCTACTGACGTTGGTTGCAGCCTATTTACTCGGATCGGTGCCGACTGGATATCTTGCAGGGCGCTGGCTCAAAGGCATTGATCTTCGCAGTCACGGCTCAGGCTCGACAGGCGCAACAAACGTATTGAGAAACCTAGGCAAAGGCCCAGGTTTTGCAGTGCTGGGAATTGACATGCTGAAAGGCGTGCTGGCGATCGCTCTAGCGCGATGGGTTGCGGTCCTGCCTGCTGTGACATCTGCTGCGCCCGATTCTATTACCTCTAGCCCATGGGGTGCTTGGCTGACAATCCTCGCTGGGTTTGCCGCTATTTTGGGTCACAGTCGATCGGTCTGGCTTCAGTTTACCGGGGGCAAATCGGTCGCGACTTCGTTGGGCATTTTGCTAGCGCTCTATTGGCCGTCAGCTCTGATGGCGATCGCTGTTTTTGTGATCACGGTCTCGATTTCACGCATTGTTTCCCTTGGCTCGATTGCAGGGGCGATTACTGTTCCTGTGGTGATGGCGATCGCTCAACAACCGCTACCCCTCATCCTATTTGGATTGCTTGCTGCTCTCTATATTGTGGCGACACACCGCCGCAACATTCAGCGTATTCTCAACGGGACAGAGTCTCGATTAGGGTCACAATCGTCCGAAGACTCTTCATCTGCTTCTCTTTGAGTTCCCACACGGTATCGGCCTCGTAGATGCAATCCGCAACCCAAAACAAACATCCCCCACGGATGAAACTGCAAAGAAATGAGCGTTGTATCCCACGAACATATCTCAGCATTTTGCATTTTTTAGTGCAGACAAAAGTCCTTGATTCAGATGTCGTAAACTTTGATTTCCATCAACTTTTGGGGCGTAACAAGCACGCTATAGTAAAGGGGAAGTGAAGAACTTCCCTGACAGATTTGACAATTTGACTTATGAAGTCTAAACGTCAAACAAATACGAATTTGCAACGTGTCAAGGTGACAAGGAGGTTAATACTGAGTTATTCAAATCTGTCTCGTGTTATCTCAATAGCACCCGGCCAAGTTACCGTTATTTCCTCTTAATAGAAAATAGGGAGCAATGCATTTTTTGCAAAAATATAAGCCCTTCTAGCCAGAACGCAACAACTAGAAGTTTAGCAAGAATACCGCAACTCCACAGTAAGTTCGAAACCGTTGAGGAAGCACTCAGTCATAGACTGGGTGCTATTGTTTTGGAGAGGTTTTCAAAGTTTATAAATTGGCTATCGTTTGTTGTGAAAGCGTCTTGGCTCATTCATAAACCGTTTGGCTCCCCTATTGATAACTGAAGACTACTCGCAGTTTGAGCGCCTTTAAATTGCTTGAACTACGGCTTTTTACACGGTCAAATATCAGTCAGCCTAACAACTTCTCAGATCAGCTTAAAAGAAAACAGCGATACTAAATCGCTTGTGAACGGCTAAGTGAGATTGATATATATACAAGTATGTCAATACATTCAAGATTGATATCGTGTCTCAACTCATGACTGCTGGCTCGTTAAACTTGGGGGGGGAAAGGTAAATTTTGGTATCTAAGTTGATCGGATAAGTAAAAGCCTTGGTATTCTAAAAAGTGAAGCAAGTAACGCTTCATCTGGCAGATTTGACAGCCAATTTCGTCCACTAGATAAGAGGTAAAAGAGCTGTTTACAAAAAGATCTGCTTTTTCGAATCCAGCAACGTCCGAAAGGAAGCACCGAAACTTTCCAAAATGATCAATGGGAGCCTAGATGTGCCATTCTCGATCTTGAATCGAGTTTGCATAAAAGTACGTCGCTCCACATAGTCTGTAGAAAGTTGCGAAGGTGAATCGGAAGCTTCCTCTTTGGGCGTTGTTGTCGTTTAAAGGCTTAAATTGCGATAGCAGTACAGCTAATTTTGCTTTTTTGGGGTAGGCTTGAGACTTAAGGTCAAACTAGATCATACGATCCAGTAACGTTCTGGTTTACCTCAGCCCACGTCTAGACGGTCAGGTTGATGCGTTATGGCGATCATTGCACTGCGAGCTTGGTATTTAGCAGAGTATGAGCCAATTAGAGAAGTTGAAAGTCGCCCCCCTGACTTGCGCCTTAGCCGCAACAGTCTACTGAAGTCGGGGTTGCGCGCCGACTTTCTAGACGAAAGTCATGAGGTCAAGCAATCTGCGTGGTTTCAGTCCTATCTCGCAGGCGGTTCGCCGGAATTTTATGTCGAAGGCAGCGGCACCTATACCGTGGCCAATGTCGATTTGATCAGCCACGAGATTTACTTTACGAAGCAAGACTCTCTGGCTCACTTGGAGCCATCTATTTTCTTTTGCTATCAGCTTGAATATGCCGAATCGAGCGATCGCCTACGTGAAGAACTTCAACAATCAATTGATAGTCTCAACAAGCGATCGCGCATTCCTCTTGTTCTAGAAGAGTCTCATCGCTTGACCGAAGGCCCGACTCGCCTCAACAGTTCGCTCATGCGAAAAATCCGTCAGAGCCTTCTTTTCATTGCCGACGTCACTCCTATTTTGGCGATCGGAGATAGTCCTATCCATCTCATTCCTAGTCCCAATGTCTGTGTTGAGGTTGGATATGCACTGCAGTGCAAACGGGCTGAGCAGGTTCTTGTGGCTCAAATGGAGCGATCGGAGATGCCAGGCATTTTTCCCTTCGATTTACCCGGATCTAACCGCTTACAGTTTCGCAATGCTTCTCAGCTCAAAACACTTCTGCCGAGCACTCTAGAAGCCCAGCTAGAGCGATTCAGCCTGTTTCGATCATGATTCGATGGACTAGGCTGTTGATTTGATTGGAAAATTAATCGAGACTGATTTGCTGTGAAGTAAGGCTTTCAAGCTGACCTTCGTTCTGGATTTTTCCATTGAACCTGAACGCTTGGAACCTCATGCTCAAGCTTGCTCTTCCTGCAACACTCTTTCTTTGGAGTCTCCCCAATAGGCACTGCAAGTCCACACTTCGCGACTTCCTTTCGGTTCTGTAGTCCACCGATAAATCGCGGATTTAGGATTGATGCCAACTTCAAGTAATTTTGCTCCCATGTAGTATTCCATCTTCATTTTTTCGCGTTCTTTCATCGCCGGAGGTAATCCAGCGTCAAAGGTTTTGGAAAAATGAGCTTGAGTATGTTTTGCCATCGGTTTACTTGAGCGCTCAAATCAAAAGCAATAATTCTTGACTATACCGTTTCAGTAGCAGGAAGCGCTACATCCTTTTTAAAGAGCGCTTCTACAAGGCAAAAGGGAGGTTTCACTGGGCGATCGCCACAGTCTCAGCGGACGATGTTCCTTGAAGTCGATCAAAAATCACGTCACAATAAGAAGTAAAGATTCGTAAACCTACTTGCAGGTTCTTTTGATTTTGCAACAAGAGTCAGATTTGAGCATGGGTTTACACTGCTGTTGGTCGAGTCAAAATGCTTTATTCACCCCCTTCGTCTCAATCTCAAGGCTCTGCTGGTTTAGATCAGGATGTGGCAGATTCAGTAAGAATGGTACAGGTTCGTTCTAGTGTAAGTTCACAAAAGTTCAGCGATCGCCCGTTAGACTATGACATGGTTATCGTGGGCGGCGGCATCGTAGGGTTGACCCTAGCAGCGGCTCTAAAAGACAGCGGACTGAGACTCGCATTAGTAGAGGCCAGACCCAAAGAGCTAGGCTTACAGCGACGCCGAGCTTATGCTGTTACTTTGCTTTCTGGACGCATTTTTGCTGGACTTGGCATTTGGAAGCGGATCTTGCCCGATGTCACGACGTTCAAGACCATTCGCCTCGCTGATGCCGATTGTAATGCTGCAGTAGATCTACATCCCAGCGATTTAGGCACGGATGAACTGGGATATGTCGCGGAACATTCGGTGCTCGTCCGAGAGCTATACGCATTGCTCGAACAGTCGAGCCATGTGACTTGGTTTTGTCCAGCTCAAATGAACCACGTTTGCTACGACTCTGATGGAGCAGACATTATCCTTGAGCAGCGGACATCGTCTACTCAGACACGTGAGGAGTCGGAGGCAGATCCTTCCACATCCACTCAAACTCTTCATTTGCGATCGCGCTTAGTCATCGCCGCTGACGGCTCTCAATCTCCCTTGCGCCAAGAGGCTGGAATTCGCACCCACGGATGGCCATATTGGCAGTCTTGCGTGACCGCCGTGATTCGCCCTGAGCGGTCTCATGAAAATATTGCGCGGGAGCACTTTTGGCCGAGCGGCCCTTTTGCGACGTTGCCTTTAACTGATAACCGTTGTCAGATTGTACTAACGGCTCCTCACGCCGAAGCTCAGCGGTTGCTGAATGTAAACAAAGACGACTTCTTAGAGGAACTAAACCGTCGCTACGGTCACCAACTTGGTCGACTTGAGATGGAAGGCGATCGCTTTCTATTTCCGGTGAAGTTTATGCACAGCTCAGCCTATGTTCGGCCCCACCTAGCATTGGTTGGAGATGCAGCTCATAGTTGCCATCCGGTCGGGGGACAAGGGTTGAACCTCGGCATTCGTGATGCGGCGTCTCTGGCTCAGGTGATTCAAGAGGCTGCGCGCCGTGGCGAAGATATTGGAAGTCTAGATGTTCTCAAACGCTATGAGCGCTGGCGCAAACGTGAAAACTGGCTGGTGCTTGGCTTCACAGATGTGCTCGACCGAGCCTTTTCAAACACGTGGGCTGTGGTGACACCCTTGAGACGACTGAGCCTCCGAATGATGCGCCAGTTCAGCGCCATAAAGTATTGGGCTCTTCGCTTCATGACGGGGTTAACGGGGCGATCGCCCGATATTTCTAAGCACCCTTACAACTCCGAACTCTAGCTCAGTAGGTCGGGGTGACATGCAAAATGTTTTTTTCGCTACTTTTCCGGATAGGGAAGGTTAGCTTGAGAACAATGAAGTGGTAGATGCACCCTGATTCTTCGCCCCGACGCTTGCGCCGGGGTTTTTTGTCTTTCTGAGTTCAAGCAGAGTTTATTGAAAATCTTGAGGCCCTTGATAACCTGACAGAGCGGCGAGCTGCTCTAGAGGCTGCGCTCCTGGATACAGCTCGCCATTGATTTCCCAAGTTGGAAAGCCCTCAACTCCTTTATCTACGCAGAGCTGAGGCTGGGCATTTTCGCCTTCCGCATCACATTCCACATAGTCAATCGTGCTTACAGCCTCTCCAAACATCTCCTTTTGATCGGCACAGTGAGGACACCAGTAAGCTCCATACATGGTTGCGCCGACGTCATCGAGATGGTTCGCTAGAGCTTGTTTTGCCGAAACGGACTCTGCTGAGGCATCTGATGTGGCTGAGGCATCTGATGTGACTGTGCCTTCAGCGGTGCTGGTTATATCACCTGTCTTAGAAGAATTGGTGACTTGAGAATCAGAAGATTCCTGTCCACAAGCGGTTAGTACTACCAGACTCACGGTGAGGGCGATCGCCCATAGTTTCGAAGGAGAATTCATAAACGGTTTGACAGAAATTAATGTCTCTTTAACTATAGTCCAGCGTGCTATGAATCCTGATCGCCGCTGTCTTGAACTGAATTAGAGCTTTTCGAGTCACTCACATCGTTTGCTTGAGAGGAGTCAGAAGCTGTGTTTTGTGAAGTTACAGCTAGATTTTTGACAGAGGGAGGTTTTCGTTTAGGTGAATTGCCCTTTTGGCGATCGCTTTCGGAATCAGATTGCGTTGAAGGTTGCTGTGATGTGACGACTTCAGCCGCAACAGGCATCGGAATTTCTTCTACAGCAGGAAGTTTTTCAAGGGACAAGCGACCCGGTGTTGTACCACCTGATAAGCGTCGCAACAGCTTCGGACGCGGATCATGGAGCAGATAAATGATGCGATCGCCCGGACGCCATTCCTCAGTCGCCTGCACAACTTGAAAGCGTCGGTCGCGTTCGATCAACAGCGGAACCAACTCACCTGTCCGAGTCAGAGCCCGCAAATGGGCTTGCTGAAACAATAAACCTGTTTCTCTCAGAGTTGTTTCCCCTAACTTCACGGCTCCATCTCGAATGAATCCGTTCCATCGCTTCAAGGGCAATTGTTCAGTAAACGCCTGTGGAACTTTCGGAGAAGTTCCTGGCTTATTTGGTTTCAGAGAAGTTCCTGGCTTACTTAGTTTCGGAGAAGTTCCTGGTTTATTTGGTTTAGAGGAGGCTGGAGTTGGATTGGAATTAGGCGAAATATCTGTCGCTGACTTGATCTCACCCGGAGAGACAACCAAGACCCGAGGCGGCTTAAATTCTTCAGAGGCTCGCTGTGCCAGCACTAAATTGACTTCGCCGTTACTGGTCATGGCAAGAAATGTTCCCGAAGAGGCCAAGCCTGCGGCTTCCAAAACGTCCATGTCGAGAGCACTGCTTGCAACGACAGGCAAACCTTCTTGCTCAGCTTCAGCACAGGATTCCTCATCCGTGTCGATGATAACAATCGTCTCATTATTTTCCAGGAAAAACCGAGCAATGATACGACTCAGCGGATTACAGCCTACGATAACGGCTCCAGTCGCCTGAGTGGAGGTAATCCTTAACCAGCGGGCAACCCAGCCTGCTGTCAACCCTTGAACTGAAACGGTAGCGATAATGGTGAGAAATACCAGAGCCTTGATCGCATCACCACCGCTGATTCCCCGATCCGTCAGCAAAATGGCAAATAGGGAAGCGACTGAGGCAGAGACGATCCCTTTTGGTGCAACCCAAGCGAGGAAAAACTTTTGACGCCAGTTGAGGTTGCTTGTCCAGGTGCAGAGCCAGACATTGACAGGGCGGACAACGAACATGAGAAACGCTACGGTAAAGACGGCTCCGCGTCCCAGAGCAAAAATACTAGCAATTGAAAGATCGGCAGAAAGAAGAATAAACAGCACCGACACTGCAAGAATCGTGAGCTGTCCTTTGAACCGCCGTAACAGCCTTTCCTCCGGCACGGATGCTGCTCGTAGGACGATGCCTGCTAGTACCGTAGCCATCAGCCCTGACTCGCTACGAATCATCTGAGCAAGGCCAAACAGTCCCCAAACCCCAGCAAGAACGACTAAATTCTTTAATTCTTCCGAAAGAAACTCGGCCTTTTTCAAGAAAAATCCAAGTATCCAGCCTCCGATCGCTCCAATCGCTCCGCCAATACTCAGCCGCAGCAGCAGTCCACTTATAACGGCTATCGGATCAGTATCGCCGTTTAAAATCACGTCCAAGACAACCACCGCAAGAATCGCTCCCACGGGATCGACGAGTACCCCCTCTCCCTCAAGTAATGTAGCAACCTGACGATCCACGCTCACCTGTTTGAGTAGTGGTCCGATGACGGTCGGGCCTGTCACAACTACAAGAGAAGCGTACAGAAACGCGATGGGCCAGGGAAACTCGCTGAACCAGTGAGCGGCCATGCCGCCGCCAATCAGCGTAATAAGAGTACCGAACGTGACTAGATTTTGGAGACTACTCGAAACGCGTCCTAAATCTCTCAGCTCAAGACTGAGGCCACCTTCAAACAAGACCAGGGCTACAGAAAGCGCGACGATCACTTCAAGTCCAGCTCCTAGATCGCTAGGATGGAGCAAATCGAAGCCGTCAGGCCCTACTAAAATACCGAAGAGTAAGAGAAACACAATGCTAGGCAGCTTAAGATAGTCGCCCAGAACCTGAGCGCTGATGCCAGCAATGGTCGCTATGACCATCTGGATTGTGATCTCAAATGGAGTATCCATAAGATCTAACCAGCGATGCTCCTCTCTTGCTCCTGAAGCATCAAAACGGCAGAAGCGTAAACTAAATTGTGTATATCTGCCATGAACCTAAGAGACCCTTGCAGTAGGACAAAATAGAACTTGGCTCGTCTGACTCACGTTTATATGAGGGCGATCGCCATGGATTCAAAATAACTCTCCATGTCTCTACTCGTCAGTCGTTCTTGAATAACATTCATCTAAAGTTTGTGCTGCGTCAGCGAACGTAGCGTAGAACAGAGCTGCTGTTTTAAAAAAAGCAGAGCTGTTCTAACTTTACGAAATGCAATAATATTGCGTATCAAGCATAACATCATTGCTTATAGGATGCGGGTGCGACGGCTATCCCCGTTATGAGCTAAGGTTTTTCGGTTGTGGTTCGACTAAGGCCACTCACCAATCTAGTCTCGTATAAGCAAGTAGAACAACTCTCCAGGGGTATTAATCAGTCCGGCGCGATCGCCCGCTTGTTGCCCCGTTCCCATAAAAATATCGGCTCGTCCCGCCCCTCGAATGGCTCCTCCAGTATCTTGATCCAAAACAAATCGGCTAACAAGACAGGTTTCTATTCCATGAGATGCAGTCACCACGGGATAGTCCGTGAGGAACACCGCTAATGCTCCGGGAGGCATCAATGACTTGTCGGTTGCGATGGAGCGTTCAGCCGTCACAGGCACATCTAGGGAACCCTGAGGAGGAGCTCCATATGTTTCTTGAAAAAAAACAAATCGATTATTTTGGGGCAAATATCGGTTCAAGGCGTCGGGATGACGCTGAAAATAGTCGATGAGTAAGGGCAACGTCAGCTCTGCTTCTGGAATAATGCCATCGTCGATGAGCATTCGACCAATGCTGCGGTATTCGTACTCAGTTCGTCCGTCGTATCCTACACTCAGCACTGTGCCGTCGGTGAGCTGTAGCCGTGCAGATCCTTGTACCTGCACCAAAAATGCGTCAAGGCGATCGCTCAGCCACACCAGTTCTAAACCTCTCAAGCGGCCGTTTGTTCCTTGCAGACCGTCGCTTCCTTCTAGCTCAGCCCGCGTTGGGTGAGGCAGAGGCCATTCCTCTAAGTCGGCTGGAACACGGTACAGAGGGTAGCGATAGGTGTCTGTCGGAACTCGACTGGCTGTATAAGTCGGCTCAAAATAGCCCGTAAACTCAACTGTCCCATTGCCATCGACTCCTGCTGCTTGATAGAACGAAAATTCGCGTCGAACCGCTGCTTGCAGTTCCTGAGCTGAGCGAGAGGAGAGAACAAGCTGGCGAAACCGTTGTAGGCTCCGACGCACTCGATCGCGCGTGATGCCGCTAACGTAGGCACCAGAGGCGCGATATTCTGCATAATCTTCAGCAGCGGCGGGAGTTTGCAAATAAGCCAAGGACTGATCAATCGAGTGAAGCAAGCGATGGCGATCGCCCCCAAACCCGTCTTCACCCCAAATTCGCCTATCTAAACCCAAAAGAGAGCGATCAAGAACCCGTCCACCTCGCTCCACTCGATGCTCAAGCTCTGAGTCGGGGGTCAGCCTCAAGGGAAGACTTGTCGCGGGACTCAATTCATAAGGTGGCAGAGGTGCATTAGGGGACTGTTCTGATGTCGTCAACTCCGCCTTTGCAGCACGAGGGATCAGAGTTGCCACGACTAAGAAAGCGACCGCCCCAAATAACTTCCAGTGCTTTGGAACAAATCTGTTCCGCTGATCAAGTTTCATGATTTTTGCCAACCGACTCAGGGCCTCAGTTCCCGACCCTGGTGCCATTCAAGAATAAAAGATTGAGTGTGCCGCCCGAACTTTTTAGAAACGCTCCACACTAGACGAGAAGATAGGTTCTACCCGAATAGCAATGATGCTGCGAGGTCGAGCCACCATATATTCTCCTTGAATATTTTTGATGGGAACTGTGATGAAGTCAGATGCATCTGCCTTGGGAACTAGCTCCCCGCTGTACCATTTCTGGAATTCTTGGATGGTTGGAAACCGGACTTCTTCCCGATGACCACCCTCCATGAAGATGTGAACTGCGTATTCGCTTGGGCTTCTAGGCATACTGACTCGCTACCTCGACAAGGCACAACAAAACTAGACTCTATCCCAAAATGACGAAATCTTGAAAGATTCGCAACTTAGATGATGCAACTCTTTACGCCAGCGCGCTACAGCAGATTATGCGTATAGGGTAAGAAAAGACTGCAATCACCTTTATTAACCGTGACGATGGTTTTTACTCCTCCTCTGCGGGTGAAGTCACCAATGACTCGAAGCCCTGACGGCGACAGTTCCTGCCAGAGGCGATCGCACACCTGGTTGACGATCTTTTCATGGCTAATGTATTCGTTTCGGAAAGAGTTGATGTAGAGCTTGAACGCTTTCAGTTCGACGACCCACCGGTCAGGTTGATAATCGACAATGATGGCTCCAAAATCAGGGTAGCCCGAGCGAGGACAAAGCGCAGTGAACTCCGGATGCTCAAGGTGAATCGTGTAAGCATTCTCTGAAGGATTAGGCCATTTCTCTAGAGGCTCGGTGGTTGACTTCTGAATTGCGCGATCGCCATACTTCGTCGCCATTGATTCAGGCACTACAGGATCACCTGAATGATTGGGAGGAGAAGAGTTTGACCAAGACTGATTCATCGCTTCATCGGAGCTCGACATGAGAATGACTTACGCCTCAAAAAATTAACCAGATGTTCTACCTTGTGAATAATTAATATTATCAGGAGAAAATTGCTCGGCAATACCAGGTGTGTTGGTTACGCAACACTTTAGATAAGAGCGCGAGTTAGAACTAAGCTTTATTTTTCAGCTCTACGCTCTAAATTGAGGCTTTGACTCGATCTCCCCATCCAAATCCTGATCAGGTCGCTGCAAAGCTCTAAGGAGTGTTGCTTTTGCAACCGTACTCCATTGCGGCTCGGTTGAGCAGATCTTCCCCTAAGGGCTGCCACCGATCCCCAGTCGTTTTGCCATTGACAACGACATCTCGGTATTGGCTCTGCTGACACAGATACTCTGTCATAGCCACACTCAGCGAATCCGGATCGGCTTCAAATCCCCAAGATGTCTTGAGACGGATATGGGTGGGGCTACCCTTAATCTGTTCGAGCACCTGAATCGAGTCTGGATCAACATATTGCCGTTCCTGAGTTGTTGTTGACTTTGCAACCATAACCCAGCTATCAGCCACCGCCGAGGCAGACGCAACAACTGTGAAGAACCCCACAACGATCAAGAGGGCGATCGCTTTTCGAATGTTGACCATAACCAGGATTAAAACTGCTTTCAGCCAAAGCTGTGCCTCGATGAACCTTGGTAAGTAAGCAGATGTGCACCCACATCTACCTACAGTTTTCTTTGCACAGTCTTCTTTTCTAGACTTCTATCTTAGATGCCAGAGGACAGGTCGGCAGAGGGGTCGATGAGTTCTGCTTCGTCTAGACGCTTGAGCGAAAAGATAGCAGTAGCGGCGACATTAGGATGAGGATCTTTTTCGAGATATCGCAACGCTGAGACACTCTTGGTCGTGGGCAAGTTGCCGAGTGCTTCTGCCAATTTTTGTCGCACTAACCAATCTTCGGACTGCGCAAATGTCAGAATTTTATCAACGGACTTCACAGCTTTGATTTCGCCTAGAGCCGCGATCGCAGCCTGTTGAATGACCCCTTCCTTACTATCAAGTGCCTTGGTGAGAGCTTCGTAAGCCCGAGGATCTTTTAGATTGCCAAGAGACACAGCCGCACTGAAACGCACCAACCAATCTGTATCTTCGAAAAATGCACGGTTGAGAGGCTCGAATGCTCGGGGATCTTCCAAATATCCAAGAGCGCCTGCAGCACCCGCTCGAATACTGTAATCCGGATCTGACTCCAGAATGTTCACCAGCAGAGGGTAGCACTCGTTGGTTGCTTTGATGCCTAAAGCAAAAACAGCCATGGAGCGAATCTGCAAATTCTCATCATCCAGAACTTTTTTGATCAGGGGCACAGCTTCGAAAGGAGCAACGTTTCGAAGAGAAACGAGTGCCAACAGGCGATCGCGCGTACTCTGACTCTCAAGTTGACCAGCAATTTGCTCTAAATTGACTTGACTCATGGGAGTTTTGTTAAAAAATATTACATCTCTCTCTTAATGTTATCGTGACAACTCGAATTTCTCATGAAGCTCGTGGAGTTTTGACCGATCGAGAGATTCGTAATTACCGCAATAGAATGACTTTGGTTGAACCTTGTGATTCACAAAATTCCCCAAATAGAAGACGCTCAGAGTTTTAACAACGCTGATACAACATGCCAGGAAGCTGGGCAACAAGCCCCATAAGTTCCAGCTGAGAGAGAAGTCCAAGTACAGTTCCCGTGGGCATAGAAGAATTTTCTACAATAAAATCCAGTGCAACGGGATCCAGTGCAACAACCTGAAACACCTGCTTTAGGTCGGGTGACAGCGAAGGGAGCGGCAGTGGCCGAAGAGCAGGCCGCGATGTTGAAGAGGAAGAATGCTTTTTTCTCTGCTGATTAGAAGATGAGTGACTTGTGGGCTCAAGCTCAGTCGTTTGCGAAGACGCTTGACTATTTCGAGGTTCCAAACATTCTGGATTCCACAGAGACGGCATGGTTTCCAGCATTTCTAGTAGAGAATCTTCATTCAAAATCATGTGCGCTCCGTCATGAATGAGCCGGAGACAGCCCTCGGACTTGGGGTTATCTAAGGAACCAGGCAGAGCATAAACGTCTCGGTTGTAGTCTGTAGCGAGCCGAGCCGTAATCAATGCACCCGATTGAACAGGAGCCTCAATTACCAAAATTGAGCGACTTAGACCTGCAATAATGCGATTGCGTTGAGGAAAGTGAGCCCGATCTGGCTTCGTTCCAACTGGATACTCACTAATAATGAGCCCATACTCCGCAATCTCCTGGGCCAGTCTACGGTTTGATAAAGGGTAAACGAGATTGACCCCTGTACCGATGACAGCAATGGTTCGTCCCCTCTGTTCTAGAACACTGCGATGGGCTTCTGCATCAACACCTTCGGCCAATCCTGATATCACAGTGAAACCTGCATGAGCGAGAGCACGAGCGATGCGACGAGTCCATCGCTTGCCGTAGTCGGTAGGACGACGCGTGCCGACAATGGCGATCGCCGGAATTATTCCTTGATTTTCCTCTGGTTCTACCTTTCCTCGGTAGTAGAGCATCAGTGGGGGGTCAGGCAGTTCTAATAGTAACCGGGGATAGTCGGCGTCTATAGGAGTCCAGAAATTAGGATTGTGCTGAACATGATTATCAAAAGATTGCTCAACGTCCAAGCTTGAGCGAGTCTTATCAATCGCTAGAGCCGTTTGTAGACCAATCCCATCTACTTCCAGAATTGATGCTGTGTCAGATTCCCAAGCGGTTTGAAGGTCTCCAAAGTGTTGATAGACTCGATAAACCAACGTCGAACCCAAGCCTGGAATCTGCGACCAGGCAAACCAAAATGCTTGCTCCTGTACCACTGCTTGCACCCTCATGCATGACGAACACTCTTGACGAAACATTCAAGATGAGCATAGTATTCCCGAAAAAAATGAGAATAATGGCGATACAGGCGGGGTTCAGCAGTTCCTAAGTCAGGTTGCCTACTTAGTAAGACTTGAAGCTTGGGTCGCAGGGAGAGATGGAGAAGGTAGCTCGTAACGAATTTTTAGCGCCAATATGACTGATGTCAGCATCAGGGTTACAACATTGGCAAGAATAACAGGCCAGTCGTGAACATAAACGCCGTAGACGAGCCACAGCAAGATGCCCGCACACAGCGTGATTAGCATTGACCAAGAGATATCCCCAGCTGACTTTGACCGCCAGGTTTTGACAAGCTGAGGACAGTAGGCTGCCGTCGTCAACGTTCCAGCAATCAATCCCAGGGTTGTAATCAAGTTCATCGAAGTATTTCCCGTATACCTAGAGAAAAAAGCCACCCAGACAAACCAAACGTGCGTATCGCGATCGCGAAAATTTAAGTTGCGATAACAAAAAAGCACAAAAAAATCCCAGGAATTTACCAGACATGAAAAAAGTACAAATCATATCGGCATAAGCCTGAGCAGAGTCCGCTGAATGCGCCTCTGACATAAACTAACATAAACAAACATAGCGTTTGCCAACTTTTTTTAAATCTAATACGTAGAAAGATACAGACAATAGAGAGTTGATATCCTGCTACACGCTGATATAAAACCAATAGTCTATGGAGAAGCCGCGCACCGCGCGGCTTCTCCATCAATATCTGTCCTAACCTATCTGCGCATTGCTATATCCTGCTAGAGCCAAACAATTAAGGCTCATTAATTGAGACACGGATTGCTTCTCGATACTCGTCCATCACCCCAACTTAGAAATCAACGCCACGCTTTAAGTCAATTCCTTTTTCGGCATAGTGCTTGTGACAGCAGACTTCTGAGTGAATGCTGGCTAGATCAAAATAAGCAGGCGGGTTCTTGCAGCGTCCCGTGATGATCACTTCGGTGTCACGGGGCTTACGCAAAAGCGCTTGAATAATCGGTTCGGAAGGAAGCAGTTCTAGATCCACCGTAGGGTTGAGTTCATCGAGCATGATGGTTTTGTAGAGTCCAGAGGCGATCGCCGCCCGTGCAATTTCCCAACCTCGCTCAGCCTCTACATAATCAATTTCTTGCTGCTGCCCTCGCCACACAATGGCATCTCGCCCACAGCGTTGATGATCTACGAGTTCGGGATAGCTCTGACGGAGAGCGGCGATCGCCGCATCTTCGGTGTACCCTTGACCTCCCTTGAGCCACTGCATGATGAGCACGCGATGAGATTTATCTTGCCCAATGCCACGACCAATGGCTTGTAACGCTTTGCCCAGAGCGCTGGTCGATTTCCCTTTCCCATCTCCCGTATAGATTTCAATACCTTCGATGCCTAGAGCTGCTGCGTTGGGATGCTGGTGGGCTTTCATTTCTGAGTGGAGATCGGCAATATCTAGCAGAGGCTGCGGTGCGCCTCGTCCAGTCGCAATGATTTCTATGTAATCAGACTTGTTGCGGAGCGTTTTCACAACCTCATCAACAGGCAATAATCCTAAATCGAGAATAGGATTCAGCTCATCTAGCACGACGACAGAATAAAGCCCAGAGGCGATCGCTCCTTTCGCAACGTCCCAGCCACGCTGAGCTTCTTGGCGGTCGAATCGAGTCACTTCATCGGCACTGAAGAACTCCGAACGCCCGGTGCGTACCTGATCGATTAGGTGAGGAAAGCCTCGTTGTAATGCTTCGATTGCTGCATCCTCGTCGTAGGTGCGTCCAGGGCCTTTTAGAAAACGCAGTAGCAATACTCGGGACTCCATCACGTTATGAATGCCGAGGCCAATTGAACGCAAGACAACACCCAGGGCCGCTTGAGATTTGCCCTTGCCAGCCCCGTCGTAAACGTGAATCTGTCCCGAAAGCCGCTCAGAACGGGTCTGAGCCGTGCGGATACCAATACCAGTTCGTGTCATCGTTCTTAATGGAGTCATCACCTGCCCATGCCATGATGGTAAGTCGAAGAGCCACGGACGGAGTACAAGTGATCAGATCTGTATAGACATTGAGCAAGATGCGTTTGCTTAAAGCATCAACGTGTCTTGCTACCTTAGCGCTACCTTGTTTTAAAATTGCGCTTTTGGTGATCTACTACTTCACTCTACTCCTAGAGTGCCGACTCTATTTTTATTGGCTCGTTGCTCTATATCTAGAGCAGTCATCATTATGGCATTATTGTGCTTGACCGCAACTCCTTTTGAGCAAGCTGTGATGATTTGTCAGGTGCGTCACGTTCTCTTTGAGCCTATTCCTTTTGAAGTTCTCATTGAAGCGTGCTCCTAGAGCTAGGCTACTGTTCCATATGTTCTGACGAGTCTGAAAAGATATCGTCCCAGTGGCGAATTAGCTCAGCAACAGACCATGCCTGAGCGACCGCCCCCTCAGCATCATGAGGAGCATCCCCGTCGAAAATTTCTGAGATGGAATCGAAACAAGCCTGGTTTTGAAAATGTTCCAATAAGGTGTTTCCATCTATCGGCAAAGGTTCTTCGGGTAAAAATCGTTTCCAACTCCGGATAAACGGCCCTAGGAGCCAGCTCCAAACCGTCCCTTGATGATAGGCGCGATCGCGATGATACAGATTGCCTGCATATTTTCCTTGGTAGGCGGGATGGGCTCGATCGAGCGATCGCAATCCATAGGGGGTGAGCAAGCGATCGCATGCCATCAGCAATGCCTGACGAGCATGACCCTCTGCAAATCCGCAGTGGCTCAAAGACAGCGCAATCAAAGCATTAGGCCGAATGCTGGGGTCAGGTTCATCATCAGACCCAATACAGTCGTGAAAGTAGCCTCGTTGCGCATTCCAAAATTTGCGCAGCGACTCTTTGACTTGGGCTGCCTGTTGTCCATAGCGCCGACCCTGGCTCTTCAGGGAAGTGGGGCAACTGTCTGTGTTCTCACAGATCCATTCAGCCCAGTACTGAGCCCAACAGAGCATCGAGTACCAAAGCCCATTGATCTCAATCGCCTTACCCGAACGGGGCGTAATAGCCTCTCGGTCAACCACAACATCCATCCAAGTCAAGGCTTCTCTTGGTGCATTCCAAGTCAGCAGCCCATCAGATGCGTCAACATGGATATTCTTCAGGGTTCCAACCGTCAACTTTTTGTAGATGCGCTGCACGGTGGGGTAATGCCGCATTAGAAAAGCCCAGTCTTGACTGGCTTCGACATAAAGTCCTAGCGTTTCTACCCACCACAACGACACGTCCAGATTGTTGAAATAGAGATGAGCGTTGTCGTTTGGAAAAGCATTGGGCATCAATCCCTCATGACAATACCCTGCAAACGTTTGCAGCAGATCACGCGCTACATCGAATCGCCCAGTGGTCAGAGTCAGACCTGGCAATGCAACCAGTGTGTCGCGACTCCAATCAGAAAACCAAGGATACCCCGCCAGAATGGAGGCTCCCTCCACAGAATGACGATAGACGATGAAGCGATCGCCCGCTTGCCACAGCCGCTCTTTCAACTGCTGAATAGAGGGGTTGAGTCGGGTCTCGTTTGATAAATCGGGTATGCTCTCAAGCTCATATCCCGAATCGGACTTCGGCTCCAACCCCGATTCTTTATCAGACCTAGTCTCTCTGATGGAATCTTTGTCTAAAGTCAGTGCTGTCGATGCGGGGCTGGTCAGCAGTTCTCCAGAAGCCGTCATCAGAGATTCTCGTGGAGAAAAGTTATGCAAGGGCTGGAGCAACTGCTGAATTCGAGAATGTTCGATGTGAAGCAGTCGATCGAAGGTTGTGTCGTTGAGGCTTGACGTTGAGGGAGGAGGCCAGACAATTTGGGCTTCTAGGGTGACGCTTGCACCTGGCTCTAAGGCAACAACGAGATATCCAGGACTGAACAAATCTTCTGTATCACCTAGTCCTCGACGAGTCTCTTCTGGATATAAAAAATTCCAATACCAGGCTCCGTCGGGATAGTAGGTACCCCGAGTCCAGGTTAGTGTCCAAGGAGTTCCGACCCAATTTTGACGAATGGCTTGCAGAGACAGGCTGTTGGTATTGACTAGCTGCGAAAACTGAAGGTCAGAATCGCTGCGCTGCTGCTGGTGAAATGAGCGATCGCCAATCAGCGGTCGCAACGTCAAAATGGCAGATTGAGATCCTTGATAGCTGTAGCGAACTAAGACTCGATTAGAGATTGTCGCTGCAGAGGATTTCGAAGAAGAGGCGTGAGTAAATGGCTGAACAGCCACTGCGTTGGAACTCGATTCTGAATCTGACTTAGACGAGCGTTGAGCTTGTTCAGCTTGCTGGAGCCACCTTTTTTCACAGAAATCATCGATCGACAAATAGCTCGTCAATCCAAAAGGCATCGCGATCTGTCGTGAAATCTGCCAGTCTTCTTCGCCCCAAACCCATGTAGGCACAGGCAATGGCGAGAATGATTGGAGAAGCTCAAACCCCTGAGGATGAATGTTGCCACTTGTCCAAAAATTACTACCCAAATCGACAGCATTGCCTGCTAAATAAAGGCTAGCCTCGATATGCGAAAGCAGAAGAGTCTGCTGTACGGGGGGCTGAAGTGAGGCGATCAACCAACCGTGATAGGTGCGTGTATGGGCATCTGCAACTGTCCCGCTGGCAAAGCTACCTGTTCCATTGGAGATTAACCATTCGCGTGTATCCATAGTGGCATCATGCATGTTTCGCTGCCGACTCGCTGTTCACAGAGTCGCTTCCCAGAATTGATTCAGCAAGAGATAGAAGAGATTTTCTATTCATCATGCCTTGTCTCCCGAAAACCCATGACATAGTTTCCGATGAATTTATCAAATCTGTAAAAATCAAAGTGGCCGTGCGGCCACAAAAATGTCTATAGTGCTACGCGCTGATATAAAACCAATCGTTGATGGAGAAGCCGCGCACCGCGCGGCTTCTCCATCAATATCTGTCCTAACCTATCTGCGCATTGCTATACATCCCAAATAAGCTGACTACAGGTATAGTTAGCGACAATCCCGCATTTGTAGACATTAACGAAAGCCATTGACGGAATTGGAGACCATCCTTCACGCTATAGATACTCAAAGTTGAAAGATCTGCATCACGTCTCGTACAAAATTTCGCACAGAAACCCTTAAGCCATGACCGTATCTTCCCTTTCCGCTGGTTCTTCTACGGGCTCTTTGAAGACTGTTGCGCAAATGACCCGTCAGGCCGCACGAAAGTTAGCTGTTTTGTCTGCTGATGAAAAAAACAGAGCTATTGAGGCGATCGCTCTTTCTCTCAGTGAGCATGCCGATGACATCGTTAAGGCTAATGCAGTCGATTGTCAGGCTGCTTTGGACGACAACTTAGCACCCGCTCTCTATGGTCGTCTGAAACTGGATGCGACAAAGTTGCAAGGGGCGATCGCCGGAGTACGCGATGTTGGCAAGCTGGCGGATCCGGTCGGTCAAATCCAAATTCATCGAGAGTTGGATGAGGGGTTGGTTCTCAAGCGGATCTCTTGTCCCCTTGGGGTCTTGGGGGTGATTTTTGAATCTCGGCCTGATGCGGTGATGCAGATTGCAACATTGGCTATCAAATCTGGAAACGGGGTCATTCTCAAAGGCGGTCGAGAAGCAGTGCGTTCCTGTGAGGCTCTCGTCAAGGCGATTCGCGCGGGACTCTCCAAGACTGAAGTCAATCCTGATGTGGTGCAGCTTTTGACCACTCGTGAGGAGACTCTAGAACTTCTGAAGTTAGAAGGGTTAGTAGATTTGATTATTCCTCGGGGATCGAATTCGTTTGTCCGCTTTGTTCAAGACAATACCCGAATTCCTGTGTTGGGTCATGCCGATGGCATCTGTCATCTTTATATTGACCGAGCGGCAAATATTGAGCAGGCAGTGGCGATCGCCGTTGATGCAAAAGTGGGCTACCCCTCGGCTTGCAATGCGATTGAAACCCTGCTTGTCCATGGTGATATTGCGGCTGATGCCTTACCCGCGTTAGCAGCCGCGCTTTTCGACCAAGGAGTTGAGCTTCGGGGCGATCTGCACACCCGTGAGATTCTGGAGAGCAACAATCTCAGTACAGGAAGAAACCTTTTAGCTGCAACCGACGATGATTGGTCAACGGAATATAGCGCTTTGACTTTGACTGTCAAAGTTGTTGAGACCTTAGATCAGGCGATCGCCCACATCAATATTTATGGGTCGCGCCATACGGAAGCGATCGTGAGCGATGATACCGATACAGCAAGCTTATTTATGGATCAGGTAGATGCGGCTGGCGTCTTTCACAACTGCTCCACTCGATTCTCTGATGGATTTCGCTATGGATTTGGAGCCGAAGTGGGGATCAGCACCCAAAAAATGCCACCGCGCGGTCCAGTCGGGTTAGAGGGATTAGTGACCTATAAGTATCAGCTTGTTGGTCAAGGACAAGTTGCCGCTACCTATTCCGGTGAAGATGCGAAGTCTTTCACGCATCGCGATCTTTCTCTGTAGACTGAACCAACGATTCGGTCGCAGAAATGGCCTCAACGAGAAGATCGGTATCGGTAGCCCCATCCTCATCCAGGAGAGCTTCCACAAATTCATGGAGATCGGGTTCTTGTCGTCCCTCCAAATATAAATCCTTGAGGCCAATCAGTCCTTTGGCGATCGCCCCAGCCCTTTTTTTGTAGACATTGTGAGCTGATACTAAGTCTAAATATACTTCTCTCTCAATTTCTGTACGATGAGCATTTTCAGAGAGAGGAGACTGATACGCCACGGCATCAACTTCGTATTTCAGCAAAAAGATCAAGGCTCCGCTCAAAGCTGCTAAACGTTCTTGTAACTGCCGTGTATCTAAATCTAATCGGTCAAACCCTACTTGACCTTCAATCCGAAGCTCAACAATAGGAGCTTGTTCTGGCGCAATGGTCTTCTTTTGAATCGCAGATTCTACAGCGGCGATCGCCATTGCCTCGACCTCTTCTTCTGTCTCATGTCCCTTAGCGGTCACAGCAAGACGCACAATCTGCCGTTGTCGATACTCTTGCTTGAGGCTGACTTGAATCTTGTTCTTGTCGATCTCAGCAAGATAGACGCCTCGGTCATAGCGACTTTCCTCAATGCTGTTTGCCTCGACAGAACCAGGATTAAACACCCAGTTTTCGACGCAGTAGTTTTTGTGAATATGTCCTAGCGCCAAATAGTCAATACCAGCCTGCTTTAGCGGCAGCAAATCCTCATAACGCAAAGCTCCTGCATAACGCGCAATCTGTCCTTCTAAGCCATGATGAAACAGCATCACTTGAGACCCCGAATAGGGAGGCAAATCGGCAATCTGCTGAGCCAGATGCTGGACTGCCATTGGAGCGGTTGCGCCATACCAAGCACTGCCGAGCACTCGCACTCCACATTCCAGATCAATGTACCCACCCCGCTTTGTATCAAAATTCCAGGGTTGAAAAGCGACTTCTCCAGTTCCCTTATCGCTAGGCTCTAGCAGGATTAGCTGTTCCCAGTCAGACAAATAACGCAGCCAATTAGTTTTGGTGCCATAGGGACGATTGTCATGATTGCCTTCGATGGCAACTGCCGGAATCCCTTCTCCCTTCAGCAACTCTAAGCAACGTTGAGCCTGATTGAGCGTTGCTGGCTGAATATTACGGTGCTCAAACAAGTCTCCCGCGATCGCCACAAAATCAACACGTTCGGCGATCGCATAGCGCTCCAAAACGTCGTAGAAAGCGTAGAAAAAATCTTGACTGCGAGTCTTGCTATCGTAGCGGTCAAAGCCAAGATGAACATCAGCAACGTGAAGGAAACGAGCCATGATGAAAAAACTTCAGCAAACTAACGTTGTACAGGCTCTCAGTCTACACAGTTTCAGCAATGGCCTACACGGATGCAGCAGTTGTCGTTGCTGCTAATTCCTCTAGGCGCTCTTGTTGGTCTTGAGTAATACAAGCCTGAATGACGGGCTCCAAGTCGCCTTCTAAAATTGGGTTCAACGTGAAGTTCTCACCCAAGCGATGATCGGTCGCCCGATTGTCCTTATAGTTGTACGTCCGAATTTTTTCTGAACGGGCACCTGTGCCGACCTGCGATCGCCGCATTGAGGTCACTTCGTCTTGCTGCTCTCTCAACTTCATGTCGTAGAGCTTGGCACGCAAGATTTGCATCGCTCGCTCTCTGTTTTGAAGCTGCGATCGCTCCTCTGTACAAAAAATTCGGATCCCCGTAGGTTTGTGGAATAAGTCTACGGCTGTTTCCACTTTGTTGACGTTCTGTCCGCCCGCACCGCCCGAACGAGCTGTCGTCAGATCGATGTCCTTAGCATCTATCTTTACTTCAACATCATCAACTTCAGGCATGATAGCAACAGTGGCTGTCGAGGTATGAACCCGTCCTCCAGCTTCCGTGACCGGAACCCGCTGAACTCGATGGACTCCGGCTTCAAACTTAAGCTTGCTGTAAACTTGATCCCCAGTAATTTCAAGAATGGCCTCTTTAAACCCACCCATATCAGCAGTTGATTCGCTGATTAATTTTACGACCCATCCAAGCGTCTCAGAATAACGAGAATACATACGAACTAAATCTCCTGCCCAAATACTGGCTTCGTCACCACCAGCACCCGCGCGGATCTCAAGCATGATGTTCTTATCGTCGTTTGGATCTTGAGGCAAGAGCAGAACCTTCAAGCGTTCTTCCATATCCTGAATAGACTGCTCTAATTCCTTGACTTCCAATGCAGCCATTTCGTGAAGCTCTGGATCTGCATTGGACTCTTTGAGTACCTGCTTTGCGCCCGCCAACTCTTCTTGATGAGTTTTCCAACGCTCGAAAGTAAGCACCGTTTCCTCCAGAGATGCTCTTGCTTTAGCAATCTCCTGCAACTCCGTTGGATTGGCAGTAACTTCTGGGTCGGCTAGTCTCCGAGTCAGTTCATGAAAAGTTTGCTCAACAGACTTAAGCTTATCCAGCAAATACGATTCGGCCATATCCAATACCTAAGGAAACTCGGACGTTAAAACAAACATCACATAGCTTTCAATATAGCGATGAGCCAGCCAGAACGGCTAACAGCTCTGTCTTACCGTCAGAAAAGAAGAAGAACAAAACGCGTCGTGAGTATTGGTGAGAATCCACCCCAGCTATTCAATAGAAAACCCACCCTTGAAAGCACAAGACTCAGCGATTGGACACGAGTAATATGTTTTTTCTACACGCACTCGAATTCAAACCTGAGTCTCTGATGTTGTATGAAATTTTTGTGCCACTAACTAAAGAAACATTAAGCAGTCCACGCTAGCTAACTCTGACAAGAAAAGTCTTTTGTGAACTCAAAAAGTAAGCTTTCTCAACTGTCAGCTGAGTCGCTCATTCCATATTTACGCAAGAATCGCTCAACTCGACCCTCTGTGTCGATAATCTTCTGAGTTCCAGTGAAAAATGGATGATTACCAGACCAAACATCAACGTGGATCTCTGGACGAGTGGAGCCCATTGTCGCTACAAGCTCACCGTTACAGAAGACCTTAGCTTCGGGATACCACTCTGGGTGAATTCCTTCTCTTGGCATAATTGACCTCCTATTGTTTTGCTCAATGTGTACCGTATATCAACAAAAGATTCGTCCCTAAATCTTTAGCGCTTAGAGTACTGAGGTGCTTTGCGTGCCTTATGTAATCCATACTTTTTGCGCTCTTTAGCGCGCGGATCACGAGTCAAAAAGCCCTCAATTTTCAACGGCTTGCGGTTATCTGGATCAAGCTCACACAACGCTCTCGCAACACCCAAGCGAATGGAGTCCGCCTGTCCTGTCAAGCCGCCTCCACGGACGTTGACCAGTATGTCGTATTCACTCTCTAACCCAAGTGTCTCTAGAGGTGCTTTTGCAGCTGTCAAGTAGCCTGCATTGTACTGAAGGTAGTTGTCTCCTGGCCGACCATTAATAGTCAAGCTTCCGCTCCCAGGAACGAGGCGGACGCGGGCTACAGCAGACTTACGACGTCCTGTTCCCCAATAGACCACTTTTCCTGACTGATTTTCAGTCTGCATTACTTAGTTCCTCCCGGAATTGTTGAGATTTCTATGGACTTAGGATTCTGAGCTTGATGAGGATGCTCAGTTCCACGATAAACCTTCAGTTTTGTAAAAAGCTTGCGTCCAAGAGCATTCTTCGGCAGCATACCTTTGATTGCTTGCTCAACAATACGCTCAGGAAGACGGTTCTGAAGCTTGTCAAATGTTTCGACTTTCATCCCACCCGGACGACCCGAATGACGACGATAGAGCTTTTGCCACCGCTTGCGCCCAGTGACATCTACCTTGTCCGCATTGACAATCACCACAAAATCTCCTGCATCCATATGAGGAGTATAAGTCGGCTTATTTTTTCCTCTCAGAATTGATGCAACTTCGGTAGCCAAGCGTCCAAGCCTTTGACCTGATGCATCAATTACATACCAATCTTTTTCGACTGCCTCTGGATTAGGCACATATGTTTTGTTCATAGCAATTAAGGCCACTCAGCTCAATTAATACACACTAGAAATCTAACTTGGACTATTTCCGCTACCGAAACATGCTGAAAGCTGCATTTCAAACTGTTCTCACAATTGGCGATCGCCAATCCATTTCTCTTAAAGCTTCTGGTTGCTTCCAACCCACTCACAGCTAAACTCAGCTAAGATTCAACTGAAACAGACGGCAAAATGAACAGCGGTTGACTATCATACCAAATTTCGGAAGCAATTGGGAAATCAGGGTAAAAGACACGAAGTAAACATAATCCCTGCGGAGGAGCGGCGTACCTGACACGATTACGCTGCTGCTGTCTCCAGATGTCAGTAAACGCTTCGACCGAAAGGGCTCCTCGACCAACATCAACGAGCATGCCAACCAAAAGACGAACCATCCCATATAGAAACCCACTAGCTTGCAGCTCGATATATAGAAAATCGCCATCGCGCTTACACTGAACATCTTGCATCTCTAGAAAAGAGTGCGGTCGGGACGAACCACTCCGCCGAAATGCCGATAGATCCCAGCGACCCATAGTGGGTGTTAAAGCTGAGTTCATAGTTTCAGCGTCAAGAGCAAAACGATAATAGTGCCAGCTATAAGGGCTTACAAACAGATTGGGTCGAGATGCGTTGTAAATGGTGTACCTGTAGCGACGTCCTATGGCCGAAAAACATGAATGCCAGTCGTTAGCAACAGCACTAGAGGCTCGAACCATAACATCTTGAGGAAGACGGCTGTTCAGAATACTAGTCCATCGGTAAGCCGGAATTCTGACAGGAGCGTCAAAGTGAGCAACTTGGGCTGCGGCATGAACTCCAGAATCGGTTCGTCCTGAGCCAAAAATAGAGACGTGCTTTCCCAAAACTGACTCAATGGAGTCCTCAAGAACAGCCTGAACAGTTCTTCCAGTCGATTGTCTTTGCCAGCCTCTAAAGTGAGTTCCTAGATACTGAACAACAACTGCAACTCGTTGGCTTGGGTCATCAGCTAAGTCTGGATTCATTGTTGCGATTTAATATTCAATGTCTTCAAGAATGCGAATAGTAAATGCGCAACGTCACCCACGAATCTAAGTCAACTCGATAATAGCCATCTCAGCGCTGTCTCCCCGACGTTTGACTGTTCGGACGATTCGCGTATACCCGCCTTGACGAGAACCATAACGCTCGTCAGCACCTTCAAACAAAGCATGAACAAGCTGCTTATCATAGATGTAACCAATCGCTTGACGACGCGCTGCTAAAGAACCGTCTTTAGCCAAAGTAATCATCTTTTCAACCTCGGAGCGAACTGCTTTCGCACGGGCTTTCGTTGTTTTGATTCGACCGTGACGAATCAACTCTGTAGTAAGCGATCTCAACAAAGCTCGCCTTTGATCCGCAGGTTTGCCTAACTGATGAACACGACGACCGTGACGCATGATCTCAACCCTATCTATCCTATCTATCTTAAAACCAACACTAGACGCTCTTACTCCAGCACTATTCTGAGAGCAACACTACCTATCAGGTGCCTAAGTTGCCTTCGGAGACTTTTCGTGGGGCAGCGTAATACCTAAGCGAACTTGTAGAGCTTCAATCACCTCTTCAGCAGACTTTGCTCCGAAGTTCTTAATTTCCAAAAGATCTTCCTGAGTGTAGTCTAATAAGTCTGCCACTGAGTTGATCTGAGCGCGTTTCAAACAGTTGTAAGCTCTGACCGAAAGCTGTAACTCTTCGATAGGAATTTGGCTTTCAGGATTTACAACCGGATCATCCAACTCACTAGGAGGAATAATCGTGACATTTTTCAATGGCTCGAAGAGATCAACAAGAATCGTTGCAGCTTGACTCAGAGCATCTTGTGGCGAAAGACTGCCGTTAGTCCACAGCTCAAGCAATAGCCGATCTTGTTCTAGCGACCCACCAACCCGAGCATCTTCGACAGAATAGTTCACTTTGCGGACAGGCATGAAAATTGAGTCAATCTGCAAAAAATCTAAAGCAGCAGATTCATCACGACTGCGTTGGATCGAACGGTATCCAAAACCTGTCTCAATCCGGAACTCCATCTCTAAGGTCGAACCTGCCGATACAGTCGCAATGTAGTCATCAGGGTTAATACACTCGACCTCAGCTGGCAAATCTAAGTAGCTAGCGGTTACTGTTGCTGGCCCTTGAACAACAAGTCGACCAATCTGCATTTGAGGAGTGTAGCTTTTGAGAACTACTTCCTTCATATTCAATAAAATATCGAGCACATCTTCCCGTACTCCGGGAACAGTAGCGAACTCGTGTGTTACGCCCGCAATCCGAACTGCTGTGACAGCAGCACCCTGAAGATTAGATAGTAAAACCCGGCGTAGAGCGTTTCCTACAGTAATGCCCTGCCCCCTATCTAACGGTTCGATAACAAACTTGCCGTATAGACTCTGGTCGTCTCCGGTATCAGATTCCACACATTCGACTTGAAATTGTGCCATATAGCCTCCCACTTCACCCAGTCGATGAAGCCCTTAACAGATCAGATGGACAAACTAATATAGTTTTATTCACATCAAAAACAACACAGCATCTACATTGCTGGTGTCGAGACCGATGACTGTCTCGAATGCTGCATTTCCAGCAGATGCTGCTTTACAGACAAAGCCTATTCTCTAAAAAAAACCTCATTTTTGAAAATATGGCAAATTAGATTGCATACAGAGTAACCTATACGCGACGACGCTTAGGAGGCCGACAACCGTTATGAGGAATAGGTGTGACATCACGGATCAGAGTGATCTCTAAGCCTGCACCTTGCAAAGCACGGATAGCAGTTTCTCGCCCTGCTCCAGGACCACTCACCATCACTTCGATCTGCCGCATACCCTGATCCATGGCACGGCGGGCAGCAGAGTCAGCCGCAGTTTGGGCTGCAAACGGAGTACCCTTTTTGGCTCCTTTAAAGCCACTCGAACCGGCAGAAGCCCAAGAAATCGCTTCGCCGTTGATATCCGTAATCGTTACGATTGTGTTGTTAAATGTGGAACGGATATGTGCCATACCACTAGGAACGTTCCGCTTTTGCTTCTTAGGGCCGGATTTTCTAGTAATCTGTCTTGCCATCTTTAATATTCCTCACCGTCAAAAGGCTTTGTCCAAAGGTTTTGTAGCTTTTACCAGAAAAATTAGTCTTACTTCTTCCCTGGAGCTTTCTTTTTACCTGCCACAGTCCGACGCCCTCCACGACGGGTTCGAGCGTTAGTACGAGTTCTCTGGCCACGAACAGGTAAACCCATCCGATGACGCCGCCCCCGATAAGTTCCGATGTCCATGAGACGTTTGATGTTCATGGACTCCCAACGTCGCAAGTCACCTTCGACTTGGTAGTTAGCTTCAACGACTTCCCGTAGTGATGCTACCTCAGCATCGCTCAGGTCTTTGACTCGAGTGTCTGGATTGACGTTTGCTGCACTCAAAATTTCTTTAGAGCGTGTCAAACCAATTCCGTAAACATAAGTCAGACCAATTTCAACCCGCTTGTCGCGCGGCAAATCTACCCCGGCAATTCTCGCCACTACATTTCCTCCCTAAACATTATCTATGTTTTACCAAGCGCTGAAATCAAGTACCTCTCTCAAACCTTGAGAGGTCTTTATCCTTGACGCTGCTTGTGCTTTGGATTGGTACAAATGACCATGACTCTGCCGCGACGACGAATAACACGACATTTCTCGCACATTTTGCGGACGGACGGTCTAACTTTCATGACTCAAATACAAAATACGGCAACATTCTATCTTACACAAATGGTGGCTTTTTATAAAGTCAAGCAATGAATTCTATTTGATGAATCAACGTCGAACAAACAAATAGTTATTTCAAAATGACAAAGACAAGCTTCTATTTTTTTCGAAGGCGATATGTGATGCGACCTTTTGTTAAGTCGTAGGGGGTCAACTCCACTTTGACGCGATCGCCAGGAAGAATTTTGATGTAATTCCTACGAATTTTTCCAGAAATATGAGCTAGTACATTAAATCCATTATCCAAATCAACACGAAACATAGCATTGGGTAGAGAGTCAGTGACTGTTCCCTCCATTTCGATCAGGTCTTGTTTAGACAAATCAGGTTCCTCCAGAAATCAGCGCTTTAGTATTAGTAGTTGACAGCCAAGCTACGATTTTCGAAATCTTCAGTCTCGCGCCATAAACTATTGCTTCACCATGCCTTCGTAACGCTGAGATATAACGTAAGTTTGAACTTGCTTCGCGGTATCAATAGCAACGCCAACCAGAATTAGAAGAGAGGTGGCACCAAATCCTTGCTGAAACGTTGTTATTCCTGTTGCTCCTTCTACAGCAGTAGGAATGATGGCCACCATGCCCAGGAAAATTGCGCCCAGAAATGTCAAACGGTTCAAGACCTTCGTTAGATATTCGCAAGTAGCCTTTCCAGGACGAATGCCTGGAATACTTGAGCCCATCTTTTTAAGATTCTTCGACATATCTTCAGGGTTGACAATCAGTGAAGCGTAGAAATAGCTGAAAAACAGAATCAAGGTCAGAAAGACCACAACATAAACCCAAGAACCTGGTTGTAAAGCGTTTACAACTGTTATTAAAGCGTCATTCTGAAAAAACTGCGTTAGAGATGCAGGAATGATCAAAACCGCCGAAGCAAAGATAATGGGCATCACTCCTCCTTGATTGAGTCTCAACGGAAGATAGCTGCTTTTCTCTAGATAAGTGCGACGACCAACTTGACGTCTAGCAGAAACAATTGGGATTCGACGCGTTCCTTCCTGCACAAAAACAATACCAACAATCATTGCGAGGAAGGCCAACATCAGAATGACAATGCCTCCAATAATCCCACGGTTGCCTTCTTGAGCTAGATCAATTGTGTCTCCAAACGAGTTAGGAAGACTTGAACAAATGTTGAGGAAAATAAGCAGAGAAGCTCCGTTCCCAATTCCTTTTTCTGTGATGAGTTCACCCATCCACATGACAAACATTGAACCTGCGACCAAAGCCAAAACTGTCTGTATGACAAACAAAGTACCTGGCGAAGTTGCAAAGGTATTGACAAATAGAGCAATACCAACGCTTTGTAAAGCCGACCAGCCCAAAGCAACGTAGCGGGTAATCTGTGAGATTTTACGACGGCCTGCCTCACCTTCGTTTTTCTGCAAATCCTCTAGGCTTGGAATCGCAGCTGTCAAAAGCTGCATGATGATAGAAGCGTTGATAAAGGGCAAAATTCCGAGTGCAAAGATCCCCAACTGGGCAAATCCACCGCCCGCGAGGATGTCAATGAAATTGAGAATGCCCCCGAAGCCACTACCTTCTATTGCATTGGTGAAAGCAACTCTGTCAATTCCTGGAACAGGGATAAACACCCCGAGACGAGCCAGTATTAGTAATCCGACTGTCAGCAAAATTCGTTTTCTCAAGCCAGCAGCCTGAGCCATCTGCATGAAAGTCTCTTGAGCAGTGGGTGACTTGTCTCGGCTAACGACCATACAATACTCCCTTAAATATGAAAATCGTTTTGGCGAATCCCTACAATCTCTTTATCAGGATAACGTTCCTTAGGCTTTTATTGGGTATGCCCGCTGTCGTAGCTTTTGGCGAATCGACATCGTCTTTCAAAGCATTAAGACGGTGTTTCGCAGGAACCCCCAGCTGCTTCGATCTTATCCTTTGCACTTTTTGTGAATGCCGCTGCCTTAACTTGCAAAGCCACGTCGATTTCACCATTGCCTAATATCTTCAGCGGCCCGTCATTAGCTGTGACAATGCCAGCGTCCATGAGGGACTCAAGAGTAACCTCTGTATCCTTAGGTAGCTCGCTAAGACGCTCGACGTTTATCACGGTGTAGTTCTTACGGTTGATAACTGTAAAATGCTTGAGCTTCGGGATTCTCCGATAGAGTGGAAGCTGACCTCCTTCAAAACCTGGACGAGTACCGGAACCGGAGCGCGATTTTTGCCCACGCATCCCGAAGCCTCCACTCGCACCTTGGCCTGCAGAGATTCCCCGACCAATACGACGCCGACGTCGCTTGGAGCCTTGCTTAGGCTGAGCATCTTGTAATCTCATGTCAACCAAACCTTCTAGTACACATCATAGATAGATATATTTTGCTTTCAGAGCCTTCCGAAATGATCGCTCGTATTTAGGCGTAAAGCTTTTCAATCGCGACATCGCGCTCTTGTGCAACATCTGACAAGGTTCTCAATGTGTCGAGGGCATCTACCGCTGCTCGCGCATTGTTGAGTGGGTTACTGGAGCCAAGTTGCTTCGCCAAAATGTTACGAACTCCCGACAACTCAAGAACGGTTCGAACTGCACCGCCTGCAATTACACCTGTACCTGGACCTGCAGGACGCATCATGACTCGAGCACCTCCGCTAACACCACGAGTAGGGTGCGGAATTGAATTGGATTTTGACAAGGGCACAACCACCAAGTGCTTTTTCGCATCAGCTACGCCTTTACGAACGGCACCGATTACATCACTGGCCTTACCAACGCCAACACCAACTTGTCCACGCTCGTTACCAACAACAACAACAGCGCGAAAGCTCAAAGTCTTGCCGCCTTTAACAACTTTTGTGACTCGGCGAATTTGGACAACTCGTTCTTGCCACTCTGACTCTTTCTCTTTTGCTTTGCCACCTTTACGACGGTTAGCCATTATTGGTATCTCCCTATTAGTATCTCTGTGTCACTTTGTGATGAAGCTACTGATGCAACACTCAACTTTAGACTGGAAAAAGAAGAGCAAAATCCTCAAAACTCAAGTCCAGCTTCTCGCGCAGCTTCAGCAAGAGCTTTGACGCGGCCATGATAGAGCTTTCCGCCGCGGTCGAAGACGACTTGGCAAATACCTTGGTCGAGCGATCGCTTTGCAAGTACTTCTCCCACACGACTAGATGCTTCACATGTTCGACTGACCGACAGTTCGCCTTTTAATTCAGGATCTAAGGTCGAAGCAGAGACAAGAGTAATATGTCGCGAGTCATCAATAACCTGAGCATAAATATGTTGATGAGATCGAAAGACCGCTAGACGAGGTCTCTCGGATGTGCCTTGAAGTCTTTTGCGGATTCGAATATGGCGACGTCGGGTTGATTCTTTGCGATTAAGTTTCATGATTTATTTCTTCCCTGCTTTTCCGGCCTTCCGTCTCACTACTTCGTTCGCGTAGCGAATTCCTTTCCCTTTATATGGCTCCGGAGGTCGAACATCCCGAATGCGAGCTGCAATATTGCCCACCATTTCTTTGTCAATACCACTGACTAAAACGTTGGTGTTAGCTTCCACACTTAGGTCAATGCCAGCAGGAGGTTCAATTTGAACAGGATTGCTGTACCCTACGTTGAGAATCAAGTTCTTCCCCTGAACCTGTGCTCTGTAACCAACTCCCTGGATTTCTAACCGCTTCTGAAATCCGGCGGAAACTCCTTCGACCATGTTGGCGAGCAGTGTTCTGGAAAGTCCATGACGCTGACGAGCCGCTCTTGATTCATTCACCCGCGCTACTGTCAATACATCATCTTCCTGAGTCACACTGACTTCTGAAGGCAATGTTCGCGATAGTTCTCCTTTGGGTCCCTTAACAGTCAAGTCGGATCCATCAATTGTAACTGTGACTTTGGGAGGAATTTTAATGGGTCTTTTACCAATACGTGACATTGTACTGAATCTCCTTGACGGACTTGAACCTCTGCCTCAATGCGTCGATGATTACGAGTATTTGATACCGAGAACTATGACTTCTTGAAACAGCAGACGTGTTACGCAACGCCTAAAAACGATGACTACCAAATGTAGCAAAGTACCTCGCCACCTACGCCTTGACGACGAGCATCTCGATCCGTCATCACACCTTGAGAGGTTGAAATAATAGCAACCCCAATACCTCCAAGTACTCGAGGTAAGTTGTTGCGTCTTGAATAGACTCGTAAGCCAGGCTTACTAATCCGCTCCAACTTGCGAATGATGGGCTGTCGTCTACGCCCTTTGTATTTGAGGGAGATAACAATATTTCGATTGATTCCCTCACCAGCTTCAGAGAATTCATCAATAAAGCCCTCATCTCTGAGAACTTTAGCGATGTTTCGAGTCATCCGAGTCGAAGGAACCTCGACTACCTGATGTCGTGCAAGGTTCGCATTTCGAATGCGCGTTAGCATATCTGCAATCGTGTCGTTGGATGCCATAGATCCCTCTTACGTAAAATCCTGTCACTTGTCCCAGAAAGGCATACCCAGTTCTTTGAGAAGGGCACGCCCTTCCTCGTCTGTGTTTGCAGTCGTTACAATCGAGATGTCCATTCCACGAATTTGGTCAATGCTGTCGTACTCAACTTCGGGAAAGATTAACTGCTCTCGAACGCCAAGAGTATAGTTTCCACGACCGTCAAAGCTATTTGGGTTGACGCCACGGAAATCTCGAATTCGAGGCAAAGCGAGGTTTAGCAATCGGTCGAGGAACGCATACATACGCTCTGAACGTAAGGTAACCATTGCTCCGATAGGCATACCTTGTCGAAGCTTAAAACCAGCGATCGCCTTCTTTGCTCGCGTCACGACAGGTTTTTGACCTGTGATAACAGCAAGTTCACTGACCGAAGCCTCTAGTGCTTTCGCGTTTTGAGCAGCTTCGCCCAAGCCACGGTTCACCGTTACCTTTACAAGCTTGGGAACTCGATGAATATTTTTATATTCAAACTGTTCAACAAGTTTAGGAACAACTTTGTCCTGATACAGGACTTTCATTCGTTGTGTAGTCACCATCTCTTTACCCTGTAAATTCCTGGTCTTTGTCAGGAAAGTTATTCGATCGAAAATTGAAACATGTTAGCGAAAATCAAAAGAGAACACGACTTGGATTCAAGTTGCCGATGAATACTAGTCAAGGACTTCACCCGTTTTTTTGAGCATTCTGACCTTTCTACCGTCAGAGTTGTAGGTGTAGCAGACACGGCTCGCGACTTTTTCTTTCGACGAGTAAAGCATCACGTTGGAGCTATGGATGGGCGCGTCGAAAGTCTGGATCTGTCCAGATTCTCCTTCTTGGCGAGGCTTCACGTGTTTGGTTCGAGTATTAACTCCCTCAATTACCACTTTGTTTAATTTTGGGAGAGTTTGAACAACTTTTCCGACTTTTCCTTTTTCCGCTCCGGTAATTACCTGAACTGTATCGCCAGTTTTCACATGCATCGTGTAGCGCTTGGGCTTAGAAGCCGATTTTTTTTGTGCCATCAGAGAACCTCCGGAGCTAGAGAAACAATCTTAGTAAAATTCTTATCTCGAAGTTCGCGAGCGACAGGCCCAAACACGCGCGTTCCTCTTGGGTTTCCCTCAGCATTAATAATGACTGCGGCATTGTCATCGAACCGAATACTCATACCGCTCTCTCGACGCAGCCCTTTTCGAGTTCGAACAATGACAGCCCGCACAATGTCTGACTTTTTGACCGCCATGTTTGGAAGCGCGTCTTTCACTACCGCAACAACGATGTCTCCAACCCCCGCGTAACGACGATTGCCGCCAAGGACACGAATACACATCAGCTTGCGGGCTCCGCTGTTGTCAGCAACGTTAAGGTATGACTCTTGCTGAATCACGATTAGGTCTCCTGGGACAATAAAGAAAACTAAGAAAATAGTCAGTTCGTTTCATCTGTGCCGATTGGCTTACTTAGTGCCAATCACTTCCGCAACAATCCAGTTTTTATCACGGCTCAAGGGACGTGTTTCCTGAATCCGAACGCGATCGCCAACGGAGCATTTGTTGTCTGCATCGTGAACTTTATAACGCTTCGTTCGCACCATAATCTTGCGGTACTTTGGATGCGGAACACGTGTTTCGATCGCGACGACAATAGTCTTATCCATCTTGTCGCTGACGACGACGCCCACTCTTTCTTTTTTAGCCATGCTTGCCTAATCCTCTTCTGCTTCAGATGGAGAAGCAGATTTATCTAATGAATCTGCTTCCGATGTTTTAGAACCCGCTTCAGAAGCAGATTCAGTCATAATCTTATTTATTTGACGCTCGCGCTCAGCAGTCAACAACTGAGCCAGACGATGTCGGCTATGCTTGAACTGATGAGTCGTTTCAAGCTGCCGAGTTGCTTTCTGAAACCGCAAGTCAAAAAGCTGCTTTTTCGTGTCTACAATTTGCTCCTGCAGGACTTCGTCAGTCAGTTTACGAATTTCTGACATTTTGGAGAGTGGCATTTCTAAGTATCCTCCGTCTCTCGTTTAATAAACTTTGTTTTGATAGGCAACTTAGAAGACGCTAGCCTCATTGCTTCACGTGCCACTTCCTCAGGCACACCCGCAATTTCAAATAGAATTCGACCGGGCTTAACAACAGCAACCCAATATTCCGGATTTCCTTTACCAGAACCCATCCGTGTTTCTGCAGGGCGCATCGTAATAGGTTTGTCTGGGAAGATACGAATCCAAATTTTGCCTCCCCGGCGAACATAACGAGTCATGGCGCGCCGACCAGCTTCGATTTGCCGAGACGTAATCCAAGAAGGTTCTAGAGCCTGCAGTGCGAAATCTCCAAAATTGAGTGTGCTACCACGAGACGCTAAACCACGCATTCGACCACGATGTTGTTTACGAAATTTTGTTCGTTTTGGGCTAAGCATAATTTGACACCTTCTGCACTGGCTCTACTTCCGACTGAACTTTTGATGACCTGATGACGCTAAGATTCGCTCGATCGATCTTCAAATTGCTGACGCCGACGCTGCTGCTGTTGCTGACGACGTCGTGGCTGAACATTGTTCGTTGCAGCGACGTCTTCTTGACCGGGCACAATCTCTCCTCTGAAAATCCAAACTTTGATGCCCAAGACACCATAAATGGTCTGAGCAGTGCGATAAGAGTAGTCAATATCTGCTCGCAGTGTGTGAAGAGGTACTTTTCCCTCACGCGTATATTCAGTACGTGCAATCTCTGCTCCATTGAGCCGCCCGCTTACCTGAATTTTGATGCCTTCTACGCCTGCTCGTTGAGCGCGCTGAATGGCTTGGCGAATAACTCGGCGAAAGGAAACCCTCCGCTCAAGTTGTTGCGCGATAAACTCGGCCACAAGAGCTGCATCAGCATCAACTCGGGCAACCTCCACGACGTTAATGCGAATCTGACGATTGCTATCTCGCAGTTCTTTCTGTAAACCTTCTCTGAGCGATTCGATACCTGAGCCTCCCCGACCCACAACGACGCCTGGTCGTGCAGTACGGATCTCTAGATCGATTTGATCTGCTTTTCGCTCAATACGGATATCCGAGATACCCGCGTTGCTTAGACTTTTATCTGTGTAGATATACTGACGAATTTGATGATCTTCTTGTAATAATTCTGAATAGCGATTGGAATCAGCAAACCATCGAGACCGATGCTCTTGTGTGATTCCTAACCGAAAACCAGTTGGGTGGATTTTCTGTCCCACAGTATGTCCCCTAAAGCCTTGTATAGATTGAGATTTGAGCGATTAACTAATTCGGATGCTGAGCAATCTTCCCTTTGAAGACGTCACTCTTCCTCAAATGTAGGAGCGACAGCAATGGTAATATGACAAGTTGGCTTCCTAATCTGATACGCACGTCCCTGAGCTCTTGGGCGATATCGCTTAAAAACAGGGCCTTGATCCGCATAAGCCTTACTGATCATTAAATCCGCAGGTGCATAGCCTTCGTTGTGCTCAGCATTCGCAACAGCTGATCTCAACACCTTGAGGATAGGCTCACACGCTTTGTATGGCATAAACTCTAAGATAATCAAAGCCTCCCGGTAAGACCGTCCTCGAATCTGATCAAGGACTCGGCGTGCTTTAAAGGGTGACATTCGAATATATCGAGCGATCGCCTTGACTTCGTTTTCAGCAGTAGCCACCATTTCCCATACCTTCTTGAATTAACTGTCCCAATCCACACACGACATATAAGACGATTTACTTTCTCAAGCCTGACAATCGAGTAGAAGTCTGACTCTATCCAAACCTCAAAAGCTCTGCCTTAACGACGAGCTTTCTTATCACTCTTGGCATGTCCTCTAAACGTACGAGTCGGGGCAAACTCGCCTAACTTGTGCCCAACCATTTGCTCTGTAACGAAGACAGGCACGTGTTGCCGACCGTTGTGAACTGCAATTGTATGTCCGATCATTTGAGGGATAATCGTCGAAGCTCTCGACCACGTCTTAATAACTTGCTTATCGCCTTTCGCGTTTAGCGCTTCGATTTTAGAGAGTAAATGATCTGCTACAAAAGGACCTTTCTTGAGTGAGCGCGACATAAAAATTACCTCGATCTAGTGATAGCAAGATACAGCTTTCGCAAATTTAGCTTAGAGACAAATCTACTCAAGAAGCAGGTCTACGCATTACGACCTCCGCGACCACGCTTAGATGTTCGTCGTCTGCGTCGAACAATCAAAGCATCGCTAAGCTTACGACGCTTACGTGTTTTGTACCCCAAGGCAGGTTTACCCCAAGGAGTCACAGGCCCACTACGACCGATTGGTGCACGTCCTTCTCCACCACCATGAGGGTGATCGACTGGGTTCATAACGCTGCCCCGAACTTCTGGGCGACGTCCTTTCCAGCGCTTGCGACCCGCCTTTCCCAAACTGGAGTTTCGTACATCAGCGTTGCCAACCTGGCCAATAGTTGCATAGCATTCGCGTCGAATCATTCGAACTTCACTAGAAGGCAGCTTCAAAGTGACAAAGTCACCCTCTTTAGCCACCAACTGAGCCGATGCACCAGCTGCACGAACAATTTGTCCGCCCTTCCCGGGATAAAGTTCAACGTTGTGAACAGCCGTACCTAGAGGTATGTTTGCCAGAGGCATAGCATTACCAACCTCGAAAGGAGCGCTTTCACCTGCAATTACAGTGGAACCGACTACTAGGTTTGCAGGATATATGATATACCGCTTCTCACCGTCCTCGTAGTGGAGTAAAGAGATACGGGCATTTCGGTTCGGGTCATACTCGACAGAGGCAACTTTTGCGGGAATATTTCGCTTGTCACGGCGAAAATCGACAATCCGATAGAGCCGCTTGTGACCACCACCTCGGTGGCGACAGGTGATAACTCCTCTGTTGTTTCGTCCCTTAGGACGGTGAACATGGCGAGTCAATGACTTTTCAGGCTTGCTCCGCGTAACCTCAGAAAAATCTGAAACAACTCGCTCTCGAGTTCCGGGAGTATATGGTCGGTAAGAACGGATTCCCATGGCTCAACTCTTTGACACAACAGGCAAACACGTTGCCGTACTTATGAATTTGCCAGCACAGACCAGCATCTTTGCAAAACTAATACTTGATGAAAACCGCCCTAAACCTCTGGGAATAGGGTTATGGAGTCACCCTCAGCCAGAGTTACAACAGCCTTTTTGTAGTGAGGCTTGTAGCCCATGAAGCGACCCATGCGCTTTTTACGGCGAGGTGGAGTCATGGTACGAACCGATGTAACTTTGACATCAAACAAATCCTCGATTGCAGCCTTGATCTGAGGCTTAGTTGCAGTTGGAACAACCTCAAAAGTGTAATGGTTATTCTCTAACTGAATTGTTGCTTTCTCAGTAACAATTGGACGTCTGATTAGATCAGGCAAGTCGCGAAGTTCTGTCTTAGGCACGATAAATCTCCTTAATCGAATCTAAAGCTGGAGCGGTGACTAAGATATGATCTGCTATCAACAAGTCATAGACGTTAAGGTTTCCAGCAGTAATAAGCTTGATGCTAGGTACGTTGCGTGCAGAGAGCTCTAGATTTTCCTCTCGCTGGCCTACAACTAAAAGCACCTTAGAATTAGCTTCGACACCCCAGCGTCCAATAGCTGCAACTAAATCTTTTGTCCGAGGCCGCTGAAGGTTTTCAGAGAAGCTTTCAACTACGATCAAATCGTCGGCACGGCCTTGAAGTGCAGTACGGAGAGCTAGCCGCCTTTCTTTTCGATTCATCTTGGTCTGATAGTCTCGTGGCTTAGGACCAAAGATGACACCACCTCCACGCCACAAAGGAGAACGAATAGAGCCCGCTCTTGCCCGCCCTGTTCCTTTCTGCCTCCAAGGCTTACGGCCACCACCTCGGACTTCGGCACGTGTTTTAGTGGATGCAGTACCTTGACGTGCGTTAGCCATTTGACGCACTAAGGCACGGTGGACAATATGCGATGCATTTTCGTCTTGAGCAACCGCTAAATCTAAGTCTGCCTTTCCGACCTCTTCACCTTGCCAGTTGCGAATTACACAGTCAACCATGATGTTTATACCTGCTCTGCTCAATTACCACGTCTTGGTCGGTTTGATGTTGAGGAAGGAACCTGCCTTTCCAGGAATAGCTCCCTTTATTAGCAGCAAATTTCGTTCTAAGTCAATTTCTACTATCGACAGCTTTCGGATTGTGACTTGAGTGTTACCCGATTGCCCTGCCATGCGCTTTCCTGGATAAATACGGCCAGGTGTTGTTCCTGCTCCAGTTGAACCAGGCGAGCGATGATTTTTGGAGCCGTGAGACATAGGGCCTCGTCGAAAGTTGTGACGCTTTTGATATCCAGTAAAACCTTTACCGATGGTTTTTCCGGTGACATCAACGACTTGCCCAGCCTCAAAGATGTCTACTTTGATTTCTTGCCCCATCTCATAAGGACTGACATCTTGCAGACGATATTCTTGAAGATGACGAACAGGAGTGACACTTGCCTTTTGGAGGTGTCCTAACTCTGGCTTGGTCAAAGCTTTTTCTTTGACGTTACCGTAGCCAACTTGCACAGCGGTATAGCCATCTGTTTCAAAAGTTTTGATTTGTGTTACTGGACAAGGTCCAGCCGCTACTACAGTCACGGGAATAGAGCGACCTTCTTCATCAAAAATTTGGGTCATACCCAATTTGGTGCCAAGGATTCCTAGTACCACCGCCAATAAACCTCCTCAGGTCATAGTGAAACGTGCCCCTATGGGCAAACCTGACAGTTCACTTTTCTGCGCCGAAAAGCAACTACTACCAGACCCAAATTGCCTTTCAGAAAGAATCTGAGCACATTTGTGCTACTTTTACTGATCCTGAAATATAATCGGCAACAGCTTGCAAAGAGCGCCAAGACTTAAATGTTGTAGACAAACATCCAGTATCTTGTGTGGCGCTGAACGTGGCTTTCTAGAAATACTTCACTTGAGGAAGGTTCATGCCCGGAAGTTTAACCTGAGCTAAACTAGTGACTCGAATTCAAGAACTTGTATCTACTCTTGAGCAATTCGTCACTCAGCAAGCTTTCTAGCTTTATGGTTTAGCTTTCTAACTTCGCCGAGAATTATTGAATTCCTGTGAACTATTTCAGCCACGATTAACCATAATACACAGTGTGGCGAAGACTGTCTACGCTTTCTTCTATTTTTTTGGAAAGAACTTTGCAGCAGTCCAAAAGAGGATTCTGAAATTTAAGCTCCGTAGCGATTGAGCACTCTCTATGAACCCCCGCAAAAAGATTTCTTCTTAGGCGAGCTGTGCTTTTGGTAGAAAATGAGCCTCACGTACTTCAACTGCAAAACTGCTAGGCCACTTGGTTAGTCGGATTTCCGAACGGCGATCGCTCAGCTTCCTTGCTCTCTTCATAGAACGACCGAAAAGAGACACAGTGACGATTGAAACAGATAAATGTTGCTGAAAAAGAGTCGGTTATAAAGAAAGAGGATGCTCTACACAGCATCCTCTTCTTATTGCGAGATATTTTGGCGTTCAATAGCCTATGATGCATTGAACGCCCTGATTTCTTCAAGCTACAGCAAAGCAAATCTGGGAATGACGATACGTAAGCTTTGTGAATGCAGCTATGCTCTTCTAGAACGTTGAACGACAAAAAGGATGAGGTACACCGCAATAAGGTATGCGGAAGCAGTCATAACGATGGTAATTGGAACGCTGTGTTGCATAAACATGGCACTTGGAAAGACAAATGTGGGGTAAGCGGATACATATACCTGAGCAGAACCTTCGCTTGGATAAATACCAAAGCGCGAGAGTGATCGATGAACTCATCTGCGTCAACACATTGATCAGAGCAAGCTAGCTTTAGCGTTTAGACGACCAAGAAACTGTAGGACTGTTAACAGCACTTCAATCTCTTGCTTTATCACTGCAATGCTATTCCGAGCTTTATGCATCAATCTTGAGAAGTGATTCACTGGCTCAAGTCAGTCTCAATACGAGAACGGCTTATTCAGCAAGCTTGATTCCGTCAATATTCTTTTTTGATATAAATCCTTAAATACTAGAATAACATAGCTTTCCTAAGACGGAGGATAGCTGAGAGCCTTTTTCGAAGGTCTTTTGCAGCTTTTGTGTTTGTTTTGCTTTTTTGGATTTAGCCCTCTCAAGAGAGGAACTCAGACAAACCGTACATATTCAATGAGCTGAAATCCTTATGGGTCAAGGGTTGTAAGAGAAGGCTCATGTTACATGATTCTGGTTTGCATCTTGTAGAATGCTCAGATTCCTTCTAGATTGGGGCTTCAACCTGTAATTTTCGAATGTAAAGTTTTCCACATGGAGAAGGGTTGTCTTAGAATGAAGACAAAGTCTGTAAAATTTCGTAACTCTACCGCCTGAGTCGGCTTACCCATGACCTCAGCAACCTCTTTGTTTTCGCCCGTTGAGTCGGATTTGCATCTGCTGACCGAAACTCTTAAGCAACTCGTTGGTGCGCGACATCCAATTCTCTATGCTGCCGCTGAGCACTTGTTTGGTGCGAAAGGAAAGCGTTTGAGACCTGCTATCGTGCTGCTCATTTCCAGAGCAACGATGCCGAGCCAAGACATTACATCCAAGCATCGTCGTCTGGCTGAAATAACCGAAATGATTCACACGGCGAGTCTGGTGCACGACGACGTTGTTGACGAAGCAGAACTGCGTCGAGGAGTTCCGACGGTTCATAGTAGTTTTGGCAATCGGATTGCTGTATTAGCAGGTGATTTTCTGTTTGCGCAATCTTCCTGGCATTTGGCGAATTTAGATAACTTAACTGTCGTCAAATTGCTGTCTAAGGTCATCATGGATCTCGCTGAAGGAGAGATTCAGCAAGGATTGAATCGCTTCGACTCGACATTATCTATTGACGCATATCTCGAAAAAAGCTATTACAAAACCGCTTCACTAATTGCGAATAGTTCTAAGGCCGCCGGTGTCTTGAGCCTGGTTTCGCCAGAAGTGGAAGACCATTTGTATTCTTATGGTCGGCATTTGGGACTTGCCTTTCAAATCGTGGATGACATTTTGGATTTCACAGCTTCTGAAGATGTTCTTGGAAAGCCCGCTTGCTCAGATTTACAGAGTGGGAATCTGACAGCTCCTGCGCTCTATGCAATGGAGGAAAAGCCTTATTTGAGCGTGCTAATTGATCGTGAGTTTGCTGAAGACGGAGATTTTGAAGAGGCGATCGCCATCATCCGTGATAGCGAAGGCATTCAACGGGCCCGCGAACTTGCACGGGCTCACAGCAAGTTCGCAGTAGAACATTTAGAAAGTCTACCTGCGACAGAGTCTCAGAAAACACTCATCAAGCTTGCAGATTACGTGCTGAGTCGAGCGTATTGACGGGGTATCAGACAGCGTTCAACCATCCGTGAAAGTGCTTCTGAAAAGCTGTGCTGAAGAGTTTATCCACGACGTTCTTGTAGCTTCTGATAAACGTTTCGAAGATCAACGTTGTGATGAGCTAGGGCAACTAGCGTGTGGTACAGAAGGTCTGCTGCTTCTCCTGCGATCGCCTCTTTATCGTCATCCTTGCAGGCCATAACGACTTCAGCCGACTCTTCCCCGATTTTCTTGAGAATCTTGTTGTCTCCCCCCTCCAACAACTTGCAAGTATAGGAGTCTGGAGAAGGATGGTCCCGCCGATCGCACACAACACGAAACACCTGAGTCAAAGTATCAGCGGGAGGAGCTTCAACGCTACCTTCAACTTGATGAAAGCAACTGCGTTCTCCGGTGTGGCAGGCAATATCACCAATTTGTTCGATCGTTAGCAACAGGGTATCGCTGTCGCAGTCATAACGGATCGCCTTCAGCTTCTGTAGATGCCCTGAAGTTTCGCCTTTATGCCAAAGCTGAGAACGTGAACGACTCCAGTACCATACGTCTCCAGTCGTTAGCGTTTTCCGTAGAGATTCCTGATTCATCCAGGCCATCATCAAGACCGTCCCGTCGAGATAGTCTTGAGCGATCGCCGGAACTAACCCCTGGTTGTTGAACTTGACCTGGTCAAGGGGAACAGCGGTTGAAAAATCCTGGACAGAAGAGGCCATAGTTATCGGTTTGAGTGGAGCTATTTTGGGTCTAGTCTTGGATCGAAGCTTCAGCTAAATCGTTGATGAATGGCTGTAGGGGCGATCGCCATTCATTACAGTACCAGACAGTATCAGTTCGTTCGCTCATTCATTCAGTGGGACGGCACGCTATTGAGGCTAATCGGCACAATTGTGCCTGCGGTTGTCCATCCCAGCAACATCGCATCGTGGGGCTGGATGCGATCGCCACTCAAGACACAGTTTTCTTCTTGCATTGCTGTAGCGGGCATGGTCGCTCGAATATCATTCAGTGACAAAGTGGCCGCTTGCGAAGGCTGTTGCTGCTGCACATAGGCCCATAAAATGTCTCGAACCAACGCCTGATACCCCTGATGGCCCGCCAACTGCTTAAGCTGATCTTTCAATTCGCGCTCCAGTCGGATGCTAGTAACCTCCATTTCCGTAGTCGGTGTGCGCGGGGATGTGGATTGACTTAAGGTTTGCATTGTTTTTTTCATGGAAAAGGGTAAAAGAATCGTCTGAAGAATTGATCGTGAAGCTCTCTAAATTTTTCTAGGGTGGACACTCTCATATTACAACTGTAGTATATTAAAAGGCAGTTGTGATTTTGCAACGAGAGTGGCTAAAGCAACTCAATGTTCATCCAATCGGGTCAACCTACTAGGTTGGGAATTCAAGCGTTCCGGCTTGATATTCTTCTAAAAAGATGGATTTGAACTGGGTTTTCGCTCATTCCAAGACTGCATAGGGTCAAGACTGTATAGGATTACGTTCGCAACGACACGAAAAATGATGAAGCCTTTTACCAAAGCACGATTGAATATTGCTGAGGACGGCACGGTTCAACACTTCGAGAACTGTGCGGGGTTCGTTCATCATGTTGTTTGCGGTACCACACGTTTTTTAATGACATCAACGAGTGGCGACATTGAGCTTTCTGAAAATGTTGTGGGAGTTCAACGCTTTCATTGCGGAGAACTTGTGACTTCGTACTTGAATTTGCGTCCATGTTGGAGAAGGTTCCTCAACATGTTCATCCAGAGAGTTGAGCTTGTTTCGAGACTATTCTGCGGTATGCAATTCGCCAATTTGCCAAGAGCTTCAAGGGAGTCGTGTGTCAGTGTGCTGGCGATCGCTCGCTCAAGGGTTGCGTCAGCGGGCACCTCCTCTTGCACCCAGGCTGCGGGTGTCGAACGGAGCCCAATTCACGCTCTGGGTTTGATCATTCGAGCCTTTGGGCGACTAGTAGAGATTTTTGATGTCTTAGGCACTGCCATTTTAGGCACGGTTAGCCTGCGATATTTGCACCTCGACGGAGGTGATATCGACATTCGAAGCGGGAGGGGACAGCTGTTGCAGCAATACCCATCACCTGGATAGAGACTTGAGCTGAACTCAACTCTTCCCCCGCTTCTCACTTTAGAGGCGGGGGACTTTTTGTGTGGTTTTCTCAAACCCGTTATCAGTCCTGCCTCTGACCTGGACTAGCGTAACTGCAATATTCATCTGAGCAGCTCAGATTTATCTTCTATCGCGTTAGCCAGTTGTATTGAAACGTGTCTCCAACACGACTGAAACCAACCACCTCTGGAACCGAGGATTTTTTCCATGTTGAAGGTGATTTACACAGAGACAGGCCAATATTTGGAAATCACGGCTGAAACCGTGCAGACGTGGATGACGGTGCAAAGAAACTTGGCTCATCACGTGGGTCGAGAATTTTATGCTGAATCCTGCCGAGCGTCATTGCTAATGCCTCGTGAGGCAGATTGCATGGTGTTGCTCGATCGATTGTGCAGTGATGAGACATCAGGTGTTGCAGAATGGGCGATCGCCGACTCTAACTCTATCGAAGTGACTTTGATCGGGTACTGGACTGTATCCGTTCAGGCAAAATTGAATCTCAATGACACAGAGGAAGGCGTTGTCGTTCTCGACATGCACGACTATGGTGCTGAACAGCTGCTGTCTTTGTGGAATGCGGCGCAGGTTTCTCCTGCATTTCTGTCTTCTAAAAGGCGATAAAGGCTCTTCTCTGAAAACACGATTAATCTAGAACGCCCTGCCTCCAAAACTGGAAGCGGGGCGTTCATTGAAATCTGCGTGACCGCTACTGATAACTCGCATCGCGATTCTAAGAGCAACAGTCGATTATTGAGCCTCTAGAATTTTGCTCAAGGGCTTCCAAGAAAATTGGCGATCGCCCCCCATCTCGACAACGACACGCACACGAGGCTCGATCGACGGCAGAGCAGCAAGATACTCAAGTTCTTGGCGCGACAAAATGATGCCTTCGAGGAGCCAAATCACTAATCCTTTGGACTGGGCGGGAAACTTCTCGAGCTGATAA
>CAKZMO010000004.1 GCA_937128595.1 uncultured cyanobacterium | reverse complement strand
GATATTGATGGAGAAGCCGCGCACCGCGCGGCTTCTCCATCAACCATTGGTTTTATATCAGCGCGTAGCACTATACCCAAACGAATCTGGGTCAAATTCCCAAAAGAAAGGGTGCAGCGATGCCACACCCTTCTCACCATCAATTGTTCATGATCATCTCATGATCAGATAGATTACTGCGATCGCTCTCAAAATCTGAGCATTACCGCATGGTCACAAACTCTTCTGCCGAGCTGGGGTGAATGCCAACAGTTGCGTCAAAGTCAGCCTTGGTTGCGCCCATTTTGACGGCGATCGCCACACCCTGAATAATTTCAGCGGCGCTATCTCCTACCATGTGCGCGCCCACGACCTTGTTTGACTCTTGATGGACAATTAGCTTCATCAGCGTCTTTTCATCCATCTTAGGCAGGGTGTAATACATGGGACGGAAGCGGGAACGGTAAATCTTGACGTTCGACTCGCCGTACTGCTCAACGGCTTCGGCTTCAGTCATTCCAACGGTTGCTGCCTCAGGAGTCGTGAAGACCGCAGTTGGAATATTCTCGTAGCTCATCGTGCGGGACTTGCCGCCAAAATGAGTGTCAGAAAAGGCACGGCCTTCGTTGATGGCAACGGGTGTCAGCTCGATTTTGCTGGTACAGTCGCCGACCGCGTAGATATTCTCGACGCTCGTCTGGCTATATTCGTTGACGGCGATCGCCTTACCGTTCAGCTCGACCCCGGTATTTTCTAGCCCGAGATTGTCAAGCAGAGGTTCGCGACCTGTTGCCGCCAGATTTACGACATCAGCCACAACCATCTCGTCGCCAGACTCTGTTTTCACCTTGATTTCAACCCCGTCTTTACCCTCGGCAACGGAGAGAATTTGGGAATGAGTCATCAATTTAACGCCATGCTTCTGCATTGCGTCTTGAATTTCGGTACGAATATCCTCGTCAAACCCTTTGAGGATTTTGTCTCTGCGAATGATTTGCGTCACTTCGCTACCGAGTCCGTTGAGAATCGATGCAAATTCGCAACCGATATAGCCGCCGCCTAAAATGACAATCCGCTTGGGATGCTCTTCTAGATGGAAGATATCGTCAGAGGTAATGGCGTGCTCAATGCCTGGAATATCTGGCAGAACTGGCTTACCACCAACGGCAATGAGGATTTTGTCAGCTGTAACCTTCTCACCATCAACTTCTAACGTATGCTCATCAACAAATCGAGCATAATGCGGAAAAAGCGTCACATTTGATCGGTCGAGCATTCCCTGATAGATACCATTAAGCCGCGCTGTTTCATTGTTCACTGCAGTCATCAGCGCTTTCCAGTCAAAGCTGCTGGAGACAGAACTCCAGCCGTAGCCTTCGGCAGCTCTGTAATAGTCAGGGAAGTGAGACGAATAGACCATTAGCTTTTTCGGTACACAGCCCCGGTTTACACAGGTGCCGCCCAAACGTCCAGATTCAGCAACTGCAACTTTTGCACCGTATTCAGCTGCGCGACGAGCACTAGCAATACCGCCAGAACCTGCCCCGATTACAAATAAGTCAAAGTCATAACTCATAAATTTCTCTCCTTCCCTTATCTAGTTCCAGGCTAACGAATGGATCGTTGTTTAGTCCTGAAACGGTGTGACTCTTGAACGGTTGTAAATCTGATGGAAACTTCAATGAAGAATGGGTGGGCGATCGCCCACCCATTTCAGTCAATGGAATTCGCTAGCGACTGATACCAGCCACCCTACTTGCAATGACTAGCCAGCTCCCTTCAGATAGGCCAGCATGGTATCTGCGTCGGAAACCTCAAAGGGGTCGGTTGGGCAGTTGTCGCCGTAGTCAGGCTCGATGAACATCTTCTCGATCGTGCCATCCTTGACAACCATTGAGTAGCGCCAAGAACGCATGCCGAAGCCAAGGTTGGTCTTCTCCACGAGCATCCCCATTTTGCGGGTGAATTCGCCATTTCCATCGGGAAGCAGGAATACCTTTTCTGCACCCTGGGCTTTGCCCCACTGGAACATCACAAAAGCGTCATTCACGGAGACGCAGACGACTTCATCAATGCCCAGAGATTTGAACTCATCATAAAGCTCTTCGTAGCGAGGGAGGTGAGTTGAAGAACAGGTTGGGGTGAACGCACCAGGCAACGAGAAAACAACCACACGCTTTCCGGCAAAGATGTCTTGGGTGGTGGTGTCTTGCCACTTGAAGGGGTTGGAACCTTCAACGGACTCGTCTCGGACGCGAGTCTTAAAAACGACCTCGGGTACGCGTTCCATTACTGGCATGAAAATCCTCCTGTACTACTTTGAAATCGACATGTTGAATGGTGAAGAACTGAACCTTAAGTTCGACTTCAACTATCAACTACCTCAGAATAATTCTGAACTAGGAAAGATTGCAATAGTTATAAATACTTATTTCTCAGAATTATTCTGAACTTTGAGTTGTTATGTTGTAGAAGTAAATTGTTATAATAGAAAACTATAGTGAGCCATCGAAGATACGACAGGTCCGCGACAAGATAGGATTGCCATGACTAGGCACACGACCAACTCTCAAGCTGAAAAAATCGTTCAGACTCTCAAAGGCAAAGGGCTACGGGTGACGCCGCAGCGCTATGCGGTGTATGCCAACTTGATGGCTCGGACAGACCATCCAACCGTCGATCAGCTTTTGACAGAACTCAACGCCAATAGTCCCGTGTCGTCTCAGGCAACGGTGTATGCGTCGCTGCAAGCTCTTCAGCAGGTTGGACTCGTACGTGAAGTTCTGCTTGAAGAGGGGGTGACTCGCTATGACGCAAATGTGATGCCCCACCATCATTTTCGCTGTCGCCAATGCAGAGGAATCAAAGATATTGCGTGGGATGCGTTCACCCCTCTCGATCTGACAACACTCTCTCCCAATCTGATGGCCGAACACTACGAGGTCACCATTTCGGGTCTGTGCGATCGCTGCTTAAGTGAAGATTAGCTCAGATGCTACCGGTGCTTTTGTGCTGTAGTTCATTCAAACAAAGGCAAGCGTTCATATCACTATTTCACCGTTGTTAACGCCTTTACGACTTAGCTGAATCTGATTAACTGCGCATCAAAAGTAGATCAGGTGATCCATTCTATAGTGCTACGCGCTGATATAAAACCAATAGTTTATGGAGAAGCCGCGCACCGCGCGGCTTCTCCATAAATATCTGTCCTAAACTATCTGCGCATTGCTATAGCCAGATCTTTGCAAGTAAATAAAAACAGATGTGAGGGATGAAACTGATTGAATCAGCTTCGCCTCTCTTTTGCTGTCAGACAGTAGAGATAGGTAGGTTCTGAAGAGGAGCGATCGCCCCAGTATTCGGATCTCTACTAGGGACACGATGACGTTTTTAGGATGACAACTATCGAATGATCGATCAGTTTTCCTTCGATAAATGAGGATATTGGCGATCGCAATTGCAGCAAAATGTAGCCTATCGGGAAACACTTTAGAACGCCTGATCTGATCTCAGCCATAACTCGAAATATTCTCGAAAAAAATCCTAAAAAAGATTCAAAAAGGTAAGTTCGATCGTATTAAAGTTCTTTCGTACTGCTACATTGGGATCAGTTTTCAGTGCAAATGTTTGGGCGAACGTTTATTCCATGATTCCCGTTCGACTGCGACTCAAAAATTTTTTAAGCTATCGCGATGTGATCCTTAACTTTCAGGGGCTTCATGTGGCGTGTGTTTGTGGTGCAAATGGAGCAGGCAAATCCTCGTTGCTGGAGGCGATCGCTTGGGCGATCTGGGGCCAGAGTCGTGCCCATACTGAGGACGATGTTGTTCACATGGGCGAGAAAGAAGCCCAGGTTGACTACACCTTTACCTGCCATCAGCAAACCTATCGTGTGATCCGCACTCGCTATCGGGGACAAACCAGCGCCCTAGAGTTTCAAATTCAGACCGAAGAGGGTTTTCGCTCTCTGACGGGACGAGGAATGCGCGCGACTCAGCAGATCATCCATCAGCATCTGCGAATCGATTACGAAACGTTCGTCAATTCGGCCTATCTACGTCAGGGACGCGCCGACGAATTTATGCTGAAGCGTCCAAGCGAGCGGAAACAAATCTTGGCTGACCTGTTAAAGCTTGGCGAATATGACGATTTGGCAGAACGAGCCAAGGAGCGATCGCGCGATCTCAAAGCGGAAGTTGCCGTTGTTGAGCGGAGTCTAGAGGCGATCGCCCAGCGACTTCAAGACGAACCTGTTCTGATTGACCAACAGCAGCAGATAAACGAGGCAGTTGATTCCTTAAGTAGCCAACAAGCCACTGACCAAGAGCAGATCAAAACGCTTCACTACAAGCAGCAACAGCGCCAAGCTTGGCAGCAAGATATTGCTCTCCAGCAGCAGCAACAGCAGTATTTGCGGCAAGAGTGCGATCGCCTCTCCCACGACCAGCGCAGTCTTCAGCATCAGACGCGCCAGCTCGACTCCATCCTCACCGATGCTCAATCGATTACAGAGCAATATGGGCGGTTTCAATCCTTACTTGCAGAAGACGATCGCCTCACTCAGCAAAGTCAGACCTATCAATCGCTCCAGCAACAGCTTCAAACGCTACAGCGACAAGATGAGCAGGCGATCGCAGATCTGACAGATCAACTGCGCCAAGCTGAGATTTACCTCACATCACTCACCCAACAAGACAACGATCTGGATGCCGTTTTGCACCGAGCCGATCAAATTGCCGAAGCCTTTCGGCACAGTCAGCAATCGCGACAGTCTTTAGCAACGCTGGATCGGCTTCAGTCTGAGGCCACTCCACTGCTTCAGCGACGACAGCAAATCTGGCATCAGCTTGAGCAACACCGCATTCGTCTAACGGCACGGCTAGAGGAGTTACAGTCCTCAATTCATCATCTAAAGGCGCAGCAAGAGCAACAGCCTGAGTTACAACAAGCAGTTGTGGAAGTCGCGAATCAAATTGAGTATTTAGAGCAGCGACGCAGCTATCAGCAGCTCGTGCGAGAACGGGGCACAGAGCGCCGCAATTTTATGGAACGCCTTCAAGAACGACAGCGGGACTCAGAAACTGAGCTGGCAGCACTGCACCAAAAGATTCAGATGCTGCAAGCCGATACTCCAGCAGACATGCAGGGTGCACTAGTGGGAGCTTCGCAAGAGACGTTGACGAAGGCGGCTCAAGACATGCTGCAACCCAGTGCTGATGCGATCAATTCTCCAGAGAGGAGTTCTCTGAGTATCGAGGTTCAAAATGGAGCTAAGCCAGCTCTAGCGCCTTCCCATACTGCTGAACACATTCACCCACTCACGGATTCGGCAGCAACGTATCCTCCTTGTCCCTTGTGCGATCGCCCCCTCGACGCTCATCATCGGCAGGTTGTGCTCACTCATCATCAAACCGAATATCGCGAGGTACAGCAAGACATTTGGGTGATTCGAGAACAGTTGGCAGCGGCAGAAAAGGAAATTCGAGTATTACGACAGGAATATCGAGAACTCGATCGAGAATTAGCCACATATCATTCTGTCTTAGAACGGCGCGGCTGCCTCCAAGAGCAGGAGAAAGGCATTGAGTCCATCGGTCAGCAGATTCAGCATCTACTGAATGAACAGTCTCTATTAGAAGAAAAATTAAGTACTCAAGCTTATGGTGTGGACATTCGCGAGGAACTCAATGCGATTGAACAGCGCCTCCAGACTCTCAACTATGACGAAAAGAATCATGCTCTGGCTCGCGGCCAGGTTGATCGGTGGCGCTGGGCAGAGATCAAACAGGCTGAAGTGCAACAAGCTGAAACGCGGCGATCGCGCTTGCAAGTCCAGATTAAAGAACAGGAAGCAATCCTGACGCAGCTACATCAAAAGCAAAAATCTTTGAACCAATCCGAGCGGCAGCAGCAGATTCAGCGACTAACTGCCGATCTGGCTCGTCTGTCCTATGACTCCGAGCGCCATGTCCAGGTTCGTCAAAGCTTGCGCCATGCCCAAGCGGCACAACTGCGTTATCAGGAACTAGCCCAAGCGCGACAACAGCATCCTGCTCTGCAAGAGCGCTTGCGGGCGATCGCGCTGACCCTTGGCGATCGCCAGACCGTTTTGGCAGCTTTGGAGCAGCAACTTCAGGAGCAGTACGAAACACTTCAGCGCCATCCGGATTGCCAAACCGATATCGATACTCTTGAGAATCGTATCAGTCAGAGGCGATCGCAGCTTGATCACCTACTCTCGCAACGGGGACAACTACAACAGCAGATTCAGCAGTTAGAACAGCTAAAACTGCAGCAGCAAGAACAGCAAGAACACTTACAGCAGCTTCTCTATCAGGCAAAACTTTATCGAGAGCTAACTCAAGCCTTTGGCAAAAATGGTATTCAGGCTCTGATGATCGAAAATGTTTTACCTCAGCTAGAGACGGAGGCCAACTATGTGTTGGGTCGGCTCAGTGCCAACCAGCTTCATATTCAGTTTGTGACCCAACGAGCCAGCAAAAGTCAGTCTCGATCGTCTCGCAAGTTTGGAACAAAGCTGATCGACACGTTGGACATTTTGATTGGGGATACTCAAGGCACTCGACCTTACGAAACCTATTCTGGAGGCGAAGCCTTTCGGGTAAATTTCGCAATTCGACTGGCGATCGCTCGACTCTTGGCTCAGCGATCGGGCACTGCACTCCAGTTATTGATCGTAGATGAAGGGTTTGGCACTCAGGATCAGGCGGGATGCGATCGCCTCGTCAGTGCAATTAACGCAATCGCGCCCGATTTTGCTTGTATTCTCACCGTGACCCACATGCCGCATCTGAGAGAGGCATTTCAAGCACGTATCGAAGTTACCAAAACTACGGATGGATCGCAGCTAAATCTTATCAGTTAGATATCACGTAGCCTAAAAAGCTTCCGTACAACTGATAATTGTCTTAGTAAAATTACGGATTTTCACAAAGACATTGAAAACTACTCTATTGTCTTAATCTTATGGGATTGCGCTATTGACAAATTTGCTTGTAATTCCAAATTTTTAAAATGATGCGATCGCCTTCACTAACATCACTCCGAAAAATTCTCAAGTTTCGAAAAAAATCCAGCTAAAACATTTTTCGTTGAGCCTTGTCAGTGCTTGATTCTAAAGCAATGTAGTGAATTAAACGCATCATACGGAGTTGCTGAGACACTGCTTCATCAAACGTTGATGAACGGTATAGAGCTTGAGCAATGTAGAATTCAGCTTGCGTAATGCTTATTTTTTGAGAAAGGTTCAGTCTTAGACGTAAAGCCTTGATGAATTCTCGTCTGCAACGGTGTTTTGTGCCCCCAAAATCGGTCAGCCTAAGAGTAAGGCGATCGCCAAAAACGGTTAACCCGACAGGCGCAGCATTCTATTACAAGCAAGGCCAAACTATTATGCAAGCTGTTCAAGTTTCGTCTCGCTCTACTTTTTATTTGCAACCTGTATCTGATATTCAAGTTCTAACGGTTCGAGACATCCAGGTATTGTCCTCTCAAGAGCTGTCCCCCCCCACAACAGAACACGCTTCCTCAATCGCATTCTCTGTAGACGAGCACGAAGATAGCCTCCAGTGCGTCACTGAGCTGATGCGTCAGCACCCAAAAATTGCCCGTGTCAACCTCATGATTCATGCCCGATCCGAAGGTTTGTATTTAGGCAAAACCTGTCTGAATGCAGAAACTCTAGAGCGATATGCCTGGGATTTGCAGGAATGGTTTGCGGGAACACACCACTCAACGATGGGCGATCGCCCCCGCATCCACATTCACGTTCTTGGAGTGCGAGACATCAAGCAGCTCAACAGCATCACGAATACTCTCGTACATCTGACTGGAGCTGAAGTCAGAATCTTCGATCTCTAGATTTTGATCTTTAGGCAACAACTCAAGCTTCTATTTTTCCAAACTGTTGTTTGAGCAATGGGTAGAGTTAATCGCTATCTTCAGTGATGACGGCGTTTCGATCCAGCAACAACAGATTACGAAGCTGATCAGTGCCGAATTCCGTCAGCCAATTCTCCCCAGTGCCGACCACCTGGTCAGACAAGGCTTTTTTGCTTTCGATCAGTTCGTTAATTCGCTCCTCCAAGGTGCCTGCGCAAACGAACTTGTGAACTTGAACCTTTCGCGTCTGACCAATCCGAAAGGCGCGGTCGGTCGCTTGGTTTTCGACCGCAGGATTCCACCATCGGTCAAAGTGAAATACGTGGTTGGCACGGGTGAGGTTGAGCCCCACGCCTCCCGCTTTCAGCGACAAAATAAAGATTCTAGGGCCTTGTGGATCGCTTTGAAACCGATCCACCATTGCTTCTCGCTGCTCTCGCGAAGTGCTGCCATAAAGAAACAGAACTTCGCAGCCAAATCGCGTTTCCAAATGAGTCTTCATCAGCTTGCCCCACTCTGCAAACTGGGTGAAGATCAGAGCGCGATCGCCCTCTGAGAGAAGCTCTTCTAGCATTTCCTCTAACCGCTGGAGCTTTCCAGACAGCGAGTGAAAAGCGGGAGATGAAGGAGCCAGCGCCGCACTTTTTCCATCGGTCGAAGACTTGACCAGCGCGGTTCGGCTACTCGACGCAGCACTGGCTTTGCTTTTTGTGCTCTTGCTTGATTTCTTGCCTGAACCGCTAGATTTTGAGCTGAGGAGAGTCGGATGGTTGCACACCTGCTTTAGTCGGGTCAGGAGCGCAAGAATCATTCCGTGCCGCTGGATGCCTTCTGCGGACTCAATATTCGACAGAGACTGATCGACCAGAGTTTGATACAGCTCGGCTTGAGGTTCAGTGAGGCCGCAAAAGACGGTCATCTCTTGCTTGTCAGGTAAGTCTTGGATGATGCTGCGATCGGTTTTGAGGCGGCGCAAGATGAAGGGTTGGACGAGCGATCGCAACGCCTGCAAAGAATCCGTGTCGCCATATCGCTCAATGGGCATAGCAAACCGTCGCTGGAAGAAATTCTTTGGCCCCAAATAGCCGGGATTCAGAAAATCGATGATCGACCACAATTCTGATAACCGATTCTCAATGGGCGTTCCAGTCAGGGCAATGCGAAAGTCAGAGTTGAGTTTACGCACGGCTTGAGACTGCTTGGCATCCGGATTTTTGATGTTTTGGGCTTCATCGAGCACCACGCCCTGCCAATCTGCCATGCCTAGAGTTTTCTCATCTCTGAACGCCAGGGCATAGCTGGTTATGATCAGGTCTTTCTGGTTGGCCTCTTTGACAAATTTTTTGCCGTGCGATCGCTTGTCGCCGTGGTGAATACTGACCTTCAGATCAGGGGCAAATCGCCGCACTTCTCGCTCCCAATTGCCTAGAACAGACGTGGGGCAGACCAACAACGTTGGTTTTTGCAGGGTTCCTTCTTCTTTCAAATGCAGCAACAGGGCAATGAGCTGGATGGTCTTACCCAGACCCATATCGTCAGCTAGACACGCTCCTAGTCCCCATTGGGTGAGAAACTTGAGCCACGACATGCCACGAGACTGATAGGGCCGCAACTTACCTTGAAACCCTTCTGGAACGGGCAGTTCATCAACGTTTTGGTTGCCTGTGGTCAGCGTGTCGAGCAGATTTTCCAGCGACCCTGACGCCTCAAAGGCCACAACGGGGAGCTTTTCGATCATCTGAGTATCACCAGTGCTGATGCGGAGGGCATCTTCTAGCGACAGGCTCATCTGATCTTTGCGGCTTTCAAAAAACGTTTGGGCAGCCTTCACATCTTGCTCTCGCAACTCGACCCATTCGCCGTTAATTTGCACGAGGGGAGTGTTGAGCGCCACGAGGTCATCAAACTCTTCTTTGGAGATGCGCTGACCGCCAATGGTCAGCTCCCACCTGAAGTTGAGCAAGCTTTGTAAACCAAACCCTTGCTGCTTTTTGCCCTTGGGCGTTTGCGCCCGGACGGCAAGCCCCAGACGATTGGCCCATCCGTCTCGGCTAGCCAAACTCGGAGGCAACACCACGCTTAGGCCACTATCCTGCAATTGCCATGCCGTTGACTTGATAAACTCATACACCTGTAAGGGATGAAGAGTGCAAGTCGCGGGCTGCATCTCCTGAAGGCTGGGCTCCAGCACGGGATAAAGTCGGGCAGCGAGTCCCAATCCTGCCAAAAGAGTTTCTTGGGGTTGCTCGATGGTGCGGTCTTCGAGAGTGAGCTGATCAACTGGGTGATTCCAGATCACATCAGCGCTTATCCAAAAGTCGTGATTGTCGATCGCCTGAAGACCAAACTCCAAGATCCACTCGGCTCCGGCTTCTGCTGGGGGAACCAACTTAAAGCTCGTCAAAAAGGGAGAAATTTTGTGGGTGAGCTGGCGCTGTACCGGAGCCAGCCAGGTGTTGAGAACAGAACGAAGACGCTTGAGGCGATCGCCATCGGTCTCCAGTGTATTCACTTTGGCCAGAGACTGGAGCCATTCTCGCAGGGGCAGATCGCGAGGCAGGGGAGAGGTCGGTAACGGAATCGTCACCGATGCTCGCCGCACCTGAGCATCAATCGTCTGATTGAGAAAATGGAACAAAATCGAACGAGTTTCTAGCGGCTGAAACAAGGCGGGAGAAGAGTCGGAATCTTGAGAGGGCTGGGGCTCCTGAGAGAGAGCGTCGGAATTGTGAAAAAAGGCACGACAAAGAAACGGCATCCGGGTGGAATATTGCTCTAGCCGCGCCTGGTCGGCAGCGCTATCCAGCAAAACCGTCCACCGACTGACGCTGCTTTGTTCTGTCTGCTGCTCCAAAATGGGCAAATATTTGCCGCGAGCTAACACATCCAGATCCCAGCGAGCAACATGAGACCAAAACCGCAAATCTCCTCCTAGAAAAGACTCTTCACCTTCTCCAAGATTGAGGGGAAGAGAATGCAGAAGCTGAAGTGCCTCTTTTGCTGACAGACAGATTCCCGTCACCTGCCAGGGATAAAGCGAAATGGGATCGGGCTGCTTGTCTTTAGTTTTGCTGGATGATTTTTTAGATGAGGCAGGAACAACGGTATCCAGATCTAGCATTTCCAGCGAGATCGGAGTGTCGGCCTCAACGGTGGCTGAATGTTGAGGAAACACAGCAATCTGCCGCTTTCTGCCTCGGCCTGCCGATTTTGTGGCGACATGAGTTGGAAGGGCGATCGCCAAGGTCTTCCAGCGATCAAATTCGGTTGAGCCAGTGTTCCCCGCAGGTGAATCTACCGTTGGAGGCTGAAGATCCTCTGACGAAAGACTTTTAGGTAAACCGATGGACTGCTGTGCAGAGAGCGATCGCAGCAGCTCCACCAACTCTTCACCAGACATTGCATAGGGATGAGTCAAACTCTCATCTGCCGTTGGCACGATGGGGTCAACCCTGCGCCACACTTCGCCCCAAATAAAAAATTGCCCGCGCTGGAGTTGCTGAGTTCGTTCTCCTGACCCAGAAAAAGGAGGCTGCTGATCTGAGGAGGTCTGTCCTGAGTCGGTTTGAGAAGAGGAAATCTGCTCAGGGTGAACCAGCCAACTACCGTGTAATATCGCCATGCAAACTCAAAATCTCCAGCGCATGATGCAAAACAGGAAAAAACGATGACGTGACTTATCTAACTCATCGAGCTTGTAATCGTTTTCCAGTTTGCTGTTTCAAAGGTTGTGTGTTTTCAGGAAAGGGGAACGGCTGCTATCTCCCTTGGTGCTTCAGCGCTGAAGGACTAAGCGCTTGAATGAAGCCTGTTCAAAAGGAAGGATAGTTCAGCACACAAATAGGGAAACAGCCCAAGCAAATCACATTGCCCGCCTTCCCTCAACAAGGGGCAGCTCTATTCGCTGCGTTTCGCCATTGCCATTCTACACTGTGCGATTTGACCCAGTGCAATTTGACCCAGTGCAATTTGACCCGGTGCAATTTGCACGAAAGCAAAGTCTAGCTTCAAGAGCCGTATTCATCGTTACATTCAGCACGATAGAAGCGATAGCATAGGAAAGCGGCGAAGCGATTGCCAAGAATGCAGATTGTTTCTCGTCGCTGTTGTTGCTGGTGGCGATCGCACGGTCATGGCTCAGTCTCGTTTGCAAAAACTAGGGGAATATATCCGTCCCTATCGGAAAACAACGGCTCTTGGTATTGGGGCGTTGCTAGTCGTCAACGGCATTGGAGTCTATATTCCTCAGCTAATTAAAAATGGGGTCGATACCCTTCAGGTGACGTTCAGTTTTAGTCAAGTGGTGGAATACGCCGTTTTGACGCTGGTGCTGGCGTCCATCATGTTGGTCGTGCGGATGGCCTCGCGGATTTTGCTGTTTGGCGTCGGGCGACAGGTCGAGTTTGACCTCAAGCAAAAAATCTTTGACCACATTTTGACGCTGGAGCCTGAATACTTCAGCCGGGTGAAGCCAGGAGAACTGATCAGCCGAGCCACCAGCGATGTGGATAATATTCGGCGGCTGTTGGGGTTTGCGGTGCTGAGTTTGGCAAATACGGTTTTTGCCTATGCATTGACCCTGCCCTTCATGCTGTCTATTAGCGTCAAGCTGACTCTAGTGGCGATCGCCATCTATCCTGTAATGCTGTTTCTGGTGCGCATGTTTAGCGAACGTTTGCGCACCCAGCAGTTGCGAGTGCAGGAAGAAAACGCCAATATCAGCGACCTGATTCAAGAGGACATGAGCGGCATTTCCCTCATCAAAATCTACGCCCAGGAAGAGAACGAACGCCGAGCGTTTGGCCGCCTCAATCGACAATTGCTGCGAGCGAATCTAGATTTGGGCCGCACCCGCAATACGCTGTTTCCCTTGCTAGGAGGCTTAGCTAATATCAGCCTGTTGGTGGTTCTAGCGCTGGGAGCAGGGGCGATCGCCGATGGAGCCATCAGTGTGGGTGGATTTGTGGCGATGCTGCTCTATGTGGAACGGCTCGTGTTTCCCACAGCGCTGCTGGGCTTCACAATCACGGCCTATCAGCGAGGAGAGGTCAGCATCGACCGGATTGAAGGCATTCTCACAACCCAGCCTGTGATCAAAGATACACCTGAGGCGATCGCCTTGGATGTCCACGAGGTTGAAGGACGAATACGAGCCGATCACCTCAGCTATACCTATCCCGGTTCTAACGCACCTGCCCTCGACGATGTCAGCTTTGTGATCAAGCCAGGAGAAACCGTGGCGATCGTGGGGCCGATTGGTTCAGGCAAAACCACGCTGGCAAACGCCTTGCCCTATCTGCTCGACATTCCACAACAACAAATCTTTGTGGACGAGCACGATATTACTCAGGTGCGACTTCAAAATTTGCGACGGGCGATCGCCTACGTTCCTCAAGACAGCTTCCTGTTCAGCAGCACCATTCGCGACAATATTCGCTACGGCGATCCGGTCACTGAGGGCATGGAAGTGGAATATGCCGCCAAGCAAGCCCAGATGCACGGCGAAATCCTTAATTTCCCAAAGCAATACGACACGATTGTCGGAGAGCGCGGCATCACTCTGTCTGGCGGGCAACGTCAGCGGATGGCTCTAGCACGGGCATTGCTCGTTGATGCCCCAATCCTGATTTTGGATGACTCCCTCTCCAGCGTTGACAATCAAACTGCAACCTCGATTCTCGACAATCTGTCCAGCGGCACCAACCAGAAAACGGTGATTTTCATCTCTCACCAAATGTCTGCCGCCGCCGCCACCGATCGCATTTTTGTCATGGATCAAGGCCGCATTATGCAGAATGGAACCCACGACGAGTTGCTGAAGCAAGGCGGTTTATATCAGCAACTGTGGGAACAGCACAAGCTGGAAGAAGTATTACAGTAGGGGCACACGGCCGTGTGCCCAGAAGACACACAAAGGCACACAGCCGTGTGCCCAGAAGACACGCAAAGGCACACAGCCGTGTGCCCAGAAGACACGCAAAGGCACACGACCATACAGACAAGATGCCGTATTAGGGACGGTGCATCACACAGAATCAGAGGCAGCGCGATCGCAACGAGAGCGGTAGGATAAAACGAGTATCTTTCTCACGCCCTTTTTCCTGTCAATCTCCCCTATGGCAACGTCTCAAGCTCCCAACGCCCAATCAGCTTCTTCGTCTCAGAATTCTTCTCCGCTGCTGATCTTAGTAGACGGCCATTCCCTCGCATTTCGGTCTTATTACGCCCATGCAAAGGGACGAGATGGAGGGCTGCGCACCTCGACGGGCATTCCCACAAGCGTCTCCTATGGATTTTTGCGATCGCTCCTCGACATGATAGAGGTGGAGCGTCCGCAATATGCAGCGGTGGCATTTGACTTGGATGGCCCCACCTTTCGCCACGATGCTGACGAAGACTACAAGGCAGGAAGACCCGATGCCCCTGAAGACTTTTTGCCCGACCTGATTAATCTGCAAGAGGTGTTAGCGGCTTTCAACTTACCTATCGTGACCGCCAAAGGCTACGAGGCAGACGATGTCATTGGGACTCTGGTGCGACGTGCGACAGCTGAGGGCTATCGGGTCAAGATTTTGAGTGGCGATCGCGACCTATTTCAACTGGTGGATGATGCGAAGGGCGTGTCGATGCTCTACCTCAGCAGTAGCTTTGGGCCCCGTGCTTCTGCCGGAGCGATTGAAATGAGAGAGCAGCAGGTTGAGGAAAAGCTAAAGGTCAAGACGACTCAAGTTGTGGATTACAAAGCCCTCTGCGGTGACCCCTCTGACAACATTCCAGGGGTGAAGGGCATTGGAGCCAAAACGGCATCCAAACTACTCAGCGACTACGAAACTCTGGAGCAGATTTACAACTCCCTCGACTCTATCAAAGGCGCGACCAAGAAAAAGCTTGAAGAAGGTCGAGAATCTGCAAAGCATTCACAATATATGGCTCAGATTCATCTGGATACTCCTTTGGACGTAGATCTGAGCCACTGCAAACTTCAAGGCTTTGATCCAGAGCCTGTGTCTGCATTGCTGAACAAGCTGGAACTGCGGCAATTTCAAAGGCAGATCCCCAAACTTCAGGTGGCTTTTGGAGGCGAGGCGGATGCAGAGGCGATCGCCACTCTAGAAAGTTCGTCTCGCTCATCGAAACCCGCTGTTGCTGTTCTCCCAACCCCTGAAAACGACGATACTTGGTTTTTTAGTGCAGAGGAGACCGAGGAAACTCAGCGAGTGCTGCCTGTAGAGGTGGCTCCCGAAATTGTTGATACTCCCGAAAAACTGGCTGCTTTGGTGAAGCAGTTGGAGTCCCGCAAAGGCAAACCCGTGAGCTGGGATACCGAGACGACCTCTCTAGAGCCGCGAGATGCGATGCTGGTGGGCCTCGGCTGCTGCTGGGGCGATCGCCCTAACGATGTGGCCTATATTCCCATCAATCACAAGTCCGGCAAGAATTTGAAGCGATCGCAGGTACTCGATACGCTGCGCCCGATTCTGGAAAGTGCCGACTATCCCAAAGTCTTACAGAACGCGAAATACGACCGACTGGTGCTGCGACATCAGGGCATTGAGTTGCAGGGGGTCGAGTTTGACACGATGCTTGCTAGCTACGTGATCAATCCTGAAAATCGACACAATCTCGGGGACTTGGCGCTGCGGCTGCTCAACTGTTCCATGGAGAGCTACACCGACCTCGTCCCCAAAAATCAGACCATTGCTGATGTTGATATCGCAGCGGCGGCGGACTACTGCGGAGCCGATGCATCGGTCACATTCCAGCTCAGACCCAAGCTCAACGCCCAACTGGAGCAGTCTCCCAAGCTCAAAACCCTGTTTGAAACGGTCGAGTTGCCTCTAGAACCCGTGTTGGCAGAGATGGAAAGTCAGGGCATCTCCATCGACACTCCCTATTTGCAAAACCTTTCCCAGAAGCTAGAGTCTGACCTAGCATCCATTGAGAAAAAAGCCTTCGAGGTCGCCGGGTCAGAATTTAACCTTGGTTCACCAAAACAGTTGAGTGAGCTGCTGTTTGACACTCTGGGGCTCGACAAGCGCAAGTCTCGCAAAATCAAGACGGGCTACTCCACCGATGCGGCCACGTTGGAAAAGCTCCAGGGCGATCATGAAGTCATTGACTGCATCTTGGAGCATCGCACCCTCTCCAAACTTAAGTCCACCTACGTCGATGCACTGCCCAATCTAGTGCGACCCGACACCCATCGCATCCACACCGACTTCAACCAAGCCATCACCGCTACGGGACGCCTCTCCTCTTCTGATCCCAACCTGCAAAATATCCCCATTCGCACCGCCTTTAGCCGCCAGATTCGAGCCGCGTTCATTCCCCAAAACGGCTGGCATCTGGTGTCGGCAGACTATTCTCAAATTGAGCTACGCATTCTTGCTCACCTCAGCCAAGAACCTGTCTTGCTCGATGCCTACCAGTCCGGCGACGATGTTCACTCGCTCACGGCACGACTACTGTTTGAACACGACGAAATCACGCCAGAAGAACGCCGCATCGGTAAGGTGATCAACTTTGGTGTGATCTACGGCATGGGTGCCTCCCGATTTGCCCGCGAATTTGGTGGTGGACGCAAGGAAGCCCAAGAATTCATCGATCGCTTCAACGATCGCTACTCCAAAGTCTTTGAATATCTCCAGCGGATGCAGCGAGAGGCGATCGCCCACGGCTACGTCACCACCATCATGGGACGACGACGCTATTTCAACTTCATCAGCGACAGCCTCAAGAATTTGCACGGCAACACCCCCGACAGCATTGACCTCAGCAAAGTCCGGTCTCGCAATCAGTACGACGCGGGAATGCTGCGGGCAGCAGCAAACGCCCCGATCCAGGGTTCCAGCGCAGATATCATTAAGGTTGCAATGGTGCGGCTGCATGAGTTGCTGAAAGACTATCAGGCACGACTCCTACTTCAGGTACACGACGAGCTGATTTTCGAAGTGCCACCGGATGAATGGGAAGAGCTACAGCCCAAGATTCAAGACACGATGGAGTCGGCGGTGACCCTCGATGTGCCGCTGGTGGCAGAGGCTCATGCGGGTGAGAACTGGATGGATGCAAAGTAGAGAGGAATGGCTTTTGTATCTCTGAGTGCGGTGGAGAGGGCGATCGCTCTCAATGTCAACTTGGGAACCTAGTCGAACAACTTCTCGGAATAAGTTCCAGTGGTATTGGATGCAACACACGGATGATAAACAGATCCCTGACCTAACACAAGCTTTGGACGAAGGAATGTTTACACTGAAATAGTGTGCTTATTCACCTATACATTTAGGAATCTTGGATAGACGTAATTCTATTTAATCAATTCAATAATCATATTTCTTAGGCCATGGACAAAGACGTAATTATTAACTGGCTTCGCGACGGAAACGAATTTTCAGCAGCTGAATTGCTCTCAAAATGTGAGCTTGAATACCACTATATAGACACAGGCTTTTCATTGGGTGGTGGATCCGGCACAGACATCTATGAGGCTCAAATTGGATGCAATAGGCAAGTATATTCACAGCTTCAGAAAAAGTATGCAAAGCTTGTTTCTCAGATCGAACAAGCAATCAACGAGTGTAGTCAACAATCTGACTTCTGGTTACAGTCTATTTGTTGGCGAGCAGACCCAAACGCAGGATCAAATTATTTACCGAAGACACTTGATGCGAAAGTCTCAGATGCT
>CAKZMO010000003.1 GCA_937128595.1 uncultured cyanobacterium | reverse complement strand
CAAGATCAGTTAAAGGAGCGGGCAGTTGCATTCCCATCTGATTGAGATTGGCGATCGCTTGCTTCGGGTTTGCAAGAGAGTGAGTCTGCGCTGATGCATCTGGGTCGGTTTCTTCGGGAGGCATCGTCACTGCTAGTCCAGACGCCAAAGAGATCAACAGCTCAGCGCGAGTGAGCGACGCATCGGGTTGAACGCGACCATCGGTTGTTCGAGACAAGACGTTTCCTGCAACTAAGCGCTGAAAAGCAAGAAACGCCCAATGGGTAGACGGCAAATCGGTAAACGTATCAGGAAGGGTCAAGCCTGAATCCGCGAATAACGCGGATGATAGACCTAGAGTTTGGTCAAGCCACACCGCATATTGGGCTCGACGAACTGGAGCGTCGGGATGAAATGTCCCGTCTGAAAATCCGCCAACGTAACCCTGGCTCGCAATCCCTTGAATATAGGGGGCTTCCCACTGACTACTGATGTCCGAGAAAGCGGCACTTGCAGTGCTGGGGATGATGACATAAGGCGATGGAATTGGAGGAGCCTCTCCCATCACAACTAAAGCCTGGTAAAGAATAGCGGCAGTTTCTGCTCGACTTGCAGGCACAGACGGCTCCAGCAGACTGGGATTGGGATAATTTACAACGAGCTGCTTTTGAGTGGCGATCGCCACCGCTCCCACTGCGTAGCTAGGAATTTCTGCCCGATCTTGATAGACCTCTAATTCGCTACTGCTTCCACCTTGAAGAGACAGTCCGTTAACCAACGATAGAAGAATTTGCAGTCGGGTCAAGGGTTCCTGCGGTCGAAATGTTCCGTCTGGAAATCCAGCAATGAATCCCATCTGTGCTGCCCTGAGGATGGCGGGGGCAGCCCAAAACGAACTGGGCACATCTGAGAAGCCGTTGCTCAGGCGACGGTTGGGTTGTGAAAACGTTTTGGCAAGTAACGCGGCATATTCAGCACGGGTCAAGTTGGCTTCTGGACGGAAAGAACCATCTGGAAAGCCGCGAATGAAATCTCGATCGGCTAGAGCTTCAATAAAGGAACGCGCCCAGTGACGGGTGACATCGGGAAACGTAGACGGTGATGTCGGTGGACTGCTAGGAGGATAGCTAGGAGGATTGGGCGGAGGCGGAGGATTGGAACCACCGGGCGATCGCTCTACAGCGGGCGGCACAATACTGGCAACGTATTGCACAAGGCCAGAAACCTTGACCGGATTGATTTGATTACCAGATGTAGGGAGTGGTATCGAGGTTTGGTTGCGAATGTCGAAGCCACGACTGTCTTCAAACACGTTGCGCCCAGCTTCTTCGCGATCGCCCAAATCAGGTTGAGCACTGTTGAGTACGGCTAGACCATCGCCCTGGCTCCGAGCGATGAGGTTGTCTCGCAAAACTGGACGAGCTGATCGAGAAATCACCAGCCCTGAGCGATTATCCAGAAAACGGTTGTCGATGATCAGGGGGGCAGATTGATCGCTAATCGCCATGCCGTAGCCTGTATTTTGAAACTGGTTGTGACGCAATTCTCCTTTTGCCTGTCGAGCGACAAATACCCCACTGGCTGCATTGGCTTGAATCATGCAGTGATGAATCAGCGGCGCGGATTGACCGAGAATAAAGACTCCTTCCCGCCGACAAGACACGAGAGTGCAGTAGGCGATTGTCGGAGAGGCAGACTCGATCCAGACCCCTGAACCCCGTTCAACCGGATTGGTGATGGTTACACCTTGAAGATCGCACGAACTTTCGAGGACAACAGTAGCCCACTGAGAGCCAAATTCAGAGCTGCGAAACGCTCCCCCTCCATAGATTTTGACGTTGCGCCCACGGTTCGTTGCGTTTCCTGTTACGACAACGTCAGCAGGAATTCGAATGGGAAAGCTTTCTCCGCTATTGGCATTGTAGTCTCCTGGCTGAAGCTGAATACGTGAACCCGCTTCTATTCGGCGTAGAGCGTAGGTCAAGGTTCTCAGAGGCGCGTTGGATTGCCCGCTGTTTTGATTATTGCCGCGCAAAGGATCAACATATACTGTTGCCATTGGAAACACTGTGGCCGCTTACTGCGTAGGGTATAGATGTCCCGACAATTGTATAGCGATTCTGTAAACGATTCGCGTCAAGCTAGATCCAAGTGGACTTGGAGACGGTTGTTAGTTAGGCAAATCTATTTGTTCAGCAATGATGTTTGTTCAGCAATGAGACGTTTGATGTCGAGCAGTGGAGATAAGTCAGAATAGGAAGTAGTGCACCGAATGCTGGAGAAAACGCAAAAATGAGTGGAGAGATTGCAGTTGTTCTAGGCGTCAATGTGGTGTTGTCGCTGCTGTGTTGGTCGTTGGTGTGGCGCTTGCGCGCGATTGAACGTCAAATTGTACAGTGGGCTAAAGACCTTGATAGTGCAGAATCCCAGAGCCGCGAACTGCTGAACGATGTTCCTGAAATGATTACCTCAGGCGTGATGGAACTACGGTCTACTCAGCAAAGAGCGCAGCAACTCTATCAACAGGTGCGACTGGCGATCGCCCGTTTGCAAACGCTTCGAAAAGTGCTAAACGTGGCTGGAACTGTGTTGATGTGGAGGCGATCGCGCAAATCCTTCTCGAAATCCTAATATGTGTGAGATGTTGACATCAAATCTTCAACTGAGTTCCTGTCAAAGGGAGCTAATCTGCAAACAGCAGGTCATATTCGATTAATGGTTTCATACTAGATTTAGAGAGACTCAGGCGCTCAAAAGTTCAAGCAACTTGAGCTATGGCCTAAATCCCCAGAGTCGATACTTATTGAAAATAGTTAGCGCTTGTCATTATTGAGTAATTATTGAACTCACACCCACTACGGATAAGAAAGAACGATGGCAGACAATCAATCAAACGGTTCCGGATTTCTCGTCGGAGGGTTTCTTCTCGGTGCTGCGGTAGGAACGGTAACTGGGCTACTCGTCGCGCCCAAAACAGGCCGCGAAACTCGCCGTGTTTTGAAGAAGTCTGCCAATGCCTTACCCGAACTTGCGGAAGACTTGTCTTCTAACGTCCAGGTACAGGCCGATCGGCTATCAAATTCTGCGGTAAAAAACTGGGAAGGAACCTTGGAGCGTCTGCGACGAGCGATCGCCGCTGGCACAGAAGCCGGTCAACAAGAGCGTCAACGTCTTGAAAGACTGACGAATGAGATGCCCTCAAATCAAGTTGAAAGGCAATCCACTCACTCTGAGTCGTAATTCTCGTTTTTCCTTTGAAGGTTTGCTTTTGAAGGGTTGATATTTGCAGCCCTAGGTCGTCCACGCATTCATCTGGATAATTCATGTTGGCGAATGATCCGCTTCTCTGGTTAGGTGTCTCAACGGCTTTGTTGGCCGTCAGTGCGGCGGCTGTGGTTTTGGTATCGATTCCAGTGATCCTGAAGTTCTCAAAGACGGCGCAAAGTGCTGAAAGACTGTTGGAAACTCTGAATCAAGAACTTCCCGCAACGTTAGAGGCTCTGCGCTCTACTGGAGAAGAACTGGCGAACTTGACTGAAGAATTGGGGGATGGCGTAGAGAGTGCAAAATCTATCGTCAATCGGGTCGATGTAGGGATGGACTACGCTGAGCAGCAATGGCAGCAGGCTCAAATTATCTCAAAGAGTGCGGTCACTGGCGTTCGTACCGCTTGGTCAGCGTTGATCTCATCCCGAAAGTCTAGTCAATCCCAACCTGAAGCTTCAGAGTTGGATGATCAAGTTGTCCAACGTTCTCAATCACCGCTGCCAAAATCGCAGACGATCGCACAATCTCACTTAGTTGACTCAGAATCTCTATCTTCCGCCTCCGAGGGTTCTGTGCAAGCCGACTATGCTCCGAACGCCCAAAATGTATCGACTCCTGACCAAGCCAAATCTTTTCCTAATCCTCAACAGTAAGATTCTGAACACAATATCCTGTGATTTCTTGCCCCAGACTTAGTCTGAGGGACATTTGTGCTTTGATGCTGAGCGCGAAGGCAATTGATTCGAGGTTTCCTGAGAGGCGATCGCTTCAATTTTCTTAGATATCGACGGTTAGATTAATATCCCAATCTTCGAAAGAAATTCCAGAATATTCTCTGAACCTCTTTTGATATAGGCGTTGTAACTTTTGCTCATATAAGGATCTGGACTCTGAAGATGCCGTGAAACAACAAGAAACCTCGCAGCTCTTCTGTAAGCCAAAAAAATTAGATTTATGTAAACAAGTGTAAAGCGTTGTATCATTATTAAAAATAATTGTATCGAGCACGCACTAATTCAAGACCCGAATCAAATTCAAGACGAGTGGCGACATTTCATATGGCTTGTTTTTTTAGGCAAGCCCAGGCTATGTCGCAGCTCAATTCGTTTCAAATACGCACTTCAACCGTTGTCAGGCTATCTGATAGGTTCACACTGTCTAACTAGCAGGTGCGAAGAGAAGGCGAGAAAAGGTCTGATACTGCGCTGCTTTAACAACTGAGCCGTGCCGAGGTTGAATTCATCAATGCTTAATCGTTCGCTAGCATCTCAAGCAGTTCGCTGCTGTGTCGCTTTTCTGTCAGCCCTAATTCTGTTGGGATTTGCCCAGCCTGCTCAAGCGTTCAACAATCCTGAGTTGTTGCCCGATGAGCCTACGTCTGTGATTGACTTGGCCAATTCACTTGCGAGCGTGCAACAAATACAGCTAGACCAATCGTTGCAGGATTTTGAAGACGAGACAGGTTGGAAGCTTCGGGTTTTGACCCAGTATGAGCAAACGCCTGGGCGAGCCGTGAAGGAATTTTGGGGATTGGACGAGCGTAGCGTTATGCTGATCGCTGATCCCAGAGGTGGAAACTTGCTGAACTTTAGCGTGGGTGATGCGATTTACGCAATGCTACCGCGTACCTTTTGGATTGAGTTGCAGACGCGATACGGGAATCAGTTCTTCGTTCGAGACAACGGTGAAGATGGAGCGATTACTCAAGCTTTAGAATCTATTGAAGTTTGTCTCCGGCGTGGTGGATGTAACGTTGTTCCAGGGCTACCTCAGGAACAGTGGGTTCTGACTCTGATCACCTCTATTGTGGGTGGAGTCGTCTGTGGGTTTGCATCCCATCCCAGGAAAGAAGGTCAGGCGATCGCCTGGCAATGGATTCTCATTTTTTCTCCACTGTGGGGGATTTTGTTTATCGCTTTTGGAATAGGGCCTGTCGTCACTCGTACCTCAGACTGGATTCCGCTGACACGGAACATCGCAGGCTTTTTGATTGGGGCGATCGCAGCCTATTTGGTGCCGCTTCTCAAAGATTCCTCTGAACCAGAAGGTGAGATGTAAGAGACACTCGTTCCGGATATCAAGCGATTGCTCGCTGATAGCGATAGTCTCGTTGGCTATCCGGAACGAATATCAGGTTTGGCTACTTTTTCTGAGCGAATCATCGAAATAGATACAGAGATTGGCTTGGCTCAGAGAAAGAGAACGCGACGAACTCAATAGCGATCGGTGGTGCTCACTGAAGCCAGGTCAGGGACTAATTCTAAATACTTCTGGTTTATTGCTCCTTTGCTGGGAACGTTCTTTGAAATTCTTCAATGAGGTCATCTAGTTCTTCCAGCGCCTGATTGACATCAATGCGCAAGGTTCCTAAGTCAGGCTGTTCTAATAACTGCAGCAACGTTTCCCGCTTGCTTTCGATAACTCTGACTCGTTCTTGAATATTGGTTGGTTCCATACTACCTGTCTGCTTAACTTCTCTTACATTAATATGACTCGTTTGAGTTGAGTATGGCGATCGCCTAATGAACATCATGGTCAGCAGTCAAGTTTAACGCTTTTTCTTCGCTTAGTAGCCCTCAATCGGGTCACCATGCTAGCCACTCCAACGTTCGTGTCAGTTTTGGTATAAGTTGTTTCTATACTTTTGGATGCATTCATTATGCTGCGCAAAACCTCTCTAGGCTCGTTAGGATTAGTCGTAGGCGGAATCCTAACCGTTGTTGGCTTCGTGGCATATTTCACGGACAACCCAACGCTAAATCTGGCTGGTTTTTTCTATGGTATTCCCGTACTACTTGGAGGCTTTGCTCTGAAAGCGGCTGAGCTAAAGCCTGCTCCAATCGAGCCGCCAACATCAACCGAAGTGTTGCAGCTTCGTGACAAACAAGCCACCGAGACCCAGCATCAAATTCGCAAAGATGTAACTCGGTATCGCTACGGTCAAGATGCCCATCTAGACACCGCGCTGGAGCATTTAGGCTTGGGGCCGACTGACGACGATCGCCCGGTGCTGACTCATTTGCGAGAGATCAATATCGACGGAGACTACGCTTTAGTGCTGAGCTTTTACTCTCCCTTCATCGATTTTGAAACGTGGCAAGGCAAACAAGAGAAGATGGAGAAATTCTTTGGGCCAGGGGTTCGAGTGAATGCCATTGATATCGATCAAAGCAACAATTTGGTAGACGTCGAGATCATCTCCGACTCGTCGAAAGTTCCGGTAGAGGCAGGCTGAAACCGTTGCGATGGACATCAATACAATCGCCGACCAATCACCGACCAATCACCGAATGACAGATAGCCGAGGACGGTTGATTCTGAGCTTCATTTGAATCCAGAGTTCTTGGTTGGAGGGAAATGAGAGACTGATGTTTTTTTATCTTTGTTGAAGGCTTACTTCTCTAAACGTACTGCATACCATTGAACTGTGCGATCGCGACTGAGGCTCAATTCGCAGTAGTTTGATAAAAGATGCGCAGCTTGCTCATCCAAAGACGCAAGCGATTGGATCTCTGCTGGAATGGCATCAGGGTACTCTTGCAATTTTGCCTTGAGATAGTGCAGCAATTCATCTGGCTCCAGAAACTGCTCCGTGCTAGACGAGTCCAGCAGCACGAAACAGTCTTCGTCGTAGAGATTGGAATCAACCATTCTTTTAACAAGGTGAAGGTTCTCTTATTCGTCTTCAGCAAACACATAGCGATAGAGGTCTTCGGGCTTTGGCTCAGGACTATTTTGGGCAAACTCCACAGCCTCGGTTACGGTCTCTTGAATTCGCTTTTCAATTGCTTTTAGCTCATCAGCGGAAGCTAGTTCATGCTTCTCCATGTAGCTGGCAAGACGCTTGATGGGATCACGGGAGAACCAAGCATCCTTTTCAGCTTTATCTCGAAGTTCGTCAGGGTCCGCAAGAGAGTGACCCCGGAATCGATAGGTCAAAGCTTCAATAAGAGTTGGCCCCTCGCCCGCACGAGCACGAGCGACTGCTTCTTGAGCAACAGCACGCACGGCTAAAACGTCCATCCCGTCTACTTCGACCCCAGCCATGTTGAAGGCGCTAGCTTTTTTGTAGATCTCAGGCTGAGATGTGGCGCGATCATGAGCCATCCCGATCGCCCATTTGTTGTTTTCAACGACATAGATAATGGGCAATTTCCAGAGAGCTGCCATGTTGAGGCATTCGAAAAACTGACCGTTATTTGACGCTCCATCCCCAAAAAAGCAGGCCGTTACCTGATCTGCACTGTCATCCCCCATCATTTCCCGTCGATATTTCGACTGGAAGGCTGCGCCTGTAGCAACGGGGATGCCTTCAGCAACGAAAGCGAAGCCTCCAAGGAGATTGTGCTCTGATGAAAACAGGTGCATAGAACCTCCACGTCCTTTACTGCACCCAGTTTCTTTGCCAAACAGCTCTGCCATGACCTGTCGCGCGGGAACGCCAGCACTCAGAGCATGGACGTGATCGCGGTAAGTGCTGCAGACGTAGTCATCTGAGCGCATGGCTTTGATGACTCCAGTGGATACGGCTTCTTGTCCGTTGTAGAGATGGACAAAGCCGAACATCTTGCCTCGATAGTACATTTCAGCGCACTTGTCTTCAAACAGCCGACCCAGCGTCATGTCTTCGTATAAGATTAAGCCCTCCTCCCGTGTGATGGTTACGTCAGGGGGTGTAAACACTGGAAGAGTTCTTTCCTGAACCATTGAAATTACCTACTTTTACCGCGACAGCCTACGTAATTATTTCACAATATCCCGTGAATTATCTTGATGGGCTATTCCGCGAGGCGAGCCCATCGGGCTTCATCGTAAATTTGCCCATACGAAGAGCTGAGGTGTGAGTGCCGCAGATCCAAAGTCATTCGGTAGGGGCGATTCAATGAAGGGCGATTCGTTGGGAGCGATCGCTCTCACATCTTATTTATTCTGTTGAGCTTCTAGAGTACCGATGTTGACCGGACTAAACCGAAATTGAGAACTTCTGAATCCCTAATATCTTGAGTCTCTGACGCACTGCATTCCAAACTTTTGACACGTTTAGCGTTAAAAGGATGGCAAATTTGAGAAAACAGGCTACATTTAGCGTCTATTAGCCTATGTTTCAATTGTGAAGTGCGTCGAGCTCCCTAGAATTGTCGTTTTCTCTCAATCTCAAATGAGCATTCACAAGAACTGATTCGGAGATAGGCAAGAGAGGATTAGACAATTTCCTAATGTGCGGGTTGCCTAATCAGAGTTGATATTGCATCATGTGATGACCTCAGTTTAGTAGTAACCAGCCATTCAAGACTGGCTCTCTGGGGTTACAGCAGGGTGCGATCAAAACTGACAGACGAAATCTATCACTGGAAGCTTGCTTTGCTTTTGGGATACAGGGAATCTTGGTTGGCGGACAGTTTTACACTCGTGTCGTGAACATCGGGTTTTAAGAAGCTGGCAACATTCGACCTGGCGAGCAGTACTATTGAATTTCTGGTCTACGGCTTCAGGTATGGTATCTACAGGGCTTGCTAAATCATAAGTCTAATGCTCTTTAGCTCAGATAAGAAACTCCACTTTGAGCCTTTAAGTAGATTATGACTCCAAGCTACGTTGCTTTTTTTCGCTTTTGAGCAAAGCTCTCGGGTGTAGTCAGAACTATCGTAAACAAGCGAGAAATGAAGCCTTTAAAGCGATGATAATAGACCAAAGAATATCTTCATGCAGAACAGATTCAAAATTGCTCATGCGGTATACCAGTAAAATCTAGATGTTAAGAATTTATTTAGTACGAAAATAAGTACAAGTTTAGGTGCGAATTATTAGATTTGACGTAACGTCGCATCAGGTCAAAATCATCGTTACTCATTGCTGGGGAAGAGAACAGTGTATATACCGTTGGACTATTACCGAATATTGGGTTTGCCGATTCAGGCTACGACTGAGCAGCTTAAGCATGCTCATCGCGATCGCACGTTACAGCTTCCCCGGCGTGAATATTCTGAAGTGGCGATCGCTGCTCGACGAGAACTGATCGATGAAGCCTTTACCGTGTTGACGGATCCGGCTCAGCGTCAAGCCTATGACTCAGCGTTCTTAGCAAATTCCTACGGTTCTGTCTACGATAGTGCGCCCCAAAATGGGGTTTCCCTGCAAGAGTCGATGGCTCCTGGTTCTACCCATGAAAGTAATGGTGGAGTCACATCTGCTACGGCTGCGATGCCTGTTTCAACGTCCACTGGTGGTGGGGCGATCGCTGATCCCCAAGTATCCAGTATCGATATTCAAGATCATCAGATGGTTGGGGCTCTGCTGATTTTGCTGGAGCTTGGCGAATACGAATTGGTCTTGAAGCTGGGACGTCCGTTTCTCAGCAGTGGCAACATGAGTCTGGAGTCGGGGCGCTTTGGTGATCCCGAGGTGGTTGGAGCTGACATTGTACTGACGGTAGCTCTGTCGTGTTTGGAGCTAGGTCGAGAGCAATGGCAGCAGGGGCAATACGAAAATGCGGCAGAGTCTTTGGAAACCGGGCAAGAGCTTTTGCTGCGAGAGGGACTGTTCGCGGGTGTTCGAGGAGAAATGCAGACTGATTTGTTCAAGCTGCGTCCCTACCGCATTTTAGAGCTGTTGGCGGCTCCTGAAGGCCAGACTGCTGCTCACTATCAAGGAATTCAGCTCTTGCAAGACATGCTGCAGGAACGAGGTGGCATTGATGGCGTTGGCAATGATCAGTCAGGGTTGAGTACTGACGATTTCTTGCGCTTTGTGCAACAGCTGCGCAGCTATCTCACCGCCGAGGAGCAACATGCTCTCTTTGAAGCGGAAGCCCAACGACCTTCAGCAGTGGCAACATATCTAGCTGTATACGCAATGGCTGCACGGGGCTTTGCGTATCGGATGCCAGCACTGATACGACAAGCTAAGATATTCCTTCTGCGCCTTGGGTCGCGTCAAGACGTACAGCTTGAACATTCTATCTGCGCGCTTTTGCTGGGTCAGACCGAAGAGGCCAATCAGGCGTTAGAGAGTAGCAAAGAATATACCGCTCTGGCTTTTATTCGTGAACACTCGAAAGGCTCTCCAGATTTGTTGCCAGGATTGTGCCTCTATGCAGAGCGCTGGTTGCAGAATGAAGTCTTCCCTCACTTTAGAGATCTTGCACAGCGCGAGGTCTCGCTCAAAAGCTATTTTGCCGACGGGCAGGTGCAAGCTTATTTAGAGGCAATGCCTGATGATGCAGCAGAGTCTCGGTGGAATGTGATTGCCACTCCGGCCTCTCGCTGGGCCAGTCAGCCTGTTGGTGCTGCCACCTCTGCAAAGAGCGGCTATGGAGAACGCCAGCACAACAGCAACGGTTCTGCCTCCGCTTATGGAGGAGGCGTAGCAACGCTCGGCCCTTCAGTTGGGATGGCGCAAGGCGATCGCCCGAGTCAGCGTTCGGGGGGTGGCACTGCAACAGCAATGCCGCCTGTGGCCGAGAGAGTATCGCAAGCGGCTCCAGAAGCTCAAGGGTTCTCTCGGGGTGAGGTGCTTCGCAAAGAACGGCGAGGGGGCTGGTTTGGTCGGCGATCGCCCGGTGATGATAGTCGTCTCGGCCAGCGAGTCTCTGGAAGCAACGTTCCTACGCCTGCATCTGACCGTCGTGGCTCTCAGCCGAGCATCCGCCTTGACCGGATGCTCCTTCTTGCTGCTATGGGTCTGGTGGGCCTTATCGTGCTCTGGTTGTTGGCAAGTCGCGTGGCGGGATGGTTTGGCAATAGTTTTAGCGGGCCACGGGTGGAGGGAGATCCCCTTTCGCTCACCTTGAATGAACCTGTGATCCCGATTCCTGATCCTGCCGAAGCCACCCCAGATCGCGTAGCAGAAGCAGATGGTGAACTGACTGAGGCGATCGCCCAAGACGTTTTGCAGCGTTGGTTTGATGCCAAATCTGCGGCGATGGGTGAAGAGCACGATCAGGAACCACTTGAAGCGGTGTTGACAGGAGCGCTGCTCAATCGTTGGGAAAGCCAGTCAGTGCAAGCCAGTCAGGAAAATTGGCACTGGCAGTATGAGCATTCTGATTTAGACGTGTCTGAAGTGACGTGGAACGAAGACGAACCGAATCAGGCTCTGGTTGCTGCGTCGGTCAATGAAGTAGGCAGCTTCTATGTCGAAGGACAACTCAGCTCAGACGACTCCTACAGCAGTACGGTAGAGGTTCTCTATTCCCTCGTTCGGGAAAACGATCAGTGGAAGATTGACGACGTCAAAATTACTTACTAGAGTCACGCTCGTAAAACAGGACTTTGTGTAGCCGCTTTAGCTCCGAGATGAGAGATGGGTTCAAAAAGACGTGTCTACGGTTCCTGAAGGCAGCTCTTATAGGCAAGCCCATCTGCGCAAACGTTACTATAGAAACAAAATTGATGGTGTTGATCTCAAATCAGCAGCCACAGGGTGATGAAAATAGAAGGGCGATCGCCCCCTCGTCTGATGTGATCTGGAGTCTCAAGACATGGACGATCCTGCTATCGAGCCGTTGCTAGAAAACCTGAAGCAATCTGACCAATCTGTTCGAGAGCAAGCAACCCAGCAGCTATGGCAAATTTGGTTTCAGCAAAAAGGAGCCTATGGGTTGGATCTCCTGCGTCGTAGTCAGCTATCTTACGAAGCGGGTGATCTTGAAGGAGCTGAAGCGATTCTCACGACACTCGTTGAAAACCAGCCCGATTTCGCAGAGGCTTGGAATCGACGTGCTGTGCTTCACTATGTCCAGGGTGACTACGCTGACTCTTTGTCTGATTGCCGCAAAGTTACAGAGCTGAATCCCATTCATTTTGGGGCATGGCACGGTATGGGGTTATGCCATGCGGCCTTGGGCCAGCATCGAGAAGCGATTCGTGCGTTTCAAAAGGCTCTCGACATTCAACCGTATGCTCTCATCAATCAAAAGCTGATTCTCGAATGTACAGCGCTTCTGAGCTGACTGTGGGAGCGGACTAAAATCAAGCAAACAGCACCACGACAGACTGCGAGGGCGGGCAAGTAGAAAAGGGCGATCGCGTTTCTCGTTCGTTGCGTTCTATTTTTGGAAGATTGGCTTCAAAATGCTGACCTGAGCGAATCCGGACGATTAGCTACCCGGATTTTTGATGATTGAGTGGAAAAGTGTTGAGAACCGATATTTAGTTCTGCTCAGTCTTTTCGAACAGTTACCGTGTGGGCGATCGCTCGCCACTGTTTGACGGACTGCATAGCAACGTCTTGTGTGGATTGCTTGTGCATTCGAACTGATAACGGCTGAAAGTAGCTTAGGTCAATCCGTTCAGCCATGACGACTGCTTACACCTTCGAATTGCCCTGCCAGGTCTTTGGTATTCAAGATGCCCCTGACTTTTTGTATTGGGTATCCAAGCGCCTTGCAGCGGGTGCAGAGCTGCTTCTGATTGACCTCCACGAGGTGGAATCAATCGATAGCAGTGGAGTTGGAACACTGATGATTGCTAAAAATCGAGCTAAACGCGTCGGTGCGCACCTAGGGTTGTGCAACGTAAGTGAAGAGGTAAGACTTCAAATTGACCAGGCAAACCTGATTGAACGATTTGAAATTTTTGCTGACTTAGCTGACTTTAAGTATCAAATTGAAAGAAGAGAGCGCTAAATCCACTCAAAAATGCTAGCCCAACTACAGATCAGTAGCTTCACCACCGACCACAACATTACGAATTCTAAGGCTGGGGCCGCCACAGCCGACTGGCAAACCGCTCTGTCCGCCTTTGCCACAGCCGCCGGATTCATCCCAGTAAAAGTCATCCCCAATGGCTTCAATATCAGCCAGGGTCGTAAACACGTTGCCTGACAAGGTCACATCTCGAATCGGCTCTGCAACTTTGCCATCGCGAATCATCCAAGCCTCTCCTGCCGCGAAGGTGAACATTTCACCGTTTGTCATGCCACCGAGCCAATTTCGGGCGTAGACGCCTTCCTTAATACCTGAAAATAGACTCTCGACAGGCGTATCTCCCCGTTCAATCCAGGTATTGGTCATCCGCACGATGGGCGGGTAGTGATAGCTGAGGCAGCGAGCATTTCCCGTCGGAGCCTCGTCTAGCTTGCCTGCAGTTTCTCGCGAATGGAGTCGCCCGACCAAAACACCGTCTTTAATCAATTGTGTTGTCGTTGCCGGAACTCCTTCATCGTCGTAGTAGTAGCTCCCACGATGGCCGACAGCGGCAGCCCCGTCGAAAATCTGAAGATTCTCAGGGCCAAATCGTCGTCCGAGGGTCATGACTTCGAGCAAGTCCGGATTTTCGTAAGTCATGTCGGCTTCTGAAAGATGACCAAAAGCCTCGTGGACAAACAGTCCGGTCAAGATTGGGTCGATGACAACGGTGTAGGTGCTACCTTGAACAGGAGGTAAATCAAGAGCATCAACAGCTCGCTGTGCTGCGCTCGTAACTTGATGGTCGAGCTCTTCGAGATCTTCATAGGCTTTGCGTGATCCGGTCGTCTCGCGGCTCGTTTGAACGGTTTCCCCGTTCCGAGCCGTAGCGGCAAACCGCATTTCCATGTCTACCCAAGACTGTTCCAGCAGTGTTCCATCTGAGGTGGCAAGCAAGACCCGTTGAGAGCTGTCGCCGTAGCGTACCGATGTGGTGGCAATCTGTGGATCAAGACTGCGGAGAATTTCTGCGTAATGATTGCACAACTCTTTCTTGCGAATAAGAGGGATATGGCGTGGGTCAGTTCCGACAAGAGGCAGACGACGAACATCTTGAATCGGCTGCACTGGAGCCAAAAGCGTTTCGTCGTCACCGACAATTCGAGCGGCAGAGATCGCCTCTTCTACTCGTTCTGCCAAAGTTTCTAGTTGATTAAAGCTGGCAAAGCCCCAGCCTCCCTTGAAGCAAGCTCTGACTTGTCCGCCGATCGAAATGGACTCACTCAGGGTTTCGATGCGATCGCCCCGGAGCAAAATATCGGTATCTTCCGATTCTTCAAGACGAATAGAGAGAAAATCGACCCGTGCTCGATAGCGAGCCAACAAATCTGCCAGTAGATTTTGAGCATCGCTCGGGAGCATGGACGGCATAAGTTTCAGACTCCGCTAAAAAAATGACTAGCTAAGGACATACACCACGAATTAGTGACGCAGCTGTTTAGATGTATCGTGTCAGACGCATCAGACGATGGTGCTTTACAAAGCTATTTCGATTCTACAGTGTTCGCTTGCTGCCAGTTAGCTCTCACGAGGGCTGAACAATGGATCGGGGTGGAGGAACCTCTGCAGAACCAAATACAGGAATTGGATCAAGCCCGGTCACGTGTTGAAACTGTTCAGGTGTCACAGTACTGACAATAGGTTGAGTTTCCCAATGCTTCAACTTCTCATGAACACGAGTAAGAAACTCAGTTCCTCTTACCATTGGCACAGAAGCCCAGGCATCTACTAGCGCTTCAGTCAACGCGAGTTCAATGAGCGAAGCCGGATAGGTCGCAAGCAATTCGGTTAAGCGTACCTGAAACGCATCGTCAGCATCTCCAGTAAGTTCATAGCTGCTGACAATATGTTTAACTCGTTGTTGCTTAAGATGATGTTGCAAGTCCATTCTAGTCTGGGCTAGTGTCGAAGTAATGTCACAAAGTCGCCGTCACAGAATCAATGCCATTCGTGGCGATGGCGCGTCATGTTTGCTTAATACGCCCTGTTCTTGATGCGATCCATTCTGAAGGAAGAGCTTCACGACTGCACGAAACTTACAATGGTTTGTGATAATTCTTATTGAGAAAAGGTCTTGGATAAAGGTCTTGGATTGGGTGTAATGCAAGCGAGGAATTGGTGGGTAGTCAGTTGGTAAATTACTGTCGGGTAAAGTACCAAGTGCTATTGCCAAAAGTCTTTTGGCAATAGTTTCTCGTATACAAAGACTAAAAGACCTGATATTGATATTGACGCGATGTCCATAGAAGTTAAAAAGGCACT
>CAKZMO010000002.1 GCA_937128595.1 uncultured cyanobacterium | reverse complement strand
AGATGTTGGTCGGTTTTTTAGGATTAGGATTAATGGCCGCATATTTAATCGTAGACGTAGACGATTTACTACGTCATTTCCAGGGGCGTTCAATTAATGTGGATATGCAAGAACTCGCAGTGGGTCTGCGAGGGAGTGCGGCGTTGGCCGCCGGTCTTGCAAGTGCGGATCGACTGAAAACGATTGCAGTCGCTGATTGGCAGCAGCACATCCACCAGGGCACCATCGACATGCAATATATTTTCAAGGCTGCTGGTTATGATACCTTTGACATGCCCCACCGTGACTCGCTAGCCGACGCACTGATCATCCACTATTTTTCTTATGACCCCGAACCCGTAGATGAACTCATCCTGGCGACCACCAGCCGGGATCTGCTGCCGGTTATTCGCCGTGTGAAGACCACCCGTAATGCCCGCATTCGTATGTGGGGGTCGGAGGATGTGCTGCAAGGCACTGAGTTCGAGAATGATGTGGTGTTCCAGCCATTAGAAACATTGCTGGGTTTGCAGACCAAAAATGTCGCCGTCTACATTGACTTTGAGAATATCGCCATCAGCTTGAATGAACAGGGGTTCATGGTCAATTTGGATCATCTGATTGATCGTTTTGTGACCCAGGCAAAAGCACACGGTCAACTGGTGAAGATGGCTGCTTATGCACCCTGGGGGCAGCGGGGCACCTTGCCGCCGCTGGTGGATAGCAGTGGGCGTGAGGTTGCTGACGAAGCCCCAAGTCGGCTGGCGATGGCCAATATTGACCCGGTGTTTAATTTGCCGGGCAAAAACAGCGCAGATATTCGCATCGCCCGTGATGTGATTACGGATGTCGGCCACAGTGATGGGGCTGATGTCTACATCCTGGCCAGTGGTGACCGTGACTTCAACGATGTGCTGAATACGTTATTGCAGCGTAACCGCACCGTAATCGTATGGGGGGTGCGCGGTAGCACCAGCCGCATGTTGGAGAAAAACAGTTCACTCAACATCGAATATATTGATGACTTCACCAATCTACAAACGCATCAATCACTGAGTCTGCTGGATTTTGAAGAAGAGACGACAGAGAGCTTTACACCATCGCAATGGACCAGTGTGATCGTGCAGTTTGATCGACTGACCGATGAACTGGGTGTCGATACCGTATCTACACGTCAATTGGTGGAGAAGTTGCAAGATGTGGGCGCGGTAGTAAATCGTCCGCGTGGTGAGGATCTGGTGTCACAGGCGATTTCGCTGGGCATTCTCAAGCCGCAATCCACCAATGGGCATGTCTCACTTAATGGCAATCACCCGATTGTTGATAAGACGCGGGTGATCACGGATCGCATCGTGCGCCGTGTGGAAAATACACTCAACGTGCGCGGGTGGGAGTACGTCAACTACGGGTTCCTACTCAAAGGCTTGGCGATGGATCGTGAGTTAGACCGCCCTGGTTGCAATCTCGATGATCAATGGCGATCTCATTGGATTGACAGCCTCGTCCGTGAACAACTGCTTGAGCGGCAGTTGGTACCACATCGTCATAACCCGGATGATCTCGTGCCCGTCATTAAACTCTGTTCGGATGTGACGGTAAGTGACAGTATGCCTGCTTCAACTGTAGAGGATAACGACGACGAGCCGACTGAAGACTGGACAGGTATCACCTTAGTGGAGCTGGAAGATCACGATGAAGATACGGCGGATATGGTCCGGCGTATTGTGGTCAGCATCGAACAATTCACCAGCTTCCGTAACTTTGCTTGGTGCCCATTGGGGAGCTTGCATCGTCGGTTGCGTGCTTTTGATACAGGCATGTCGTTTCAACGTGCGGTTGAGTATCTTGTCGCCAATGACACGGCTGCGGTTGATGAATACCGCAACCCGCAGAGTGAATATGCAACTAAGGGGATTTCGATCAACGCGACGACCAACATTGCCAGTAAAGTGCTTGAAGAGCGTGACACATTTGTGGCCATGTTGATCGAACTCTATGAGCATAATCAGTTGATCTCCGCGCAGACCATTGCCAACCTTAATTTAGACCATGATTGGGATTTGGAATTATGGTTTTCCATCATGGAAACTGAAAATGTACTCAATATGCTCCCCGGTAGGCCAGGGCAGTATAGTTTGTTTCGGACCCACCACACGGTAACCATCGTCGCTGGGGATAATGAGAACTGAGTATCGGGCGTTGATCACCCATTGGCACCCCATAACCCCTCTGTTATAATACAGCCTTGCCAGAGACCAGCAGGCTAGTTTGTCCAGCTTGCTTGGTGACATTGAATAAACAGAGGACACCATACACATGTCAATCACCCCAGATACCAAGCAACAACTTATCAAAGACTTCGCTAGGCATGACGGGGACACCGGTTCCCCAGAAGTGCAAGTCGCTATCTTGACGGAGCGTATCCGCCAGCTCACTGAGCATCTCAAAATGCACAAGCATGACCAACACTCACGTCGCGGTCTGCTTAAACTGGTTGGTCAACGCCGTCGTCATCTCCGTTACATCAGCCGTAAAGACCCTGAGGCGTACCGTGCACTGCTCGAACGCCTGGGCTTGCGCCGCTAGATCGAGGACGTTTTGATAGACGATGGAAAGCGAGTGCGCCTATGCGATGGAATTGCCGCGTGTGGGCGCACGCATTTCGGGGTGTCATCTGATACCTCGGCATATATCAGCCGTCAGAGTGACGGTACATAGTTCGTTTGTATGCACCTGGTTAGGCAGGTATTGGGATGTGTGATCAAACCGTTGGTGTGTTTGATGACAAACCCCAGTTCCTGGTTGCCGGGTGTGTTTTTTTGTTAATGAGGAGACATCATGGCAGAACAACAAGTTCGTGATATTCGTCAGTATACCGTTAAGGTCGGTAATGACGATGTGATCGTTGAAACAGGCCGCTATGCGGAGCAGGCCGGTGGTGCCGTTACCGTGCGTGCTGGCGATACGGTGCTGTTCACAACAGCAACCATGAGCCGTACCGCCCGTGAAGGGTTAGATTTCTTCCCGTTGAGCGTGGATTACGAAGAAAAGCTGTACGCTGCGGGTCGCATCCCCGGTAGTTTCTTCCGTCGTGAGGGGCGTCCGGGTGAGCAGGCGATTCTGATTTCCCGTGTGATTGACCGCACGCTGCGTCCGCTGTTCCCCAAGAATATGCGCAACGAAGTACAGGTCATCCTGACATCGCTGGCACATGACCAGGAGCATCAGGTGGATATGCTGGGTATCCTGGCGGCTAGTGCGGCGATTATGATTTCCGACATCCCGTGGGCGGGGCCAGTCGCTGGTGTACGCATCGGCATGATTGATGGCGAATTAGTCGTCAATCCGACCTTCTCCGAGATGGAAAACAGTACGCTTGACCTGCGTGTATCCGGTACTGATGACGCCATCAACATGGTGGAGTGTGGTGCCGAAGAAATCAACGAAGAGACGATGGTCAAGGCTTTGGAATTGGCACATGAGGTCATCGGGCCGATTGTCCAGTTGCAACGTCAGATGCGCGAGGAAGTCGGCAAGGAAAAAGCCGAGTTTATCGCTGGTGAAGGAAACCCGGAACTTGACACTGAAGTTGCGGACAAAGTCCGTGATCAGATCCGTCAGATTGTTGTTGAAAACACTGATCGTAGTGGCCGTAACGAGGCTGTCGAAGAAGTGCGGACGACTCTGCTGGAAGAATATGAAGCTCGCAACGCGGAAATCGAAGATGAGGCTGCAAAAATCTCGTTGAAGATGGTCCGCGAGGCGTTGAACAGTGTTGTCAAAGAAGAAATTCGCCGTCGCATCGTGGAAGAGGGCATCCGCCCGGATGGCCGTGACTACACCACCATCCGTGCGCTGTCCGCTGAGGTTAATCTGCTGCCGCGTGTGCATGGGTCGGGTCTGTTCTCGCGTGGGCAGACGCAGGTACTGACGATTGCAACGTTAGGTACCCCGCGTGACTCACAGGAACTTGATGGCCTGAACCCGGATGACAATAAGCGGTATCTGCATCACTATAACTTCCCGCCCTATAGTACAGGCGAGACGCGCTTCCTGCGTGGACCGAAACGCCGCGAAATCGGGCATGGTGCGCTGGCAGAAACTGCGCTGCGCAGTATGATCCCACCGGAGGACGAATTCCCCTACACGATCCGTTTGGTAAGTGAGGTGATGAGTTCCAATGGTAGTACCTCAATGGGTAGTGTGTGCGGTAGTACCCTTGCCCTGATGGACGCGGGTGTGCCGATCAAACGCCCAGTTGCGGGTATCGCAATGGGTCTGATCAAAGAAGGCGATAAGATCGCCGTCTTGACAGACATTCAAGGCCTGGAAGATCATATGGGTGATATGGACTTCAAAGTCGCTGGGACGACGGAAGGTATCACCGCACTTCAGATGGACATCAAGATTAAGGGTATCTCCGGCGAGACGATGGCGAAGGCATTACACCAAGCCCGTGTTGCCCGCCTGGAAATTCTGGATGTGATGCTCGATGCTATTTCTGAGCCACGTCAGGACCTGAACGATTACGCGCCACGCATGACCACGGTCAAGATCGACCCTGATAAGATCGGCGCAGTGATTGGACCGGGTGGCAAGATCATTCGTGGCATCCAGGAAACGACTGGTGCCAAAATCGACATCGAAGAGGATGGTACCGTGTTCATCGCTGGTGTGGACGGCCCGTCCGTTGCGATTGCGGTTGAAAAGATCAAGGGGCTGACCGAAGAGGCAGAGATTGGCCGCATCTACACAGGTAAGATTAACCGGATTGAGCCATACGGTGTATTTGTGGAGTTCCTACCTGGCCAGGATGGTATGGTTCACATCTCCCAATTGGCGGATTACCGCGTTGAGAAGATCGAGGACGAAGTCAAGATGGGTGATGAGATCATGGTCATGGTCACCGATATTGACCCGAATTCCCGCAAAATCCGCCTGAGCCGTCAGGCAGTACTTGAAGGCTGGACGGCAGAAGAAGCGCGCGCCAAAGACAAAGTACCCAGCAACCGG
>CAKZMO010000001.1 GCA_937128595.1 uncultured cyanobacterium | reverse complement strand
ATGACGACCTCTCTCCTGAACAGTATTTTTCTACGTAGAAAGTGACGTGCTCCCGTTGCAACCTATCGAAGCCTTGCTAATCGAGGTCGCATGAGCGCAATGAAAACAGCGCTGGTGACAAACATAACTAACCTGAGTTCGGGGGTAAATAACTCGGATTCGGTATTATTCCCAACTTGCTCACGACTTGACAGGGCTACGTTTAATTAGGGTCACCTACTTAACAGAGGAAACGATTTCTCCACTGGCTTTTGAGGACGTGAATGTGGATGTGAGACGACTGTTTAGCTAGGACGTAGGGGAAAACATTAAGCGATCGTCCTTTCTTATAACAAAAGGCGATCGCCCTTCACATAACAGAGCGATCGCCTTTTTGCATTATTTATAGCGATATTAAATAGCTTGTAAACTGCTAAGTGAAAGGAGGAGCGGGCTGCGCCCGCTCCTCCTTTCACAAATTATTTGAGACTACTAGTAAGTTCAGTTTTGAATCCTTAGCGATAGCGATCGCTGTAGTCATCTCCGCCGGAGCTATTGTCACCGTAGTCAACGGGTTGGTAGTCCGTGTAGTCACCACCACCACTTGCCGCAACGCTATGGCTCGAATATCCGCCAGAAGATTGGCGACGACTCCGATAGCGTGACAAAGACTTGGGTTCACGTCCACCCGCACGATAGGCGGAACCAGACGACGAAGGAGGAACGACCTTAGAGTCGCTACTACTCGTAACGATTGGGTCGATATCAGTTTCAACAATTTGAGGTTTGATGCTGGGACGAGGTTCACGGGTGGTTGGCGTCCGCTCATCACTCCACTGCTGTTCATCACCCCACTGGTCGTTGACGCCTGGGCGATCGCCACCCCATTGATCGTTTTTCCAATCAGAGCGACGGGCTGCAACGCGCTCGTCAGGGCGTTGTCTTGCCCGAGGCAGCGGTCGGCGTCTGGGAGAAGCTGGAGGATAATCGTCTCTAGGCTCTAGGGAGCGGCCTCGACTTGAAGGGCGGCGACGGCTTGTTGCATAGTCGTCGTAATCGCGCTCGTCTCGCGTTGCACGGATGCGACGGGTTGATCGAGCTGCCTTAGAGTACGGAAGCTCTCCAGAATCAGCATCGTAGTCGAAGTCACGATCGTAATCGTAGTTTCGACTAACATCTCGCTCATCATCCACAACAGGCGTATTTCGTTTTGCCTGCTCGGTTGAGATTTTCCGCAAGCGAATGTTTTCAACGGCAAAGAAGATCGCTGAGCCTGCCAACGACAACTGACCTAATAGCAGCAACGGGTCGAGTCGCCAACCCTGAAACATTAGGATCAAACCAGAGATAAGGGCGATCGCCGCGAAGAAAATGTCGTGATCGCGCGACAGCTCAGGACGCACTGATCGCATCGCATAGAGCGCTACACCGCATAGGGCAAGTGCGATACCGAGAATAAAAGCGGGATTACTCCCGAAATTGACCATTGCGTCTGTCCTCTTTTGACGTACGTGTTCCTATACTAGCGAGTCTTAGTCGAAATCACTATGGGCAATAGTATTGATTTTGCCACTATGAATCAAAACTTTCGCAAATCTTTCCACATATTGTTTGGTAAATGCCGAATTGGAAGGTGTTAAAGCTAATTTTTTCCGCTTACATCGTCAGTTCCAGCGCAAACTACACAAAAAGATACGCCGTACCATCAAAGTTGTTAGTTCCATATCTCATTCATGTTTGTTGGCGCAGATTTACGTCTTTTGTATACGCACCAAGTAGGAACTGTTTAAGTCAAGCTTCTTCGAGCTATGGAGAAGTTGCGAATATGGGCATCCTTTAGTAAGAAATTGACTCCACGTTAAACATCTACCACAATGAAGCCTATATTTGACTATTTGACACGATTCGCAGGGTTGTTGCTACATTTCTAGCCGCTACGATCATTGCCACAATGTCTACAGAGCTGGTTTTTCCTCAGCCAGCTTTTGCGTCAATCCGTACGAACTTAGAGATACCGCAACAGCTTTATAAGACACTGCACAGCAAACAGCTTATTGCAGATGCGAAAAGATTTCTTGAAGTTACTCCAGAGACTTTTTGCTTAGCCTACAGTGACATGCAGGCAGGGATTGACAATTTTGCCTGGGTTGCGATTCAAGACGGGGCAGCATCGACCTACACAATTATTTCTGCCGTTTCTTCTGCAGCATCTGCAGGTGCAGGCTCTTTATCTGGATACGCAGGAATTGCTTCAGCAGTCTCTCAGTTAGGGCTAGGAAGTGTTACTACAACGATAGCTGGTTTGTTAGGTAGAGTAACGTGACAGGAGCAGCTGCTACAGCGGTCGTAACTTCAGCCGTTGGTGAACCAGTCATTATGGGCGCATTGCTCGCAGGTGGAACAGGCGCTGTTGCAATTGGGTCTTATAAGGTAGGTCAATTTACCACAGACAAATTTGGAGAGTGGTCTAGAAACTACTGTTCTTTAAAACTGGCTCAGCGCGTTGAGACTAGGAAAGTAGTCAATTGAGATCGCAAGCAAGACCAAGACTGTCCGGTTCCACGAATCGAGTTGTCTGTATGACACAGACTCTAAAATCGGGGATTCCACCTGTAGGATTAGAGGAATGGAATCTGTGAAGAGTGAGCCTGTAGAGCTGATATGGATACGGATGCAAACGCCAAACCATCAGAATCGTCGAGCATTTTGAGTCGGTTCAATCCCAGTCGATTCAAAATGATGCCTGGAGATAATTGGAGTAGCCGACTGTGGGCGATCGCCCAGTTCTTGCTAGTGTCTCTGCTCTTTGGCGTTGCCTACACCCAAGACCCAATCTACTATTCGCCAGAAAATCAGAACACCAAATATCTTCAAGGCTTAGCCCAAGGGGGCTATGGTTTTCTCAGCCAAGATTGGACTGCGAATACCCTCGATCCGCTTCCTGCTTTTACGGCGCTGGTACAGTTCACCTACCAATTCATTCACCCTGAATATGGCTTTTATCTCTTCTACTTCCTGATTTTTGGGGTGTATGTCTACAGCATGGTCGCCATTGTCAATCAGGTTTTTCCGATTCGCTCTGGTGGAGCAATGCTACTGACCTTCTTGGGACTGATGCTGTTCTGTCACACGGTTCACCTCGAAATCTTTGAGTTTGATATTGGCGAACATCTTCACTATGGCGTTGCTGAGCAATACATCTTGGGGCCAGTGTTTCAGCCGTGCAACTTTGGGGTGTTTTTGCTGGTCTCGATCTATGCGTTTCTAAAGCGGCATCCGTATTGGGCCGTGGTATGTCTGGCGATCGCCGCAACCTTTCACCCGGCATATTTTCCTAGCGTTCTCGTCTTGACCTTGTCGTACATGGGCGTTCTCGCGTGGGAAACGCGCTCATGGAAACAGCCTTTGGGTGTGGGCATTGCCTCCTTTCTACTGGTGCTGCCCGTGTTCAGCTACATGTATTTTATGTTTCAGGACACGACTCCAGAGCTGGCACAACGAGCAACTGACATTATTGTGAATCAGCGGATTCCCCATCATTCCGTGCCAGCGGAGTGGCTAGAGGATGGTCAGCCCTATGTGCAGATGATTGTGGTGGCGATCGCCCTCTACCTAGTGCGTCAGACGCGACTGTTTTATGTGCTGATTTTGCCGTTTGTAGCCGCTGTTGTTCTAACAATCGTGCAGATGCAGATCAGCAATGATTTTGTGGCGTTCATCGCGCCTTGGCGAATCTCGGTGTTTTTAGTGCCAGTGGGAACCTGCATTGTTTTGGGCTGGGCTGTCACGGCTCTGTTTAAGCAATTTCCCACAGTGACAAAACGGCGATCTCCCTTCATTGCCCGACTTAGCCTAGTGTTGCTTCTGACGCTGGTGATCTTCGGGGGAATTAACCAGTACAGCAAGTTCCAAAAGAATGACGACACCTTCGCCATGATGAACTTCATCCGAGACAGTAAACAGTCTGGTGAAACGTATTTGATTCCTGCCGACTCCAAGATTCTGCGAAAATTTCGCCTTTACACGGGTGCTCCCATCTACATCAACCGCAAAACTCATCCGTACTTAGATACAGAAGTGATTGCGTGGAATGAGCGGCTAGAGAAAGCAGAAGAGTTCTATGGCAGTCGCGGAGTCCAGAGCTGCCGGATGCTGCGCCAAGAATTTTTGCCTAAAGGCGTGACCCATGTGGTCTTGCCCAGAGAAAACATGAATCGACGATGCAAGCAACTCAAGCGCGTCTACAGAGATGAGAGCTATGGCGTGTTTACAACCGAGCGATTGAATCGTCGGCAGGCAAACAAAGAGAGCGATCGCCTCCAGAAAGGATGAGGGAAATTTTGGATTCCGATATGAGTTCAATCCAAAATCCCCCGTCTAAAATCCAAAATTGAGATCAGCGATCGCCCTGCACTTCAGCAAGTCGGTTCCAGCGCCGCACAATACGCCGGAGTTTGGGGGGTAGGTCACCTTGCACCTCTGGAGTATATTGAATCTCTGCTTGGCGATTGCGCAAAATGATGTTGGGTTCGGCTACAAGCTCAGCTTCGTCTGGATTTTGAAAGGGTTCTAAAAACTGAGGATCAGCTTGGCGATCGCGCTGGTAAGCAATGCCGTCAAAGTCCTGAAACGGAGCTTTCCGGAGCAATTCGCTAAAACGCTCCATCTTTCGACCAGAAATTTCAGTGATCTCCGGTGATGCGGTTTCTTCGGACGAGGGTTGAACGATGCGGCCATCTGCTTCTAGTAAATAAATTTGGCGATCGCCCTCAGTCATCACCATTTCAAACATCGTCTCGTCTCCTAGCTGAAACGGATCAACGCGAGGAATGAATGTGGGTCGAGTTCCTTCAGGTGGCGTGGCGATCGCATTAAGCCGAATCATTCGACCGCTGTTATCGGTGTGGTAAATCCAATATTGTGCTGAAGCAGGGCTGGATGGTTCTGTTGTAGGCTCTGCGGCACGCACAATCGTCCTCCATCCGAAAATAGCTTGCTCAGTGCAACCCCCATCGACTGGAGTGATGCCTAGACAACCATTCCAAGTTTGAGGTTCTGATTCGATGACCCGCAGATGCTCTAGGGGAACGTCGTGGTCTGCCGCAACTGTAGATAGGAGGCGATCGCCCACAGATGGCGGCAAGTTGCTGTCGTAGGTCGAGCGACGAATGGAGTCTGCTGTAAGGTCGGTGTGATAAAACCAGCGATCGCTCTCATGAACGACTTCGACTTGCCAACCCTCAACCAGCATCATCATGCACAGCTCAGCGGGGCCACCCAACCCCAAACAACTGTCGCTCCATGTTTCGCGGCTATGGCGTTCGATGTTGAGCTGATCTAATGGAATATCCAAATCTTCAGCAGCAAACTGAAGCACCTGCGTTTGGATCTCGTTTGGTAACGGGTGAAACTCAATTTCAGCCCTTGAGATTTCAGAGTTAGGGGGCATTTCCGATTCGACCTGAGTGGGTGAATCAGCAGCACTGATAAATGGAAAGAGTGATGAGGCATCAGACTGAGCGGAACAGCCTACCGTTGCAGCGGCGGTAAGGGTAATGGCGATCGCGCGGACAAAACCCAGCGAGTGACGATTCAATACGTGACGGGGCATAGGCATAGGCATAGCAACAGGAACTCCTGAAAAATTCTCGAACATCTAGTTCTCTAGTCTTACGCTATCGGGTTCTGAGTTAGACACGGTCGCTGTTACAGATTTTGCGACGGCATAGAAGCATTGACCGTAGATTTTTTAACCCTGTATGAATTTTCAACATCAGGGACAAAAATGCGAATCGATGCTCTCGGTAGAGTCCGTCTCTGAGGCAACCCTTTAACATTGAGATAAGTTTTAGATTTTGAGCGTTCGATGCTGAATTTCACCGTTTAGCCACAGCTCAAAACTTCTGAGTTCTCTAACTCAAGCACCATCACAGGAGCGCAGTTATGTCAGCCAAATCAAAACTATTAGGGGCGATCGCCGGACTCAACCGTGGCTTGCTGGCTGCGAAAAGTGACCATCAGCAAATTCTAGAGGTAGTGAGGCGAGTAGAAGACGAAAACCCAACGCCGCAACCGTTGCAAGCGGCAGATAAGCTGAATGGGGACTGGCGACTGCTCTACACCACCAGTGGTGAATTGCTGGGCATTGACCGACTCCCGTTTTACGACCTGGGACAAATTTACCAATGCATTCGAGTCCAAGATGCCGCCATTTATAACGTGGCAGAAGTTCAAGGTATTCCCTACCTGGGCGGACTAGTCAGTGTGGCAGCTCACTATGAAGCTGTCTCAGAAAAGCGGGTGAATGTACGTTTTGAGCGTGCCGTCTTTGGCCTCCAAAGATTGATTCAATATGAATCGATTCGTCCCTTCATCGAGCAAATGGAGACGGGTAAAAAGTTTACGGCTGTTGATTTTGAGATCAAAAACCGCGATCAAAAAGGCTGGCTTGATGTGACCTATCTAGATGACGATATGCGAATTGGTCGAGGCAACCAGGGCAGCGTGTTTGTGCTGACTAAAGTTCCGTCAGTGGGGGGGACAGAAACTCAGCTCAATCTTCAAAGCGAATTGTCGCAGGGAGTAGTGTCATGACGCGGCCCCTGCTGCGTCTCTCTCAAGCTCAGTTGAGTTTGCTGGAGCGGTGTCCTCGCAAGTTTCAATATACCTATTTAGAGCAGGTATTGGCTCCAACTTCTCCAGAGGAAACGGAGCGACAGCAGTGGGGAAGTCAGTTTCACCTGAGAATGCAGCAGCACGAGATGGGGGTACTGACTCAAGGCGAGCAAGAACCAGAGGATGTCTTTCAGATTGCAGCAGAGGCGCTCGTTGCGGCTTTGCCAGAAATATTTGGTGGCGATCGCCATAGTAAAGATCGACTGAGTGAACATCGGCGATCGCTCAGTTTTGAAGGCTACCTACTGACGGTGGTATATGACCTCATGGTACTGGGCGACCAGCGAGCGCAAATTTTTGACTGGAAAACCTACCGCAAACCCCAGCGACGAAACAGCTTAGAAGCAAGTTGGCAAACGCGACTCTATCCCTTCGTGTTGGCAGAAACCACAGACTATCAGCCAGAAGAGATTTCCATGACCTACTGGTTTATCAGTCCTCGCCAGATTGAGCGCCAGAATCAGCGGTTGGATGGAAAAGGTGCTGCTCGGTCTGACTCTTCGAAACTAATTGTTCCAGAATCTATTACGTTTCCCTACTCCACCTCTCAACACCAGGCAATTCGCCAGGAGCTTCAGACGTTGCTGACGGCACTGACCCAATATCTCGACCTTGGCGATACGGGCTACGCCCAGGCAAGCCAACGCCAAGCTGAAACAGGCACAGATTCCGACCTTTTACCTCAAGTTCCGGAGCAAGGCGAAGTCTGCCCGACCTGTCCCTATGCCCTACGATGTGGGCGATCGCCAGACTCTCCTCACAGTGACTGGCTTGACATCGCCGACTTAATTGACATCGAACCCATCGAAGAGATTTCACTGTGAAATGAGTTTCTTGCAACAGCAATTAGGAGCAATCGATGTTGTACTTTTACACGGGTAGCCAAACAGAAAACGTGCTGCCAACTCCTACCGTGGAACAAAAAGAAACTCGCCCTCCATGCAATTCCGCCCATTGTTTTGCTAGAACCAGACCCAGACCAGACCCAGCAAGTGTCTGACAATTGGATCGATCAATCTGCTGAAAGGTTTGAAATAGCAAATGTTGTTTTTCAGGCAAAATTCCTTCACCTGTATCCCTCACCTCAATGACCAAAAACCTATCATCTGGCATCACATGAAAAAGAGCTTGATTTGATTTTTCTAGGGGAAGAGAAACCGCTTCGAGTTCTCTTCCAAATGCCTGCCTACTGCTAACAGTAATGATTCCTTCTTCAGCGGAGAACTTGACTGCATTAGACAAGAAGTTAAGCAAAATTTGGAAAATTCTCTGTCGGTCTACCTCAATCAATTTCATGGCGATAGGTAGCTCAAGAGTAATGGTTTGCTGCTTTGTAGATGCTTGGGTTTCCAACATTTCGACTGCTCTTTGACAAAGCTCAGCCACATCGACCCATTCTTTGTCCAGTTCTTGCTTACCCGCTTCAATCTTAGCCAAATCCAACAAATCATTGATCAGGTTTAGCAAATGCTGTCCGCTACTGTGAATTAATGATAGATACTGCTCCTGCTTATCATTAATTGAACCGTAGTGTTGCTCCATCAACACACTAGAAAGTCCAATCACGGCAGTCAATGGTGTTCGCAATTCGTGAGAAACATTAGCGATGAAGTTAGACTTAAATTGATTCAGTTTTTTCTCTTGGGCTAGCAGTTTTCGAACTTCTTCCTCTGATTGTTTTCGCTGAATAAAAAAACCAATCTCTGTTGAGGCTGCAATCAGATCAATCAAGCGCTGATCTTCTCGTCGGGCTTCAAACATGTAAAACACGAGGACGGTAATGACCTCATCGTTGACTAAAAGTGGAATGCCTAGTGTAGCCTTGAGTCCAGCCTTTAAGGCAAGCTTTGCTCGAAAATAGGTTGCAGGAGACTCACTCGACACATTCTGATGCCATTCGGTTGTCTTAGAACACCAAACCCGACCAGGAATGCCAAAACCAGGAGGAAACGTGAAGGCTTCACTGGCTTTGCGAAAGTCTGTCAAACGCTCTGTTTTGCTGTACCAGGCCGGACTACATTCCATCGCAGCTTTGTCGGCATTGGGTACCCATGCTTCTCCAAACTCCCATTGAGTTGCCTCACAAACTTTTTGCAAAGCAACCCCTAAGGCAGAATGAAAATCTGAAGATCTAACGATAGCAGTGGTTAAGCCCTGCAGAAATTGGTGCTCTTGCTCTCTAATTTTGCGATCTGTGATATCGACGCATGATCCGGTGAAGCCCATAAAGGTAGAATCATTTAAAAATCGAGGCACCCCTGTTTCGAGCATCCAACGATACCGGCCGTCAGCTCGTCTCAAGCGATATTCAATGGTGTAGGTGATTCGAGCATCAAAGGCAGCATTATATTGGTCGGCCCAGAGGAGTCGGTCTTCAGGATGCAGGCTGTGCTTCCACCCTTGCCCCAGCTCTTGTTCGAGCGATCGCCCTGTAAAATCTAGCCACGTTTGGTTGTAGAACACCGATTCTCGGTCTGGATCATCAACCCAAATGAGAACAGGAACGCTGTTGGCAACGGTGCGGAATCGATCTTCGCTTTCCCGGAGAATTTCTTCTTTACGCTGAGCGTCTCGGGCGAGTTTTTCTGTTTTTTTTAGTTTTTTTCGCAGCTCAAGTTGAGCAACCACTTGGCGGCTGAGCATTTGCAACGCTTCGATTTGACTTGGGAGCAGTTCACGAGGAACAAAGTCAACAACACAAAGGGTTCCGATTTTATGATTGTTAGATGCAATGAGAGGAACCCCAGCATAAAACCGAATGTAAGGCGCATCGACGACTAAAGGATTATCGGCAAAACGGTCGTCAGCATGAGTATCAGGGACAACTAAAGGCTCTAATTGCAGAATTGCATGACTACAAAACGCAATTTTGCGAGGCGTGCTTGCGATTTCTACCCCTATCTTTGATTTGAACCATTGCCGATCGGCATCAACCAGACTGATGAGAGCAACAGGAGTGCTACAGATATGAGTCGATAAACGAACCAGGTCATCAAATCCAACTTCAGGATCAGTGTCTAAAACTTGATACTCGCAAAGAGTCTTCAATCGGGCTGTTTCATCGTTAGGAAGCGGGGCTATTTGCATAACGTGCCAAAGAAATGTGCTTAGTACACTTGCAGAACAACTAGGCTGAGAAATATTGAATGGAAAAGCCCAGCCCTATGGATTTCTTCATTATTCTGGGTTGGAGGTATCTTACGGCTTTTATAAGACAGAACACTTCAGAGAAATTACCTTAAGCAATTTCCGAGGGATCTGGAGATTACTTGAGATTACGGGCAAGTTGTTTAATATCTTTTCAGAATCAATAGAAGACAAAAATTGTTTTACTGAAGAAAATATATGCGTCATTGCCGAGCAATAATTGTCGCTGACACTCTAAAATTTGTTGACACGATGCTGACTTGCTGAAGCCGGACAAACTAACCGGGACCGGCTTCAGCGCTGGAGCTTGCCATAAGCCGTCTCCTAAAAACATGGTTGGGAAGCAAAATGATAGAGTATGTGGCTATGGTGTGCTTTGGAATGCGCGTTTCGAGTTGACCTGTCACGGGTGAGATTCTGAATGGCGATCGCC